>SHYZ01000129.1 GCA_009692535.1 Myxococcales bacterium
ACGCTGCGTGAGCAGCCGCAGGTAGCCGTGGTGGAGGGTGACTTCGTCGTCGACGATGAGCAGCGGCAGCGGTTCGACCAGCCGCGCACTTGGCCCGGGCGCAGACGCAACTTCAGCCAGCGGCTCAAACACGGGCCGGCACCTCCGCGAGCGGCAACTCGAAGCTCACCGCACAGCCGTCACCCACTTGATCCTCGAGCGCGAACAGCCCACCCCACGACGCCAGCAGGTGCCGCGCGACGGTGAGCCCTAACGCCGGGGGACGCTCGGACCAAGCGCGCGCGAACCGCGTGTCGGCGACGACCCGAAAGCACACGCGCGGCGCCGAGTCGCTCGCGCGGACCTCGATGCGTAGCCGGCACGCGAATCGTCCCGAGGAGTCCTCGCCCTCGGGTGCGTGGCGGACATCGTCCGCGCCGGCTTCGTCCACACCGGCGACCGCCACGACCACACCGAGGAGCACCTGCTCGAGCTGCGACCGGTTCACGTTGACGAGCACGGCCTGATCCGGCAGCGCGACCTCGACCTCACAGCGCTCGAGTCGACCGCCCGAGCGGAGCAGCGCGAGCGCCTCGACGACAACGGCGCGAAGCTCCACCGGCGTGCGCCCCGCCGACGCGGGCGTCCCGAGCGCGACCAGCCACGCGGCCTGCTCGCGCACCTCGCGGGCGGCGCGCGCGAGCTCGGCCAAATCCTCGGCGGCAGCGGGCCTGCCAGCGTGCGCGGCCGCCACGACGAAACCGAGCGCGTTCTCCAGCACCGTGCCGACGCCGCCGAGCTGCTCGCCGATCCCGGCCGCGAGCGACCCGAGCCGTGCGAGCCGCTCGGCATCGACCAGCTGCTCCGAGCGCTCGGCCAACTCCGCCTCGAGATGGCGACGCCGCCGCTCGCTGAGGTCGTGGTAGCTCTTCACGCCGAGCAACGCGCGAACCCGCGCGAGCAGCTCGCCATCGTCGATCGGCTTGGTGAGAAAATCGTCGGCGCCGACCTCTTTGCCGCGCACGCGCACGTCGCGGTCGCCCATGCCGGTGACGAAGACGATCGGGAGCAGGCGCCGGCCGAGCTCGTCGCGGATGCGGCGGCAGGTCTCGATGCCGTCGAGACCGGGCATGTGCACATCGAGCAGCACGAGATCGGCACGCTCGCTGGCCACTGCGACGAGCGCGGCTTCGCCGCTGTCGGCCTCGAGCACGTCGTAGCCGGCGGCGGTGAGGATGGTCTCGAGCAGACGACGGTTGCGAGCCTCGTCGTCGACGACAAGGATGCGATCACGTCTCATCGCCCCCTCGCAGGGCGCGGCGAAAGTCCGGGCACAGACGCGCAGGTCATGCAGACCGCTCGCCAGCGGGGGGAAGAGGTGATGGCCCTAGAATCACGGGGGAATCGCTCTCCTTCAGCGAGGGTCACGGACACCTTGGGTCACGAACACCCGCCACGGGAAGGCTTGTGGCTCCGGGTACCTGCGGCAACTCTACCATCAGGAACGCCATTTCCTGACGATGTCATATGCCTATACTAATGTTCAGTCATGCAGGCAACGAAGCTGGAGTTCGCGCGCGCGCTGGAACGATTCACCCTCGGCGGCGACGCGCCGAAGCGCCCAGTCGAAGCCGAGCTACTGCCGACCGGCTGGCCTGAGCTCGACGAACTCCTCTCCGGGGGGCTGCCGCGCGGACGGCTGATCGAGCTGCGCGGCGTGGCCTCCTCGGGAAAGACGGCGCTGGCCTTTGCGACCGCGGCTAGGGCGAGCGCGGCCGGGCAGCTCGTGGCCTGGATCGACGCCACCGGCGAGCTCCATCCACCGAGCGCGGCGCAGGCCGGGGTCGAGCTCGCGCGGCTGCTCGTGGTCCGACCGCCACGCACACCACTCGCTGCGGCGCGGGCCGCGGAGATTCTGGCGCGCGCGCGGATTTTCGCGCTGGTCGTGCTCGATCTTCCGGCCGCGCTCCCCGACCGAGCGGCTGCGCGGCTGCGCATCGCCGCGCGTGATGCCGGCGCAGCGCTCCTCGTCATCGGCGGGGAGGCACCGCACGCAGCGCTGCGACTGGCCATCGCGCCGCAAGCGCCGCAAGCGGAGCGAGGGGAGCACGAGACCGACCGGCGCGGACTCAGCGTGACGGTGCTCAAAGGAAGCGCGACCGGTGCGCGGGCCGAGGTGACGCTCGGTCGGCCCGCGCTCACCCGCACGTTTCACTCGCCTGAGGCGCTGCAGGCGCTCGGCGTCGCGTCGCCCACCGCGGCCGCGCGCGCGGAGCCGGGTGCGTGAGGATCCTCTGTCTCTATCTCCCCGCCCTCCCCTTGCAGGTGCAGGTGCGCCGCGCGCCGCACCTCGCGGGCGCGCCGCTCGGCGTGCTGCTCGCGCGGTCGACGCAAGCGCAGTCACCATCCGGCCCGCCGCGCATCGTGGCCGTCTCGCGGGCCGCGCTCGCCGCCGGAGTGCGCGTGGGGATGACCGCGCTGCAGGCGCGTGCCGCTGCCCCCGAGGCGTTGCTCGTCGACGGCGCGCCCGCCGCGTGGGCCGAGGCACGCTGCGCGCTCGCTGAGGCACTGCTCGCGTTCTCGGTCACCGTCGACATCTCTGATCCGAGTGGCCTCTTTGCGCAGGTCCCCTCCGGCGTGCGCGGCGCCACGTTCGGTGAACAGGCGCTCGAGGCCGCCGCGGGCCTCGGCCTGATCGCGCGCGCCGGCATCGCCGACGATCGTTTCTCCGCCTGGGTCGCCACGCAGTTCGCCGCCAGGCAGTTCGCCGCCACGCCGCTCGCCGCCACGCCGCTCGCCGCCACGCCGCTCGCCGCCACGCAGTTCGCCGCCACGCAGTTCGCCGCCACGCAGTTCGCCGCCACGCAACCGCGCCCGCACGCGCCGGTCTGGGTGGTGCCGCCGGGCGGCTCCGCGCGCTTCCTCGCGCCGCTCCCACTCGGGCTGCTCCCGGTGGGCGAAGCGGCCGCACGAACGCTCGCGCTGCTCGGCGTACGCACCATCGGCGATTTTGCCGCGCTGCCCGCGCCGTCGATCGGCCGACGCTTTCCCGTCGGCGAAATCAACGCGCACGAGCTGGCGCAGGGGCGAGATCCGCGCTCGCTCACCCCGTTCTTTCCCGACGAGCCGATCTGCGAGTTCGTCGATCTCGAGTGCGAGATGACCGAGCTCGAGCCGCTCGCGTTCATGCTCCGCCCGCTCCTCGAACGGGTCGCGCGGCGACTCGTCGGTCGCGGTCGCGCTGCCGCGCGAGTCGCCCTCACGCTCTCCGGTCCCGGCGGCGCCAGCACCCGCATCGAGTTGGTCCCCGCGCACCCCACCCCCTCGGCGCGCACGCTCGTCGAGCTAGCCCGCGCGCACCTCGCCGAGCGCACGCTCGTGCACCCTGTCACCACAGTCGCAACGAGCGTCGTCGAGGAGAGCGAACTCGAGGCCCGACAGACCTCCCTCTTTGAGCGCGACGACTTTCCGCACGACGCGCTCGAGCTTGCCACCCAGCGCCTCACGGCCGCCTTCGGCGAGGCGGCCGTCTTCGGCACACGCCTGCGCGAACGTCATCGCCCCGAAGGAAGCTGGGAGCCGATCCGCTTTTCGCTCCCCGACCCACGCGTCAAGCAACGCCCACGCCCCAAGCCCGCGCTCCCCGCGCCGCACCAACTCGCCCCCACGCTCCCGCTCAGCCCCGGCGCTCTTCGTCTGCTCGATCCGCCGACTCCGCTCGCGAGCCCCCCCGGCTCCCCCCCCGACCCATCTGCAACTCCAAGCGCTCCTGGCGGCACGCTCCAGCTTTTGGGCGCGCTCCGCCGCATCGTCACCGCCCGTGGCCCGCTCCGCCTCGAGGGCGAGTGGTGGGCCCCGGCCTCCTTCGCGCGCGACTACTACGAGGTCACCACCGACGACGGCGGGCGCTACTGGCTCTACCGCGATCGCGTCGACGGCCGGCTCTACCTGCACGGCGTGCTCGACTGACCATGCCCTACGCGGAACTCCACGGCGTGCTCGACTGACCATGCCCTGCGCGGAACTCCACGGCGTGCTCGACTGACCATGCCCTGCGCGGAACTCCACGGCGTGCTCGACTGACCATGCCCTACGCGGAGCTCCACGCTCGCTCCTACTTCTCTTTCCTCGACGCTGCGTCGGCGCCCGAGGAGCTCGTCGAGCGCGCCCACACCCTCGGCTACCGCGCCCTCGCCGTGACCGACGTCGACGGTCTCTACGGCGTGCCGCGCGCGCACCTCGAAGCGCGCCGGCTCGGGCTCTCGCTCATCGTCGGCGCCGAGCTGACCGTCGCGCTCTCCGACCAGGCGGCGAGCCCCGGTCCCGCCTTCGCACCGTCGGGGCGGCTGGTCCTCCTCGCGCTCGACGCCGGCGGCTACGCACGACTCTCACGCCTACTCAGCACGAGCCGACTGCGTCACCCCAAGGGGAGCGCGTGCGCACGCTGGGACGAGGTCGCGCACCGCACGCACGGGCTCGCCCTGCTCTCCGGCGGCGCGGGCGGCCCGATCGATCGCGCGCTCGCCGCCGGCGACGACGCTGGCGCGCTGGCGTGGGCCGCGCGCCTCGGCGAGGCGTTCGGCGAGCGCGCCCACGTCGAGCTCACGCACCTGCTCCGCCCCGGCGACGACGCGCGGCTCGAGGCGCTCGCACGACTCGCGCGCAAGGCCGGCCTAGCGCGCGTCGTCACGCAAGACGCGCGCTACGCCACGCCTGATCGCCGCCCGCTCCACGACGTGCTCCGCTGCGTGCGCGCCGGCACCTCACTCGACGCCGCCGGTCGTCTGCTCGGCGCCAACGGCGAGGCGCACCTCCACACCGTCGCCGAGCTCGAGCGTCGCTTCGCCGGCTACCCCGACGCGCTCGAGCGCACCGCCGCCCTCGCCGCGCGCGCCCGCTTCTCGCTCGACGAGCTCGCCTACCGCTTCCCCGCCTTCCCGACGCCGCCCGGCGAGACCGCCTTCTCGCAGCTCCACGAGCTCACCATGCGCGGCGCCCGCGAGCGCTACCGACCGCTCGGCGCGCGCGCCGCCGCCCAGCTCGCGCGCGAACTCCAGGTCATCGATCGCCTCGGCCTCGCCGGCTACTTCCTCATCGTCCACGACATCGTGAACTTCTGCCGCGAGCAGCAGATCCTCTGCCAAGGGCGCGGCTCGGCGGCCAACTCCGCCGTCTGCTACGTCCTGGGCATCACCGCGGTCGACCCGGTCGGCATGGAGCTGCTCTTCGAGCGCTTCCTCTCGGAGGAGCGACGCGAGGTCCCCGACATCGATCTCGACATCGCGCACGCGCGCCGCGAGGAGGTCATCCAGTACGTCTACCGTCGCTACGGGCGCGAGCGCGTCGCGATGGCGAACGAGGTCATCACCTACCGCGCCCGCTCGGCGCTGCGCGACGTCGGCAAGACCCTCGGGCTCTCCCCGGCGCAGGTCGACGCGGTCGCGCGCGCCCACGACCACCACGTCGAAGGTGGACAGATCACCGTCGCCGGCGCGCTCGGCGGCGACGCGGCGGCGCGCGCAGCCGGGCTCGCACCGAACGCTCCGGTGGTCGCACGCCTGCTCGGCCTCGCCGCCGACCTCGAAGGTTTCCCGCGTCACCTCGGGATCCACTCCGGCGGCATGGTGATCGCCCACGGCCCGCTCGGCGAGGTGGTCCCGCTCGAGAACGCGACGATGGCCGAACGCACCGTCACGCAGTGGGACAAGGACGATCTCGCCGCGCTCGGCATCCTCAAGATCGATCTGCTCGGGCTCGGCATGCTCACCGTGCTCGACGGCGCGTTCCGACTCATCGAAGCGCACGAGGCGCAGCAGATCGATCTCGCGTCGATCCCACCCGACGATCCGGCGGTCTACGATCTCATCTGCGCGGCCGACACCATCGGCGTGTTCCAGATCGAGTCGCGCGCGCAGATGACGATGCTGCCGCGGCTGCGCCCGCGCACCTTCTACGATCTCGTGATCGAGGTGGCGATCATCCGCCCCGGTCCGATCCAGGGCGACCTCGTGCACCCCTACCTCCGTCGGCGACAGGGGCGCGAGCCGGTCGAGTTCGCGCACCCGTCGCTCGAGCCGCTGCTCCGTCGCACGCTCGGCGTGCCGCTCTTTCAGGAGCAGGGGATGAAGCTCGCGATCGTGGCCGCGGGATTTACCCCCGGCGAGGCCGACGAGCTGCGCCGCGCGATGGGACACAAGCGCTCACACGAGAAGCTGCGCGCGCTCGACGAGAAGCTGCTCGCCGGGATGCGCGCGCACGGGCTCGCTGACGAGGCCGCAAAAAAGCTCCGCGACCAGCTCGCCGCCTTCGCCGACTACGGCTTCCCCGAGTCACACGCGGCGAGCTTCGCGCTGCTGGTCTACGCGTCGGCGTGGCTCAAGCGCCACCACCCCGCCGCGTTCACCTGCGCGCTGCTCGCCGCGCAGCCGATGGGCTTTTACGCGCCGGGCACGATCGTCGCCGACGCGCAACGCCACGGCGTGCCGATGCTGCCGGTCTGCGCGCGCAGGAGCGCGTGGACACCCGGGCTCGAGCGCGCACACGGCGGCCAGCTCGCCGTGCGACTCGGACTCGCCTCGCTGCAGGGCGTCGGCGACGCCGCCCGCGCGACCTTCACAGCAGCGCGGCAGCACGTGCCGTTTCGCTCCATCGGCGACTTTGCGCGACGGAGCGGCATGCCGCGCGCAGCGCTCGAGCGGCTCGCGGCAGCCGACGGCTTCGCCGGCTTCGGGCTCACGCGGCGCGAGGCGCTCTGGCAGGTCACCGCGCTCGAGCGCGCCCCGCTCCCCCTCGCCCCCACGCCGCCGATCGATCCCGCGCCGCTCGCGCAGATGACCCCGCACGAAGAGCTCGTCGCCGACCACATCGGCCTCGGGCTCTCGCTCGACCGCCACCCCGTCGGTCTCCGACGCGCAGCGCTCGACGCGGCCGGCGTGCTCCGCGCCGCCGACCTCGCGCGCGCACGCGGCGGCCAACGCGCCGAGGTCGCCGGCGTGGTGATCGTCAGGCAGCGCCCCCCGACCGCCAAGGGGATGGTCTTCATCACGCTCGAGGACGAGAGCGGTCTCGCCAACCTGGTCTTCACCCCCGACGTCTACGAGCGGCTGCGCCCGCTGGCGCGCGACCAACTGCTGCTCGTGGCGCGCGGCCGCGTCGAGCGCGACGGCGGCGTGGTGAACCTTCGCGTCGATGATCTCGCCCGCCTCGCCGACGTGAGCCAGCCGTGATCAATCCCCACGCCGACACCACCGTCCGCTAACCAGAGGCACCAGCCGGCCACCCTTCACCGTTCAATGTATGCTGCCGGAGTCTCAGGATCGTCTCACCACCTCCGAACTCAGGAGCAGCGCATGCCGTCACTCCCCCGCACCCACACCGCCCTCGCCGCGCTGCTTGTTCTTTCCTGCGTGACAGCATGCGGCGGCAGCGACTCCGGCAACGTGCTCGACGGCGCCATACCCTGCTCCAACGATTCCGAGTGCCCGGTCGGCCAACTCTGCACCGGCGGCTTCTGCACCACGCCCGGTGACGGCGGCGCTACCATCGACGCCTCGCGCCCCGCCGACATCGTCGTGACGCCGACGACGCTCGACTTCGGCAGCCCGCTGCTCGACGCGGACACCACGCTGCCGCTCGAGATTTCCAACCTCGGCGGTACCCCGCTCCAGGTAACGCGCATCGAAATCCTCGAAGGCGACGACGCCCCCGAGTACAGCGCCACGCCCATCGGCGAGGTCATGCTGACCATCGCTCCCGGCGAGACGATCATGGTGGGGGTGACGCTCCACGCGATCGACGCCGAGGACGACATCGCCACGCTCCACATCTCCTCCAACGACGCGGACGAACCGCAGGTCGTGGTGAATCTCGTCTCCGAGCTCAAGGGCATGCCCGACCTCGGCTTCGCTCCGCCGGCGATCGACTTCGGCATCGTCGCCTTTCTCGCCACCGCCGACCGCGACGTCGACCTCGTGAACCAAGGCAACGGCAACGCGCCGCTCGTCATCAGCTCGATCGCCGTGACCAACACGACCGGACTCGGCGACCTCTTCTCGACCTCGATCTTTCTCGTCGCGCCCGATGGCACCGAGACGGCGGCCACACCGCCCTTGCTCCTGAGCGCGGCCGATCCGCTGCTCGGACGACTCGCCGACGTGGCGCGAATCCGCGTCCGCTTCCGCGCCGCCACGCTGACCTCGGGTCCGATCCCGGTCGAGCACGTCGTCGTGCTCTCTGACGACGGCGACACGCCCCGCGTGGAGATCCCCATGACCGGCGACGTGCTCGGCTGCGCCGCGCCCGCCCCCGAGGTCTGCGACGGCCTCGACAACGACTGCGACCTCAGGATCGACAACGACGATCCCGACAGCGGCGGACACTGCGACAGCAGCCACCCGGGCCTCTGTACCCCCGGCGTGCTCCACTGCCTCGCCGGCGTGCTTACCTGCGTGCCCGACATCACCCCGGGCTCAGTCGCCGAGACCTGCAATGCGGTCGACGAGGACTGCGATGGCACGATCGACGACAGCGTGATGCAGATGTGCAGCACCGCGTGCGGCGTCGGCGTCGAGTTCTGTTTCGTCGGGACCTTCTTCGGCTGCACCGCGCCGCCGGCCCTGCCCGAGACCTGCAACGCCATCGACGACGACTGCGACCTTGCGACCGACGAGGACAACCCCGGCGGCGGCGGCGCGTGCGGCACCGGCCTCCCGGGCGTGTGCGGCGCCGGCACGTTTCAGTGCCTCGGCGGCGCGCTGAGCTGCGTGGCGACCATCCTGCCCGGCACCATAGCGGAGAGCTGCGACGGCCTCGACAACGACTGCAACGGCGTGACCGACGAGACGCCGCCGGAGTCGACCTGCCCCACGCAGCACCCGGGCGCGACCAGCGTCACCGCGTGGGCGTGCACCAGCGGCGCCTGCGTTGCCGCAGTCTGCACCGACGGTGTCTTCGACGCGGACGTGAGCCCGGACAACGGCTGCGAGTGCGGGTCTGGCCTGCACCCACCGGTCTGCGCGGCGGCCGGTGATGTCGCGCTCGGCACCGGCACGAGCGCGACCATGACCGGCGTCGTCGAGACCGCCACCGGCAGCGACTATGCGTCCTTCTCGTTCGTCACCGGCGGATCGGGTTCGCTCTTCCACCCGCGCGTCACACTCTCGGACAGCGGCGGCGGCCAGTACGCGATGGACGTGGTCCGCGACTGCGGCACCGACATCTCGTGCGACGACAAACCCGACGCGACCGGCGTCGACCTCTGGGAATCGAACTTCGTCTACACCGCCGGCCCCGGCTGCTGCTCCGACGCCATCGCGATCCCGGTGGCGGTCAAGGTCCGGATCTATCGCCGCCTCGCCGACGCCCCGACCTGCACCCCTTACACGGTGACCGCAGAGAACCTCTAGGCTATTTAAGGTCGGCTCGCCGCAGCCGCCCTACACCCTGTGCCTGCTTCATCTCCAGTCTTCACGTTTTAAGGAGATATCCGTTCATGACAACTGCTTTCCGGGCCCTCGCGCTCACGGTTTCCTTGCTCGTCGGCTCGTGTGGCGGCACTTCTGTCGACGCTGTCATCGACGCCGCCGCCAGTTGCCTCGATGACGTCGAGTGCCCGATCGGCACCGCATGCGTCGGCGGATTCTGCGCCACGCCGATCGACGCCGGCGGCCCCCCAAGCGACGGAGCCGACGCACTGCCCGAAGTGGTCGTCTCCCCGACGACGCTCGAGTTTGGCAGCGCGTCCCTCGGCGTCGAGGTCGAGCTGTCCGTCGAGATCACGAACGCGGGCGGCGGCACGCTGCACGTGACGCGACTCGAGGTGCTCGAGACCGATGAGCTCGATGAGTACTCGATCGTTCCGGCGGGTGACGTCGCGATCGACCTTGCCAGCGGCGAGAGCGCCATCGTCAACGTGTTCCTCGTGCAGGCCGACGGCGAAGAGGACTTCGCTGAACTGCGCATCGCCACGAGCGACGCCGATGAGCCGCTGGTCGTCGTGGCCCTCGTCTCCGAACTCAAAGGTGTCCCCGACCTCCTGGTCGAGCCCGACACCATCGACTTCGGTACGGTCCCGTGGAGCGACGTCGTCACCCGCGACGTCGACGTGACCAACGCAGGCAACGGGAACGCGCCGCTGGTCGTGACTGCCGCCTCCATCACCGACGACACGGGCCTCGGAACCGCCTGGTCGGTGGAGCTCTTGCTCGTCGATCCGGCGACCGGGTCCGCGACACCCGCCACGCTCCCCGCACACCTCGGCGCTGGCGCCGGCGGCGCACTGCTGCGCGCGCGCGTAACCCTCGACAGCGGCCCGCTCGGCGGGGGCGCACTTCCGGTCGAGTTCCTCCTGCTTGAGACGAACGACCCCGATCCGGCCGAGGCCGCAGCACGAGTGCCGATCATCGGCGTGGTGCTCGGCTGCGCACTTCCTGTGGCCGAGACCTGCGACGGCCTCGACAACGACTGTGATCTCGAGGTCGACGAGGACGATGCATCGCTCGGGCTCAGCTGCGTCACCAGTATGCCGGGCAGCTGCGCCGAAGGGAGCTTTGCGTGCAGTGCCGGCGCGCTCGTCTGCGTCGCGAACGCCGCAGCAATGCCCGAGGCCTGTGACGCCATCGACAACGACTGCGACGCGGAAGTGGACGAGTCGCTGTTTCAGGCGTGCAGCAACACCTGTGGCGTCGGCATCGAGGTCTGCATCGTCGGCTCGTGGCTCGGTTGCAACGCACCCCTGCCGATCCCCGAGGCCTGCGATGGCCTCGACAACGACTGCGACGGTACGACAGACGAGCTCGACCCCGGCGGCGGCGCGTTCTGTGTCACCACGGAGCTCGGTGCCTGCGCGCTCGGCACGCTCCACTGCCTCGCGGGGGCAATCGCCTGCGTGCGCAACGCGATGCCTGTGCCGGAGACCTGCAACGCACTAGATGACGACTGCGATGGCCTGACCAACGAAGGCGACCCGGGCGCAGGAGCCTCGTGCAGCACCGGACAGCCGGGCGTCTGCGAGCCAGGCCTCATCCACTGCGTTGCCGGCACGCTCGCCTGCGTCCGCATCGTCGAGCCCTCGGCCGAGACCTGCAACACGCTCGACGACGACTGCGACGCCGCCAGCGCCGACGGCGCCGAGGACCCGATGAATGGGACGGCGTGCGACGGCGCCGACACCGACCTCTGCGCCGAGGGCACCCGCTCCTGCTCGCTCGGCAGCATCGTCTGCAGCGACGCCACCGGCAGCATCAGCGACGTCTGCAACGGTCTCGACGACGACTGCGACCCCGCCAGCGCCGACGGCGCCGA
>SHYZ01000130.1 GCA_009692535.1 Myxococcales bacterium
GCGGTCGACCTCGATCGGTTGCGGCGTCTCAGGCGTGGTGGCCAAGGCTGGCGCCGCCGCGCGCAGGCTCACCAGCGCCGTGCCGCGCTCCTTGAGAAACTCGAGGAACGCGATCGCCGCAGGTAGGTCGATCGCGGCCATGGTGTCCACCAACTCACGAGCGTGGCGCCGGAACGCCTCTCCTGGCGCGATGGCGCCAAGCACGATCGGCGAGGGCGCAACCTCGGGCAGCTCAGGCGGCAACTCGGCCACTCCCCAAGGCGCGGCCGACTCCGGCTCGATCTTCCGCTCACGCAGCCACGCCTCGAGGTGCCAGCGCAGCAGCCCGAGGCGGTAGTCGAACCAACGCTCGCGATCGACAGGAAACCCGGCGAGCACGTCCTTGAAGCGGCGGAACGCGCCCTTCCCGTCGATCGACATCACGAGGCGCTCACGCAGCACGCCGTCCGAGACCGACAGGACGAAGCGCTCCATCCAGCGGTACTGCTCGCGCGACGAGACCGGCTCGATCCGCGCGAAGCCGCCGAGGTTCGCCGTCACCTGGGCGCGGTGGAAGGAAGCCTCCGGGTCGCCCGGGACGATCGAGACCACCTGCCCCGTCGTGAGATCGAGAAAGCTATCGGCCTCCGGGGCGTTTCGCTCCAAGGCGGACTCGAGCGCGTCCCAGTGGATCGGAGTCTTTTTCATTTCTTCGACGGTAGCTGCAAGAATATAGGTTGGCAACCCGCGGGGACCCGCGGGGATGATCGTCGGCTTCGGCCTTGACACTCGGTCGCTCGCGGGTAGGATGCGTCGCCTCTTGAAGGAGCAACTATGGCGCGCGTAACTGTCGAAGACTGTCTCGAGAAGGTCCCGAACCGCTTCGCCTTGACCATCCTCGCCACTGAGCGAGCGCGGGTTCTCGGCAAGGGCGCACAGCCGCTCGTCAAGTGCGAGAACAAGCAGGCGGTCACCGCGCTGCGTGAGATCGCAGAGGGGAAAGTGCGCTTCAACGAGACCGTCGAGTCGGCGATCTTGGTGTACATCGCCGAGACGACGGCGCTGCACGGCACGGGCAGCATCTAGCGGAACGGGGAAGGCGCGCCCTGTGCCTTCCTGGTCGGCGACAAAGCCGACCCCTGCGCGACTGCTCGTGACGCGCCGCCACCTCGAAGCGCGCTGCGCGCACGCACGCTACACGCCGAGCTCGCGGGCACGCGGCTCGCGGTGCCCCCGGTGCTAGCGCCGGATGCTTCGGAGTGCGACGTGCGGCGCCAGAGCCGCCACCGCGTCCAGCAAGCGGCACAAGCGCGTACGCCGAGGCACTGGTGCCGACAGAGGCCGCGCTGCTGATGCAGGCGCGCGTGCTGCTCGGCGTCGCCAACGGAGCTGCAGCCGAGCGAGGCGTACCGCACGCTCGTCGGCCAGGGCGAGCCGGCTCAGTAACGTGCGGCGCTCAGTCGCGGATGCAGACCGCGCCCTTGAGGTAGTTCCCCTCGGGGAACCCCGGCGCGACGCAGAAGTCGGGCGGTAGCACCAGGCGCTCCACGATCCGCAGCGAACCGCTGGCGCGCGCGGCACCCTCGGCGAGTGCGCGATCGAAGTCCTCGTGCGTGATGCGATGGGTCGACGACACGGCGACCAGCACGGCGCCGGGCGCGAGCAGGCGAAGGGTTTCCGCGACGAGCTCGCGGTAGTCCTGCGCTGCGGAAAAGGTCTGGCCCCCGCCGGTGCCGAACGCCGGCGGGTCCATCACGATGAGATCGAACGTGCGGCCGCGCTCGGCGAGCTTCGCGAGCACCTTGAAGACGTCGCCGACGATGTGCTCGGGCTTTTCTGGATCGAAGCCGTTCAGCGCGAAGTTTTTCCGCGCGCGGGCGTGGGCGCGCGCCGATGAGTCGACGGCCACGACGGAGGCCGCGCCGCCATGCTGCGCCCAAACGCTGACCGCGCCGGAATAGCTAAAGAGGTTGAGCACGCGGCGCCCCGACGCCCAGCCGCCGATTGCGCGACGACCGAGGCGAAGATCGGGGAACAGTCCGGTCGACAGCGGCGCGGTGACATCGACCCAGAAACGCAACGGGCCCTCCTCCACCTCGAGCTCAACCGGTGCGGCGGTGCCCCGGGCCAGCGTCGCCGCGGTGGGCGCGTCCCCAGCAAGCGAACGAAACCGGCGCTGCATGTAGATCGCCTTCGGCTTGACCTCGGCCTCGAGCGCGTCGAGTAACGCCTCCTCGACTGCCAGCACCGCCGGCGTGGCGATCTGCACCACGAGATAGTCGGCGTAGCGGTCGACGGTGATCCCGGGGAGGCCGTCGCTCTCGGCGTTCACGAGGCGGAGTGCGTTGGTGTCGCGCACGAAGCGACGACGGAGCGAGACCGCATCACGCACGCGACGCGTGATGAGACCGGGACCGAGCGCCTCGGCGGCGTCGCGGGTGAAAACGCGAACTGCGATGGTGGCGGTCGAGTCGTAAAATCCGCGGCCGACGAAATTGCCGGCGGGGTCGACGAGCTCGACGATGTCACCGGTGTTCTCACGCACCGGGCGATCGCCGAGTGCGTCGCGGAACACCCACGGGTGCCCGGCCCAGATGAGCTGCGCAATATCCTGCGGCAGACGGAAGGTGCCGCTGCGCACAACCGGACCGCGGGCGGGCAAGGGGCGCAGCGCGCGCGGTGGGCGAACCGAGCCCGACAGGCCCGCCATGCCCGAGGGGGCCTGCGGACGCTGCGGACGGAGCGCGCCCGATGGGCTCGACCCAGGGGGCGGACGCGTCGGACGCATGCCGCCACGGTCGCTGGGAGGACGCCGCCCACGCACGTCGGACATCAGAGCGTTCCTGGCTGGGGGCAGCGAACGACGGAAAGCATGGGCCGCATATATGCCGGTCCCGCCGAGTCGGTCAACCTCACCGCAGGGACGGGAGCGGCGCTCCGTCGACGATTCGACGCGCCTCGTCGGTGTAGCTCTTGCGATCCGCCCCATGGACCACGAGCGGCGGCAGCAGGTGGGACGCGCCGCGGTAGCCACGCTCGGCGAAGAGAAGCACCCGCCGCGCCGGCTCGGCGGCGATCGTGTGCACCGGGCGGATCGCGCGGGGGGTAAATCGCGCGGCGTGCAGCGCTGCCAGCGCGGCCGGCATTCGGTCGGCGCGGTGGATCAACGCGATGCGGCCACGCGGGCGCAGCAGGTGGGCCGCAGCAGCGACGACGCCGACGAGATCGAGCGTCAGCTCGTGGTGCGCGAGAGCGCGCGCGGTGTGTGGCGAGAGCCGCCCGCCGAGGTCGTGAAACGGCGGGTTCGAGACCACGCAGTCGAACGCGCCGGCCGCGAACGGCAAGGTCTGCGGGCGTGCGGCGTCGCCCACTACGGCCGTGACGCGATCGGCCACGCCGTTGAGCACAGCGTTGCGGCGCGCCAGCAGGATCGCTTCGTCGTCGACGTCGACGCCCACCACGCGGAGGCGCACACGCTCGAGCGCGAGCACCAACCCGACCACGCCGCCGCCACAGGCGAGATCGAGCAGGTCGCGTGTGCGCAGCGGCAGGTGGGTGAGGGCGAAGTCGGCGAGGAGCAGCGAGTCGAGCGATGCACGAGCGCCGCGTCGCGACTGGAGCAGGCGCAGCCGGCCACGGTGGAGCAGGTCGAGCGCAGCGTCGGCAGCAGGGCGCAGCGGGGCAACGGCCACGGCTAAACCGACGCGAGCTCCTCGAACGGATCGAGCGGGTTCATCACCAGGCCACTCGCGATCTTCGGGTAGAAGAAGGTCGACTTCTGCGGCATGACCTCGCCAACATCCGAGACGTCCTTCACCTGCCGCACGCGCGTCGGGTGCATGAGGAAGCCGACCTGCGCCTCACCGCGCCGCACGCGATCGAGCGCGCTCGCGGTGTCCTTCACATAGGTGATGTGACTCTGGGCTTCCTGCGCGGCGCGATCGATCCCGAGCATCCGCTCGAGGATGAGCGCATGCAGGATCGTGACGTCGAGCGTCGTGAGCGCGGGCGGACCGACGAGGCCAGCGGCCTCGGGGGCAACCCGCAGCGAGAGGATCCACGCGCGCTCGTCGCCCGGCACGACGAGCGCGAACGACGGGCGCTCCGCTGCACGCGCGGCGATTTGCCCGCGAAGTGTCATGGCGTCACTCGCGCCGCCCGCGATCTCGGCGACGTCGAACCAGGCGCGCGCTGCGGCGAGCACCTGCTCGCGATCGAACGACGCCAGCGAGTGCACCAGCCGGTGTGTCGGCAGGACGACCAGCCCCGGGTCATCCATGTTCGCGAGGAACATCGTCGCGTACTCGGTGGTGGCGCGTGGCCCCTTTGTGCCCGACGCACGGAACTCCTCGCGCAGCGCGAGCATCGTCTCGTAGCGGTGATGACCGTCGGCGATGTAGACGTTCTTCGCCTCAAGCACGGTGGTCACAGCGCGGACCGTCGCCGCATCGGTCACGCGCCAGAGCCGGTGCAGCGTCCCGTCGGTCGTGCGCCCCTCGAGCTCGGGCGCGCGCGCTTCGGCGCTCTCGAACGCGCGATCGGCGAGCCGCTCGGGGTCGGGGTAGAGCCCGAAAATCTGCGAGAAGTGCGCACGCGTCGCACGCATCAACTTGAGCCGATCCTCCTTCGGACCGCGCAGCGTGCGCTCATGCGGCAGGATCACCCCCTCGTCAAAGTGGTGCAGGCGCACCGCGCAGACGAAGCCGCGCCGCGTGACCGGGTTGGGGCCGAGTTCGGCACGGGTGTAGGTCTGGTGGTAGCGGTAGAGCGCGGGCACCTTGTCGCGGACGAGCACGCCCACGCTGCGCCACGCGTCGAGCGTGCGTGCGGCGGCCGCATAGCGGGTGTCGCCGTCCCCGCGCGGCAGGATGAGGCGCACGCTGTTGTGCGCGTCCTGCGCCTCGAGCGCGTTGCGATCGTCGTCGGAGATCACGTCATACGGCGGCGCGAGCACGCGCGCGATCTCGACGCGCCGGGGATCGAAGCAGAGTCCTCGAAACGGTGCGATCTCGGCCATGGGTCACCTCAAGGTTCGATGGAAATGGCGCCAGCGCGGAGCAGCTGCAGCTCGTCGTGCGGCGTGATGAGCACGATGGTAGAGGGCGGACCACCCGGGGTGCCGCCACCGTCGAGATAGTAGTCCACCGCGGTCCCGAGCGCGGCGCGCGCTGCGGCGGCGGTGGTCGGCGCCGGCTCGCCGGAGCGATTCGCCGAGGTCGCGGTGATCGGGCCGCCGAACGCGCGGACGAGCGCGGCTGCGACGGGATGGCTCGAGACGCGCACGCCGACGCCGCTGTCGCCGACGAGCTCTTCGGGGAGACCCGCGCGCGCCGCAGCGACGATCGTGAGCGGCCCGGGCCAGTAGCGGTGAGCGAGCGTAAGCACGCGCTCGGGAACTTTCGGCGCGAAGAGCGCGAGCGCCCCATCGACGTCGGGCGCGATCAGCGCGATCGGCGAGCCGGCGGGGCGGAGCTTGCGCTCGCACAGCCGGGCGACCGCCGCGGCGTCGAGCGCGTTCACCGCGAGCCCGTAGGTGGTCTCCGTTGGAAAGCAGACCACGCCGCCGTCGTGGAGCGTGGCCACTGCGGCAGCGATCGCGACAGCGTCCACGTCCACGCGCACCTCAGGCGCCCCGACCGCGCGCGCCGATGTCGCGGCGATGCTGGGCACCGTCCCACGAGAGCTGCGCGACCGCCTCGTAGGCGCGTGCGCGCGCAGCGTCGACGTCGTCGCCGGCCGCAGTCACGGCGAGCACACGACCGCCAGCAGTAACGAGGCGGCCGGCGTCAGCGCGCGTGCCGGCATGAAACACGCGCACGTCGGACAGCGCAGCCGCAGCGACGAGCCCGCGAATCTCGTCGCCGAGCCGCGGCGTCGCCGGGTAGCCGGCGGCGGCCATCACCACGCAGACCGCGGCGCGCGGCGAGATCGCCAGTTCCTCGTCGGGAAGCCGTCCCTGCGCAGCGCCGATGAGCCAAGGCGCGAGGTCGCCGGCCATCCGCATCATGAGCGGCTCGGTCTCGGGGTCACCGAACCGACAGTTGTACTCGAGCGTGCTCGGCGCGCCGTCCTCGTCCACCATGAGGCCGGCGAACAGCACGCCGCGGTAGTCGATCCCGTCGGCGCGCAGCCCGCGCACCGTCGGCTCGAGCACCTCGCGGCGCACCCGTTCAGCGAGCTCGGGCGTCACCACCGGCGTCGGTGAGACCACGCCCATCCCGCCGGTGTTCGGCCCCTCATCGCCGTCGAAGATGGTCTTGTGATCCTCCGCCGATGGCAGCATTACGACGCGCTCCCCGTCGGTGATCGCGAGGATCGAGCACTCGCGTCCGCGCAGCCGGCGCTCGATCACCACGCGCCGTCCGGCCTCGCCGAGCTCGCCAGCGACGATCATGCCCCGCGCCGCCGCGCGCGCACTGGCGACGTCGCCACAGACCACGACGCCCTTCCCCGCCGCGAGCCCGTCGGCCTTCACCACCACCTCGCCGCCGAGCCGCGCGAGGGCGCGCTCGACATCCTCCATCGATTCACAGACGTCGAAGTCCGCGGTCGGCACGCCATGGCGCGCGAAGAACCGCTTCGAGAACGCCTTTGAGCCCTCGAGCTGCGCCCCCGCAGCCGTCGGTCCGAAGCAGGGGATCCCGCGCGCGGCGAGCAGATCCGCGAGCCCGGCGCAGAGCGGCACTTCTGGCCCGACCACGACCAGGTCGACCCGCCGCTCGCCCGCGAGCCGCGCCTGCGCCGGCACGTCGTGCGCCGCGACCGGCACGCACTCAGCGAGCTCGGCGATCCCAGGATTGCCCGGCGCCGCGATGACCTCGTGGCCGTGCCGCGCCAGCGCCCACGCCAGTGCGTGTTCACGACCGCCGCCACCGACGACGAGAATCCGCACGGTCCCCTAGTGCCGGAAGTGCCGCATGCCGGTGAAGACCATCGCGAGGCCGTGTTCATCAGCGGCGGCGATCACCTCGTCGTCACGCACGGAGCCGCCCGGCTGAATCACCGCCGTAGCGCCCGCCGCAGCGAGCGCGTCCACGCCGTCGCGGAACGGGAAGAACGCATCCGACGCGACCACCGTGCCGGCGAGCGGCGTGCGCGCCTTGGCGCCGGCGATCCGAGTCGAGTCGATGCGCGACATCTGCCCCGCGCCGATCCCGATGGTCACACCGTCGCGCGCGAACACGATGGCGTTCGACTTGACGTGCTTGGCGATGCGCCACGCGAAGTCGAGCGCGTCGAGCTCGGCCTCCGTCGGAGCGCGCCGCGTCACGACTCGTCCATCCCGAGCGCGCACGATGCCCCGGTCACGCGTCTGCACCAGCACGCCGCCCGACACGGTCCGCAGCGCCTGCGAAACTTGGCCCTCGCCCTCGTGTCCGCCAAGCGACCCGACCGCCACGAGCCGCAGGTTCTTCTTCTGCGCAAGCACCTCGATCGCCTCCGGCGCGAACGACGGCGCGACCACACACTCGAGGAACGTCTCGGCGAGCTCACGCGCGAGCGCCACGTCGACCTGGCGATTGACCGCGACGATGCCGCCGAACGCCGAAACCGGATCGGCCTCGCGCGCTCTTAGATACGCAGCGGCCACGCCCGACGGATCGACCGCCGCGCCGCACGGGTTCGTGTGCTTGACCACGACCGCCGCCGGCAGCTCCAGCTCGAGCACGCACTCGAGCGCGGCGTCGAGATCGAGCAAGTTGTTGTACGAGAGTTCCTTCCCCTGGAGCACCGCCGCGCCGCCGAGCCGCGGCCGGCCTTGCGCGCCCGCCGCCGTCTCGACGTAGAACGCCGCCGCCTGGTGCGGATTCTCGCCGTAGCGGAGCCCGCGCTCCTTGCGCCACTGCACCGTCAGCACCTCGGGGAAGGCGTCGCGCGTGCCCCCCTCCTCGTCGAACGAGCTCAGATACGCGGCGATCGCGCCATCGTACGCGGCCGTGTGTGCGAACGCCTTGCGCGCAAGCCGGAACCGCGTGCTCCGAGCGACCTCGCCCCCCGTGCGGTCGAGTTCGGAAATCACCTGCGCGTAGTCGTCGGGGTCGACCACGACCGCGACGCGCTCGTAGTTCTTCGCCGACGAGCGCAGCATCGACGGCCCGCCGATGTCGATGTTCTCGATCGCTTCAGGGAACGTCACGTCCGGCCGCGCGACCGTCTCGCGGAACGGATAGAGGTTCACCACGACCACGTCGATCGGCGCGATCCCATGCGCCGCCATCTCCGCTTCGTGCGCAGCGACTGGGCGCCCGAGCAGGCCGCCGTGGATCTTGGGGTGCAGCGTCTTCACCCGCCCCTCAAGGATCTCCGGCGCGCCGGTGTAGTCGGCGATTGCCGTCGTGGCGATGCCCGCCTCAGCGAGCGTCCGCGCCGTGCCGCCGGTCGAGAGCAGCTCGTAGCCGTGACGCTTGAGCGCAGCGGCCAGACCGACCAGGCCACGCTTGTCGGAGACTGAAATGATCGCGCGCCGGACCTTGCTCATGGGCTCTCCGAGGAGGCGCCATGCTTACCAGTCCCGCCGCGCGGGGGTCAATGCTCGCCACACAGCGGCAAGCCTCGGCGCGAAACGTCAGCCTAGTCGTTCCAGAGGTCTTCGCCGTCTGGCGACAGCATCTTCAGGCGCAGCAAGCCGCGCACCTCGACCTGCCGGATGCGCTCGCGCGTGAGGTTCATGATCACCCCAACCTCTTCGAGCGTGATGCCCCCGCGGTCGGCGACATCGAGCGAGCAGCTGTCGGTCATCTCCGAGACCTCGAGGTCGGGGAAGTTCAGCTTGATCGACCCGGTCTCCGGGTTCACATCGAGATAGAGGTGGTGCTTGCAGCTGACCCACGGGCAGGGACGCACGCCGGTGGCGCACTCGGCACGGACCGCCGGTCGCACCGCGCCCTCTGGCGTCGGGAACAGCAGCGCGCCGACGCGAAGCTCCTCCTTGGAGAGCCGCTTCATCGCGATGGTGCGCGACCGCATCCGGCTGCGGCGCGCGCGGCGCCGAACCTTGCGGCTCGTAGCCGGCGGCTCCCCACCGGCCTCGGCCGGCACGGAATCCTCCGCGGTTACAGCGCGCTTGAGTTCGAGCCCACCCAGTTCCTCATTGAAGCGGTCGCCATCCATTCGCAGCATCGTCATCCCTCCTTTTCCAAACTTTCCGTTTCCCGCTAGAGCAGGTCGTCCAGACCCGTCCCGATCGGCGCAGCCCCGCCCCGGGGTGCGCCCCGCGGGGCGATCAGTCGTTTCGCGATGCCATCGATCCGGCCCAGGAGGTCGGTCGCGGCCTTGCGTGCGGATTGCACGTCTTTCTTCAGTGCGCGGAGCAGGTCGGCCTCAGCGTCGATCTCATCGACCTCGACCTCGAAGCCGTCGAACAGCGACCCCACGCAGCGCTCCAGCGTGTCGATATCGTCCCTAAACTTCAGGACTTTCTGCTGGATCTCTTCGATCGTGTAGTTGTCTTCCATGTGGCGCTTGATCGTGTTGATCCGGCGCACCGTGGTTGGGGGATAGAGCCCCATCGAGCCTTGGTGTTTCCCTTTGCGACCGACGCGGCGGCTGCGTGGCACCAGGCCGAGCTGGACGTACTTCCGGAAGGTCGCCTCTGAGAAGCGCAGACCGCGTTGGGCGAAAAAGTCGACGATCTGAACCGAGGTGAGCCCAGCTGGGTTGTCACGCTCGATCTGCTTAAGATCACGTTCACTTAGCAGCACTCCACTCCCGCCGCTGCCCTCTCCACCCAACCCGATCCCGCCGATCGGGCCACCGCTGGGGCTGCGCTCGGCGACCAAGCCCTGAGCGACCGCCACCCGGCGTCCCCCCATGCTGCGTCCGTCGTCGCTTGCACCACTCTGGAAGCCCATTTCGTCGCCCCCGTCTTCAGGAGAGCCATGTCCCGATCTGCGATTGACTGTATTCTACTGAATGTAGTCCGTCAACAACAAAACGATCACGTTGGTCAACTTTTTTTCTGCACTTTCGTTCAGGTATTTCGCGCTGCGTGACTCATCGCCCAAGGGCGCAGCGCTCCGCTCCAGCGCCCCGACGCAGGCGACCGATTCGGCTAGAGTCGGCCGGCCATGGCCCACGTCGCGATTCACTACTGCGTGCTCTGAAACTACCGGCCGCGTGCCGCCCGGGTGGCGGACCGAATCCAGCTCGAGCTCGGCGTTACGGTCGAGCTCGTCCCCGGCGAACGCGGTGAGTTCACCGTGCGGGTCGACGGGGCCGTGGTCGCGAAGAAGGGGCTCGTGCGCTTTCCCGGTGACGACCGGGTGCTGCGCGAGGTTCGGACGGCGCTCGCGCGGGGCTGACGGCGTGGCCACTGCGGTGGCGCGGGGCTGACGGCGTGGCCACGGCGGTGGCGCTGCTGCGCCGCTGCTGCGCCGGGCAAGCGGACCGTTGGTGATAGACTCCCCGCAACATGCGCCGCCTCGCGCTGCTCGCGCTGCTCGTGCCGCTCACGTTCGGCGACGCACCTCCTGCCCACGCGGCTGCACGCTGCGAGGTGGATCGCGACAGCGCCCGCTGTGAGGCGTTCGGGCTGAGCTGGCGCGCTCCCGACGGCTGGGAACTGGTCGCAGAGCGTGCCTATCCGGGCGTCCTGCTCTCGGCGCGCGACCGGACCACTGGGGCACGAATCTCGGTGGCTGCGCAGCGCCTCGCCCGTCCGACCACGCAGGTCGAGTTGGTGGAGCAGAGCCGCAAGGCCCTACGCAGCGCAGGCTTCGAGGTGGGCGCGCGCACGCCGCACGCGACTGGAGCGATGGTCGTCGCGTTGACGTCGCCACGTGGCCAAGGCCTGCTGCAGGGCTACTTCCTGGGCGACCAGGCGGCCTTTACGGTGACGCTCTCCGTGACCACGAAGAATGCCAGCGCGCACACCCGCGCCTTCGACGACGCACTGCGGCGGCTGAGCATTCCGGCCGCACCGGCGACGACCGACCGTCGTCCCACGCACGATCGCGTGCCGACCTGTGACGAGCTGCTGCCGCGCCGTGACGCAATCGGCCGCACGGCGGCAGCGCCCACGAGCGACGCGGCAGCGCCCACGGCTTCACCGGTCTCGCCATGACCCGCTCCGATTTCACGCCGGTTTTCGCCTCCATCGACGACGTCGCCGCGCGGCTGCACGCAGTCGGCTACGTGGCCGACCGCCGGCTCGCG
>SHYZ01000131.1 GCA_009692535.1 Myxococcales bacterium
TGTCCGCCGGTTGGTGTCCGCCGGTTGGTTGAAGGGGCACCGTCGGGGGACTAGACTCGCCGTTCGCATGGGCGCCGCGCGCGGTCTCTTCACGTCGCTCCGCGCCGCGTTCGCGCGGCCGGTCACGCGCGCCGGCAGACCGATCAGGGTCGGCAACCGGTCGGATGGCGGCTACGCCTTCTGGCTCGCGCGCCTGTACGGCTTCGCGCTGCTCGCGCTGGTGCCGCTCGCAGCGGGGGCCGGGCTCTGGTGCTACGGCGTCTGGGCGCGCTCGACACCGACGCTCGACGCGCTCGACCGCTATGCGAGCGTCGCGCCGGGCGTCACGCGCGTATTTGCCTACGACGGCTCGGTGCTCGGCGAGCTCGCTGCCGAGCGACGGGAGATCGTTCCGTACGACCGACTGCCGCCGCGTCTCGTCGAGGCGTTCCTCGCCGCGGAAGACCACCGCTTCTTCGAGCATCAGGGCCTCTACCTGCGCGGCATCGCGCGCGCAGCGTGGCGCAACCTGACGGCGGGCGAGTTCGCGCAGGGCGGCTCGACGATCACGCAGCAGGTGGCCAAGCAGTTCCTCGGCGCGGAGAAGACGCTGGCTCGCAAGGCGCGGGAGGCGATCGTCGCGCGACGGCTCGAGGCGCGCTACCCGAAGGAGGAGATTCTCTCGGTCTACCTGAACCACATTTTCCTCGGTGCGGGCGCGTACGGCGTGCAGGCGGCGGCGCGGCGCTACTTCTCGAAGGACGTCGGCGAGCTCGGGCTTGGCGACCTCGCGCTGCTCGCGGGCCTCGCACAGGCGCCCTCGCGCGACTCGCCGCTCGCCAGCCTCGCGAACGCCACGCGGCGACGCGACGAGGTGCTCGACAAGCTGGTGCGGTACGGCTTCGTGCCCGCCGCCGACGCAAACGCGGCCAAGGCCGACGCGATCACGCTCGACCCGGAGGGCGACTCGTTCCTCACGACCGAGCCGTACTTTGCGGAGCATGTTCGGCGTCTGCTCAAGAAACGCTACGGCGCCGAGAAGCTGATGACCGGCGGTCTTCGCGTCGACACCACGACCTGGCCGTTCGTCGAGTCGGTCGCGTACGAGAATGTCGACTGGAACGCGCGTCGGCAGGACAAGCGGCAGGGCTGGCGCGGGCCCGAAGCGCATGTCGATGGCCGCGCGAAGGAGACGTTTCTCGAGCGCGCGCGTGAGCTCTACGGCGACGGCCCGCTCACACCGGGGCGGCGCGTGCTCGCGCTGGTCGAGGAGGTCGAGTCCTCCGGGGCGCGCGTCGTCGTCGGCAACGCGCGCTATCGGCTGCCGCTCGCGCGCATGAAGTGGGCCGCGCGCTGGAGCCGCTCCGATGACGTGAACGACCGCGAGATCGCGTCGGCCAAGGCCGCACTCGACGCGGGTGACATCGTCTGGGTCTCGCGACCGCAGCCGGTGCAGCGCAAGTTCTCCGACTGGAGCCTCGACGAGAAGATGAACGCCGACTGGCGGCCGGCGCGCACGCTCGAGGTCGACGACGACGAGGTGCAGCTCGAGCAGACGCCACGCGTGCAGGCGGCGCTGCTCACCTTCGATCACGAGACCGGCTACGTCGTGTCGATGGTCGGCGGGCAGGATCACGCGCGCAGCGAGTTCAATCGCGCGGTGCAGGCGTGCCGCCAGCCAGGGTCGACCTACAAGCCGATCTACTACTCGACGGCGCTCGACGAGGGCTTCACGTTCGACACGCTGCTGAACGACATCCCGCGCGTCGAGATCGATCCGATCACCGGCGAGGAGTGGCGGCCCGAAAACCTCCACGGCACGATGGAGACCGAGGTGACCCTCGAGCACGCGCTCGTCTTCTCGAAGAACATCCCGTCGGTGGATCTGTTCAAGCGGGTCGGCGCCGAGGATGTGGAGCGGTGGGCCCGGCGGCTCGGCTTCACCTCGCCGATCATCGCCGACCGCGCGCTCGCGCTCGGCGCGTCGTGCACGTACATGGACGAGCTCGCGCGCGCCTTCGCGATCTTCGCGCGCAACGGCCGCTGGCTCGACCTCGTGTCGGTGCGGCGCGTGCGCGACCGCGACGGGCGCGTGCTCGAGGACTCGACCGTCTACTGGGACCCGATGCTCGCACCGTCGGAGCGGCTCGACCGGCTGGCGGCAACCGCCGGCGTGCGTGCGCGCGAGGCCATCCCGGCGCGCACGGCGTTTCTCACGACGAAGCTGCTCCGCGCGATGGTCGACCACGGCTACAACGCGAACCTGCGGCAGACCGGTGTCATCGCGGCGGGCAAGACCGGCACCTCGTCGGCGACGATGGACACGTGGTTTGTCGCGTTCACCGATCGGTGGATGACAGCGGCGTGGCTCGGCGACGATCTCCGCGAGCGACAGCTCGGCCGCGACGATGCGGCGTACATGACCGCGGTGCCGTTCTGGGCGCGCTACATGGCGGAGGCGCTGCACGGGCAGACCTTCCGTGAGATTCCATGGGAGGTCCCGGCCGGCGTTCGGCGCGCGGATCGCGGCGGGCCGACAAAGTAACGACGCGGCCGGCACGCGCCGGAAGAAGTTGCCCCGTGCAGCGCACCAAGCGATGTTGGTCCCAGCCCGGCATCGGTGGGGGCGACCGTAGGACCGCCCTCCCGCGGTTCGCTTCCCGCCGAGACCGCGCTGATTTGCTGATTCGCTCGGGTGGAGCGTGCGGCGGCGTCAGCCCCGCGTGATATGTGCCCACCCACACCATGGCGGGTGGGCTATGCGCCGCGACCGCCGGCCCCCGCGCCCCTCGCGCTACAGCCGACGGATCCGGCCGCTCGTCACGACGATGCGGCCGGCGCTGCGCTGCTCGAGCTCCGTCATCCCCGCGACCATCATCGCACGCGTCCGGTCGGCGGCCGGCCCGCGGTCCACCAGCACGACCACGCCATCCTCTCGCACCGCGCGCGCCCACTCGGCGAGTAGCTCGTCACACGCCCCGCGGCCCTCGCACACGCCGACGACGCCGGCGAGCCGTGCGCTCCCGAGCGGCAACTTTGTGCCCGCCGCGCGCACCGCCGCGCCGCCGCTTCGCTTCAGCGCCCCCCGCCCTGCCGCAACGACGACGAGGCGCGCAACGCCGTCGAGCCGACGCGCAAGCCGCGGTGCGCCGACCACGGCAACGAGCGCGGCCGTGTCTGCACGCGACGCTACGAGCGCCTCGCGTATGGCGCGGACCACAGCTCCAGAAGACCAGCGATCGAACGGCCACATCGTGTGCCCAGCCAGCGCGGCTCGCCGGAGCGGCGCGAGTATAGTCTTCGCGTGCTCTCCTGGCTCGACGACCTCGCGCCGGATGATCCCGACGCCGGCGGCAAGGCCAACGGCCTCGCTCGCCTTCGCGCGGCCGGCCTCGCGGTGCCCGACACGCTCGTCCTCCTCGCGAGCGCTTACCGAGCCGCGCCCAGCCCCGACCAGCCACTCGATGCCACTTTCACCGCACTCCTCGACGCCCACGCCGCGCGGCTCGGTGTGTCGCTCATCGTTCGCTCGTCGGCGACCTGCGAAGCTCGCCCCGACGCACTCTGCCCCGGGCTCTTTCTCACCGTCGCCGATGTCGCGCCCGGCGCCGCACTCCACGCTGCCGTCCGCGCCGTCTGGCGTTCGCTCGAACACCCCGCCGCCCTCGCCTACCTCGCCGCGCGCGGGCTCTCCGCCCGTGACGCGAGCATGGCGGTGCTCGTGCAGCCGTACCTCGTCGGCCACTCGGGCACCGTCTACACGCGCGATCCTGTGGCCCCCGACGAACCGCGGCTCCTCATCGAAGCGCACGCCGCTGGAGCCACGCCCGATCTCTCGGTGATCGATCGCGACACGCTCGCGCTCGTCGCCCCGGGGCGACTCGACCGCGCGCACGCTGTCGCCATCGCACGCACCGCGCTCGCCGCCGAGGCTGCGTTCGGTCACGCGCTCGACCTCGAGTGGGTCGTCACCGATCGCGTCTGGCTGGTGCAGGCGCGCGCGCTCCCTGCCGCACCGGCGGCAGCGCCCTTCGACCCGCCTGCCACGACCGACGCTGTGCCCGCGCTTTGGACCTGGGACGCCGTGCACAACCCCGAGCCGCTCAGCCCCGCGCAAGCAGGACTCGTCGCGCTGGTCGACGACGCGCAGGTGATCCCGGTCCGACAGCGTACGGCGCACGGCTTCCTCTACACGACGGCTCGCGCCGCACCCGCACCCGCGCCCGCACCCGCACCCGCACCCGCACCCGCACCCGCGCCCGACGCGAGCTTGCGCGAGTCGCTCCTGCCCGCGCTCGAGCACGCACTCACGCTCGCGCCCAACGCGTCGCTCGAAGAGGTGCTCTCAGCGTACCTCCGCTTCACCGCGCTCTACGCTGGCACGCTCGCACCTGCGCTGCGGCGTGCGCAGGGACGGCTGGTCGACCTCCTCGCACCGCACGTCGGCGCGCGCGCGGCGCCCGCGCTCGTGGCCCGTCTGCTCCGCGGCTCGGGATTGCCGACCACAGCGTCGAGCGCGCCGCTGATTTGGGACATCGCAGCGCCCAGCGTGCCGCTGCCGCTACCGACGCCGTGCGCGCCGCTGCACACCGAAGCCGACGATGCGTGGCTCGCCGCCCTGCCGCAGCCCCTTGGCGCCGACGTGCGCGCGCTGCTCCCGGCCGCGCGCGAAGCAGCGTGGCTCGCCGAGGAGGACGACCGACTCTTCGTGCGTGCGCAGGAGGCCGTACGCGCATCCCTCACACGCGTCGCACACGCGCTCGCCGTGGACGAACGTGACCTCTTCTGGCTCCCACTCGGCGACGTCCGCGCCGCAGCCTCAACCGGCATTCCGCCCACCGCGCTCGGCGCCCGCGCCGCTGCTGCACGTGCCGAGCACGAACGCCGCCGTCGCCTCACGCCACCGCTCCGACTGCTCGGCGACCATCCGCTCGGTGGACGACCGCTCGGCGAGCTCATGCGCGGACGCGGCACCGGCGGGCAGGCTCGCGGCCGCGTGTTCCGCCTCGATCCGCACCTGCTCGGGTCGTCATCGACCGCGCCACCTGCGTCACCACACGTCCTCGTCGTGCCGACCGTGCTGCCCCAAATGGCGGGACACGTCTCAGCCGCGGTCGCGGTCGTGGCCGAGCATGGCGGCCTGCTCGGTCACGGCGCAGCACTCGCGCGCGAACTCGGTCGGCCGTGCATCGTCGCGTGCGCCGGCTCGAGCACGCTCGAGGCCGGCGAATCGATCTGGGTTGACGCCGACGCCGGCCTCGTCGTACGGCTCGCACCGTCCCGCCCGCGCGACGACCGCACGTAACGCTGCGGCTCACCCGCCCGCGCGACGACCGCACGTAACGCTGCGGCTCACCCGCCCGTTACGCCGCTGCTCAGCCGCCCGCGGCTACCTTGGACGGCGCCGAACCGCCGCCTACAGCACTGTCGCCCTTCGGCCGCGACGCATTGACGCGCTCGCGCAGCTCCTTGCCGACCTTGAAGAACGGCAGTCGCTTTGGCTTCACGTGTACCGGTGCACCGGTGCGCGGGTTGCGCCCCTCGTACTGCCGGTAGGTCCGCACGGTGAAGCTGCCGAACCCGCGAATCTCGATGCCATCGCCCTCGCGAAGCGCCTTGATCATCGCGTCGAAAACCACGTTGACGATCTGCTCCGCCTTCCCCTTCGGCGCGTTGATCTTGGCCGAAAGCAGCTCAACCAACTCGGACTTGGTGAGCGTGATGTCATCGTCCTTCATGATTCGATACCTCTCGTCAGGTGGCAGTATCTATTGATGAATCCTAGCGAAGCTGTCCGCCAGGATCAAGGCCCGACCGCGGCAGCCGCCTCAGCCTTAAGTGACGCATGGGTCACCGGCAGCCGGTGTTCGCCGTCCTGCTTGAACGCCTTGTAGGCGATCGGGAACGTGTACCGCTCGCATGGGTGCCGCGCATAGAAGTCGATGACATCGTGCCACTCGAGCTCTTTGGAGACGATGCCGTCGTTCACGCGCTGCGGAACGGTCGTGCAGAGCGGCTTGCCCGCGCCGGTGTGGCCCCCACCGATGCGAGCGTCGATGCCGACGTCGCTCGGACGAAGTCGGCTGACGTAGTGGTACGAGAGCGCGGGCAGGGCAATCGTCTCGATCGACTCGAGGTAGACCGCCAACTTCTCGTGGTAGCGACACTCGGTGCGCTCGGGGGCACCGTGCGCCGGAATCGCCAAGGCGTTGTGGAGGTTGTTGCGCTTGCCTTCGCAGGCGTCGCTCGTCGAGGTGACGATGCGGTAGGCGAGCGGCACCTTGGCCAGGTTCTCAATCCTGAGGATGAAATGCGGCTCCGTCGCGCCAAACGGCTTGTCGACGCGCGGGGTGATGCGAAGCCACGGTGTCACCACCGGCTGCCCGATGACGAGCAGTTGCCGCTCATCGCGCATCGCGTAGTCAAACTTCGCCGCCATGCTCTCCGACGAGGCGGACGGCGTGACCTCCAGCGCGAGCGAGTCGCTCTCGATATGACCCGCATAGACGGCCGGCCGGTTATCGAGGCCATCGAAGCCCGCCGCCTCGACCGGCGGCGGCTTGGGCGGCAGCAGCGGCACCGGCAGCTCGTAGTCGAAGCGCGCGTTGATGACCACCACCACCACCACCACGGCGACGACCACGGCCCACAGCTGCACCACAGGCTCGCTGACCTCCACCGCGCGCAGCCACGCCTCGGCGCGACGATAGAGCGGCGCCGCACGCGCACGCACGACCGCGAACAGGCGCCTGACGCGGTCCCCTGCTCCCTCCGAACTCTCCCCTACCGTCGCTGGCTCTTCAGTTGGTGGCATGGCGCTATGCGCCCAGGCCGGCGCATGGCCTAGCCCGGATTGATGATCTCGACGTTGGTGCCGCCCGGGTACCCGTAGCTCACATAGCGGTCCCAGCCGTAGAGCACCAACCCGAACGGCTGACCGTCGGCGCTCTCAAGCGTGTGGCGACCATCGTCCTGGAACGAGGGGTCCGACGGATTGTCGGGATTAGGATCGGACAGCGGGCAACGGATCGCCTGGTACTCGACGTCGCCCGAGAGCGACGGCAGCTTGCCGATCGGCTCGTACTCACAGCGGTCGAGCACCGTCTCGAGGTCGAGTCCGTCGTAACGGATCGTCGTCGACGCCGGCGCCGAGATGAGCAGAAAGTCGAAGGCGTACTTGTTCGGCACGAGGAAGACGTACTTGTCGCGCCACTGCTGCACCGGCGGCACGAGGATCATCGAAGGATCGCCGCCCGGGGGCCCCTCGCCGCCGCTGCTCACCGACGGGATCCCGGTGGTCTGCTGGCTCGCCGGGAACTGCGCGAAGGAGACCGGATCCGATGCGTTCACGACGAAGTCGCGCTCCGACACGAACGTGACGCTCTGACCGCGCCCGAGCAGGAACGAGTCATTGGGCGGCGGCAGGTTGGTGCTGATCGACGTGTCCTCGGTCGTCGCCACGAGACGCCAGTACTCCGGCTCGTCGGACACGAGCGCCACGTTCCAGCCAGCCTGCTCGACGTACTTGGTACGGAGCGGCGTCTTGGTCGCGACGAACTGCGTGCCGAGCGCGCTCTGCGGGAAGAGCTGCTCCTCGAGGTGGTCGGCGCAGCACTCGCGCTCGCCCCAGGTGTCGAAGAACGGCACGTCCGCCGCCTCGCTGCCCGAGAAGACCGCCACCGGCTTGCTCGCGTGCACGACGCTGCCGGTGAAGTCGGCGTTGAAGCCGTCGGTCTCGAGGTTCAGCACGTCGTACGCGCCGATCGTGAGCTCGATCGTGTCGCCCTTGCGTCCGGCCGGAATGTCGGCCGAGCCGATGATGTCGGCCGCGAGCTGCACCTGGACGTGGGTGTCCTCCTCGGTGGCGATGATGGTGAGGAACGAGCGCAGGTCGATCGTGCCGTTGGTCGCGGGGTCGTCGGTGAGCGCGAGCGTCTGCGGCCAGCCGATCACCATGTAGTCGACGTCGAGCGCGGTGATCGGCAGGAGCAGCGAGGCGTCGTTCGAGAAGACGCCGACGTTCTCGAGCGGGTTGAACTGGTACGCGACGATCGGCGCGGTCGAGCGCACGCGGAACGCGCTCGACGAGAGACAGGTGTGCGAGCCGTCGTTCAAGTGCGGATCGGTGGAGCAGTCGAGCTCGCGCGGATCGAGATTGATCGTGGCGAGGTCACCGCCGCCGACGACGCGAGCGAGATCGGCCTCGGCGACGATGCGCAGCTGTGCGGGCATGCCGGGCGGAGCGTCGTCGACCTCGACCGTGACGTGCGCGGGCAACTCGAGCGGGTTCGACACCACGATCGAGAACTGCTGCGCGCTCGCGGTCCCTTGGTTCGACACGACCGCGTTGTCGAGGTCGGCGGCGATGTACTCACACCCCTCGTAGCTGCGCGTCGCGACGGCGTGCGCGCAGGCGTTCACGCACTCGCCGCCCACGCAGAGATCGCCGTCGAGCGGCTCGCAGCGCGACAGCGTGGTGTAGCCCTCGCCCTCGGGTCCGCAGCGGACGACCTCGAAGCCGTCGCCGCCGCAGGTCACCTGGTCCGGGAAGCAGACCAGGCAGCCGAGGTTCTGCACGCAGAGTTCGCCGGCCGCAGCGCAGTCCTGCGCGACGATCCAACGGGCACCGTCACCGGCGCAGGTCTCGTAGGCGTTCGCGCTGCACCGCCCTTGGCCCGGCGTGCAGAGCTCGCCCATCACCGGCGGGGCCGGATCGCAGGAGGTGGCGCTAACGACGAGGAGGGCCGCGGCGACGAAGGTCGCGGCGAAGCGAGCGGAGTTGGTCATGGTCACGGGTTGAGCGGGAATTGAACGGCCCACGCGTCGGCCGCGTAGGCGCTCCAGTAGTTCGCGTTGAGGTGCCGGTAGGTGAAGTCGTCAAAGTCGAGGCCGGGGATGGTCAGCGAGTAGGTAGTCCAGAAGACGTAGTTCGGCGTGGCTGGGATCGGCGGGATCGCGCCCGACGAGACCAGGTCGTAAAGCGGAATCTCGAGTTGATCGCCACGCGCGTAGATCGACCAGAGCGCCGAGCCGTCGACGCCGCTGTCGAGGTAGTGCGCCCAGAAAGTCGGCAAGCCGTTGGTCGGCCCCTCGGAGCGGTAACTAAGGTGCATCTCGGTGGCCGGGAGGCCGTTGCCGGAGGGATCGATCGGGCGCGGCACGCCGAGGAAATCATCGATCGGGATCGGCAGGCCCGGTCGCACGCCGCGCTCGACGCGCACCGAGAACGGGTTCGAGCCACCCCACGCGTAGGCGCCGGCGAAGATCGTGTACGTCGCATCGCCGACGTTACCGACGAGCGGAGCGAGCCAGGGGAGCACTGCCGAGGTCGCGCCCGGCGGGAAGGTGGTCTGGCTCGCCGGCAGCGAGATCACGCCCTCGCCGCCGAGGTCGATGAACGCCTGCATCTGGTACTCGGTCGGGCCCCAATAGCCGGGCGTGCCGAGCGGCGGCGGCGCGATGAAGTCGACGTCGATCGCGGTGTCGAGCGGGATGTCGATCACCACCGCGACGTTCTCCACGACCTCGCCGGGACCGACGAGGACGCCACGCTCGACGCCGAGCGCGTACGGCTGGAAGAAGCCGGGCGGCAGCGGGCCGACGCCGTCGGGATCGAGCTCCGAGTCGTAGAGGCCGGCGACCGCCCAGACCGCGAGCGCCGCCGGGCGCGAGGTGAGCGAGAAATCCCACGAGGTGCGGCCGTCATTCACGTACTCCACGACGCTGCCGGGGCCGGGGTCGGGGTTGCCCGAGAACGGATCGCGGAAGGTGGTGAAGACCAGCGCGAGCTTTCGCTCTGATGCACGACGCGGCTCGGGCACGAGGTCCCAGTGCGGCGTGCCGAGGCCGGTCGCGTCGCCAAAGAGGATCGCGCCGACGATGATGCCGGCCTCGCGTCCGGGACCGCCGCCGCCGCCCGGGCTCGGCGGGATGATCGGCGTGAGGAAGATCGTGATGTCGCGCGCGTCGAACACGACGAACGAGCTGCGGTCGTACATCTCCTTCGCAGCGGTGACCGTGACCGTGCCGGAGAGCTCCGCCGCGGAGAAGGTGATCTGGCCAAAGTCGTCGGTCGAGCCGGAGAACGGTGTGATGATCGGATCGTCGACGGTCACGAACGCCTGCGGCACGCCGTTGCCGGTCATCGAGTCGATCACGACGACGTTGATCGCGCCGGTGATCGGCCCGCCGCCGAGGCCGCCTTGGAACGGATCCGACGTGGCGGTGTATGTGTACGCGTCGTCCACGCGGAGCGCGCCCCAGGCGCCGACGATCTCGACATCGGCGCCACCGGCGGTGCCGGGCGGCGTGTAGCCGGTGATCTCGCCGGGTGCCACGACCGTCACGTCACGCAGCTCGTCGCCATCGAGCGTGACCACGTCGCCGGTCTCAAAGGTGGTGCTCCAGCCGAGGATGCGCACGAAGGTGCCGCCGGCCACCGAGCCGAGCGGCGGGTCGATGTAGACCGGATCGTAGGTGAACGCGCCGACTGCCTCGGCGACAAGGTCGCCCGCCTCGACGACGACGTCCGCCGGACCTGGATCACCGGCAGGCGTCACGATCGTGGCGCGCCGGCCATCGATGATCTTCACGTCGAGCGGCTCGACCGAGCGACCGTCGACCTTGACCGACATCCCTTGCACGAAGCCGCGCCCACGGAGCAGCGCCAGAGTGCCGCCGGCATACGGGCCGCGCTCGGGGTCGAGGTAGTCGATGCGCAGCGCCGGCCCGGACTCAGCATCGGGTGCCGGGCGAGCGTCGGGGCGACCGCGCCCCGCGTCGACCTCGAAGGGGAGCGGCGCGTCGGGGCCGCTGCACGCTGGCGCGAGCGCCAGAGCTGATAGGAGAACGGCTACGAAAACTGAGTAAATCCCTTTGCGAGCGGCCATGCGAGCACCTCGACGTTGGGGACAGAGTCTCAGCACGACGCGTGGTTTGCAAGGCTGGCAAGGGCACGGATCGGCGGGCTCTCGACGCGCGCCGATGCTGGTCACACTCTTGCGCCGAGCCGCGACGTTGCGCCGGCCGGCGTGATTGCGGACCGTGATTGCGGACC
>SHYZ01000132.1 GCA_009692535.1 Myxococcales bacterium
AGTGACGTCGCCCGTGTGCCTCATCGTGCCAGCCAGCGCAGCCGGCACGCGCGCCGATCGCTTCCTCGCCGAACACTTCCCCGGCGCCGGCCGCCGATCGCTGGCGCGGGCGTTCGACGAAGGCGAGGTGCGTGTGAACGGACGGCGCGCGCGCAAAGGGGACCGACTCGCCGCTGCCGACGTCGTCGAGCTGGCGCAAGCGCCGGCCCGCGGCGACGAGCTCGCCGCAACGCCCGAGCCCGAACTGCCGCTCACGCTGCTCTACGCCGACGCCCGCCTCGTCGCCGTCGCCAAGGCCGCCGGCGTGCCGTCGACCACGCTGCGCGCCGGCGAGACCGGCACGCTCGCCAACGCGCTGGTCGCACGTCACCCCGAGTGCGCACTCGCGGGGGCGGACCCGCGCGAAGCCGGACTCGCACATCGGCTCGACACCGGGACCTCGGGCGTGCTCGTCGCCGCGCGCGACCGCGAGACCTGGCACGCACTTCGCGCCGCCTTTCACGACGGGCGCGTGGCCAAGGAGTACCTCGCCCTCGTCGTCGGTGAGGCGCCGGGCCCAGGCGAGTGCTGCTTTCCGATCGCGCACGACCGCGCGCACGAGGGGACCATGCGCGCCATCGCCGATCCCGAGCAGGCGTACCGCCGCGGTGCGCTGCCGGCGGAGACTTGGTGGGTCGTCGAGCGCGAGTACGCCGGCTTCACGCTGCTCCGCTGCCACGCCGCATCCGGCCGCATGCACCAGGTCCGCGTCCACCTCGCCGCCGCGGGCTATCCCGTCGTCGGCGACGCACGCTACGGCGGCGACGCGCCGGCCCCCGCCGGGCTGGTCGCGCATTTTCTCCACGCCGACCGACTCGTCCTGCCGCACCCCGACGACGGACGGCCGCTCACACTGCACGCCCCGCTGCCGCCCGATCGCGCGACCGCCCTCGCCGCGCTCGCCGAACGATAGCGCTCAGCTGAGCAGCGCGAGCTCGGTCTGGACGAGCAGGTAGAGCGTGCGCAGATAGACGGCGCGATCCTCGGTGCTGGTGAAGCGGCTGAGAATCTCGCGGAGCCGCACGCGACCGTCGAGACGGTTGTAGACGTCGCGCGGATAGCTGCCGAGGCGAAATACCTCGGGGACGATGCGCGGGTTCTTCGCGGCGACCGGCGAGCGGTCGAGTTGCGTGACCGCCCACGCCTCAATCGGCTCGCGGGGCAGCGCGGCAGCGCCGGCACCGAGCACCTCGAACGCGTCAAGCCCGAGTGGGAACGCCTCGCGCAGGTTGCGCTTGTCGCCGAACCAACGAAAGCCGCCGGCCTGCCAAGTGCAGACGTCCACGAGCTTGTCGCGCACCTGCCGCGTGAGGTGGCGAAATACGTCGAGCGGCTTGATCAGCCCGAGGCCGACGAGCGTGTCACCGAGCCGTCCGCCAAAGTGCGGCATCATCGCGAGCGCCATCGCGAGCTCGCCCTGCGCGATCACCTTTTGCGCGACGAGGTACTCGCCGAAAAGGTCCTGCGCTGAGTTGGACGCGACGTACTCGGGCACGCCGCCGACGAAGTAGATCTCTTTTCTGATCGCGCCGGCCTCGACGACGAGCAGACCGGTGCGCGACTCCGCGGCGAGCTTGTAGAGCAGCCGGATCGGCGGCGTCTGCTCAAGCTCCCCCTCGACATCAGGGCGCTCGAGCTGGCGGCCGACATCGCCGATCGGCGGCGCTGGCAGCATGGAGAGATCAGGCGGCACCTCGGGCAGCGGCGCCGGCTCGCGCCTAACCGGATCGGGGCGCAGGCCGAGCTCCACGGCGAGGTCGATGAAGTCGCTCTCGAGTGGACGCGGTCCCGACGGGCCGCTGTCGGAATCATCGACGAGCGCGGCGTGCACGATCGGGACGGCGGGACCGCTGAGGTCCGCATCGGGCGACAGGACGCTCTCCACCGACAGCCGAGCGGTATCGTTGTTGTCGACCGGGAACGGAACGTCGGACGCCGCGGTGAGGGCTGCGGGTCCACGTGCCGCAGCCGCCACGCGGGGCGCGGCGGTCGGCCAGCCAGGACCGCCAGATGGCAAGCCAGCACCGCCGGATGGCCAACCGGGGCCACCGGCCGAGCCGACGGGGACCGCGCCGCGCACCATCGCCGCGCGAGGACCCGCGACCACGGGGACCTTCATCGACGGCGGCGGCGACGCGACGACGGGGACGGGGACCTTCATCGACGGCGGCGGCGACGCGGCGATCCGGACCTTCATCGACGGCGGCGGCGACACGGCTGCAGCCGCGCGTGACGTTGCCGCCGCTGGTGGCTGGGGCTGCGCGGCGGCCGGCGAAAGTGCGTCGGGCTGCAACGGAGCCGCGCCAGCCAGCGCCGCTGCAGCCGACGGCGCACCGACCATCGAACCGGGCGCCGCCGTGCCCCGAGCGCCGATCTGCGGCAGGAGGTCGACCACGAAGCTGGAGACATCGGCGGGAGTCACGCGCTTGCGCTCGACGAAGAGCCACTCCGCAAGCGCGTCGCGGAACGCCGCTGCGTGCGGGAAGCGCGCCTTCACCTCGCGCGTGAGCGCGTGCGCGAGGATGGTGCGAAGTCCCGGCTCGATCGCGCTGCCGTAGCGCTCGAGTCGATCAAGGCGCACGTCGCGCACCATGAGCAGCACGTCGAGCTCGTTCGGCGCGGTGAAGAGCCGCCGCCCCATCAGCATCTCCGCCAGCACGATGCCGACGGAGAACAGGTCGGAGCGGGCGTCGAGGTCGGCGCCCACCACCTGCTCCGGCGACATGTAGCCGTACTTCCCCTTGAGCATCCCCGCGCGCGTCTTCTGCTGGCGCTCGACCGCGTGCGCGATGCCGAAGTCGGCGAGCTTGACGTCACCGCGACGAGAGACGAGCACGTTCGACGGGGAGATGTCGCGGTGCACGATGCCGAGCGGCCGCCCGTCGTCGTCGGTAGCTTGGTGCGCGTAGTCGAGCGCGTCGAGGATCTCGTGCGCGACGTGGGCTGCGAGCCGCGACGGCATCGCCTGCTTCCGGTGCGCACAGGCGCGGAGGATCTCGAGTACGTCGGCACCGTCGACAAACTCCATCGCGATGTAGAGCTGGTCGGCAATTGTGCCGAGCTCCAGCACCTGCGCAATTTTCGGGTGGTCGAGTCGCGCGGTGATCTTCGCCTCGTCGATGAACATCGCGACGAAGGCGCCATCCGACGCGAGGTGCGGCAGGATCTTCTTGATCACCACCGGCTTCTGGAAGCCGTGCGCACCGAGGACGCGCGCGCGGAACAGCTCGGCCATGCCTCCGACGGCGAGGCGCTCGATGAGCTGATAGCGCCCAAACTCTGTGGGGAACGTCTCGGCCATTCCAGCGCCGCGATCTTACACCAGCCCCGACGGCGCGACGGTCCCGGGTGCCCCCCCTGGATCGTTAGGCGCCGGGGTCGTCGGGCTGCCGCGCCCCCCGCGCCACGATCGCGAGCGACGCCGCCTCAAGCGCGACGGTCACGGCCTGATCGAACGCGTCGGCAAAGAACGTCTGGCAGCGCGCATCGATCGCTGCGCGCCAGGCGCGCTCGCCTTCACGCGTCAACCCGACGAGCACGAGCTTGACGCGTCCTGCGACCTTGCGATGGCTGGAGAAGGACGTGATCGCGCAGAGCACCCGGGGATCGTCGGCCTGCGTGAGCCCCGTCGCGTCCAGGATCGCGACGCGCGCGCCGACGCGAACCACGGCGAGGAGCAGTCGGCCCAGCGTCGTGTCGAGCACCTTGGCGTCCGGCTCCCCGACGAGAAACGCCGCCGGCACCCCCGGCGTGAGCGACACGACCGGCGTGCCCTGCTCGAGTGCGTCACGCTGCCGACCGGCGAGCGCCTCTTCGCGTGACCGCGTCTGCCCCTCGGCCGCGACCGCCATGAACCAATCGGCGAGCCGGGCGAACTCGGCGCGCGCGGCTGCTCCGTCGAGACCAGGCGGCGTCTCGGCCGCGAGCAGGTCGCGCAGCGTCGCGACAAACGCGATCACCCCGGACGGCCCCACGCCCGACGCGTCGAGGAAGCCGCCGAGGAACGCGAAGCGCTTGTCGACCTCACGCAGCGCGGCCGATCCGGGTACCAGGTCGGGATCGCCGAGCGTGGTGCCGAGCGTCTCGAGCAACCCGCTCGCCACGACCTCGAGCCCCTCGGGAAACGCGCTGGATACCCAAAGTGGCGACGACGCCCAGCGCGCGAGCCAGCGCCGCGCCATGTCGTCCCGACGCACGACGAGCGCCGTCGACACCGCTGCCATGCCCGCCCTGCTCGCCGCGTCCATAGCTGAAGGTCCCGGTGATACCATGCGCGCCGTCGTGCAGGTCGCTGGTGCGGGCAGATCAGATGTAGGACGGCGGCGGCCGAACAACGAGGACTCGCTCTTCGTGAGCGACGAGCTCGGGCTCTACGTGGTCGCTGACGGCGTCGGTGGCCGATCACGCGGCGAGATCGCGTCGGCCGAAGCGGTCGAGCAGGTGGAACTCTGGATCCGCCGCCACGCCGGCGAGCTCGACCGGCTGCTCAGGCTCGGCGACGCGGGCACACCGCAGCTCCACCGCATCCTCGAGAGCGGCATCCAGTCGGCCTGCTACATGGTCTACGGCCTCGCCGCGCAAGATCCCGAGAAGCAGGGCATGTCGACCACCATCTCGATGCTGCTCGTGCGCGCGGGCGTCGCGCTCTTCGCGCAGGTCGGCGACAGCCGCATCTACCGACTGCGTGCCGGACAGGTGCTGCAGCTCACCGAAGATCACACCCTGGTGAACCACAAGCTCAAGCAGGGCCTCATCACCGCCGAGGAAGCGCGCACCGCGAAGGGGAAGAACGTGATCACGCGCGCGGTCGGCAACAAGGACTACGTGCAGGTCGACACCGGCGTGATCCCCGCGCTGCCCGGGGATCGCTACCTCGTCTGCAGCGACGGGCTGCACGGCTACCTCGGCGCGGACGAGGAGATCGCGGACCTGATGGCGACGGAGCCGCTCACGCAGGCGACGGACCGCGCGATCACGTTGGCGAACGAGCGCGGCGGCAAGGACAACGTGACCGCGGTGTTCGTCTCCGTCGAAGACTAACGTGCACCGCCGTCGGTGCTACGCCGGCCAGGTCTCATCGGTGACGGTGACCACCATCTCGACGAGCCGCGCGTAGATCCACTCCCCCTCGGCGGCGGTCGCAGCAGCGGGATCGCCAAAGTACGCGTCGGGCGCGCCCGCCTGAAGGAAGGTGCGCTGCCCCTCGCGCATGGCGCGCGCGAGGTCGATCGGGACTGGCGGCAGCGTGGCGCGTTGATCGTTGCGCACGAGCGCGGGTCGCTCGGCGAGGACGAGCGAGGTCTCGTAGCTGCCAGCGTGACACGCGCCGCGCTTGTACTCCTCGGTGAGCGTGCGCGCGAAGCGGCGTGCGGTCTTGTCGGCGAAGGCGACCGTGAGCTCAGCCGACGTCGCTTCGGCGGCAGCAGCGGAGAGCGTCGCGACATGCGCCGGCTCGAGGTGCGCGTTGACGATGAGCACGCGGCGAAATCCGGCGCGACCGAGCCCGCGGCACACGTCGCGTACATGCACGCGCGCCGTCGCCTCTGGCAGCCCGCAGGTGCCCGCGAAGTCGGCGGCGTACTCGGTGACCGAGTAGATGACCGCGGGCGCGATCGCCACGCGGCGACCACGTGCCTCGAGCGCGAGCGCGGCGCGGCGTGCGTTCCCTTCGGCGATGACCACGTCGGTCGCGAGCGGCAGGTGTGGGCCGTGCGCCTCGAGCGCACCAACGGGAAGCAGCACGATCGCGTCGGGCGCGGCGGCGAGCAGGTCACGCACCTCGGGGAACGTCGCCTCGGCGAGGATCAGCACGCCGCCACGCTAGCCGCTTTCGTGGCGGGGCGCACCCGCTCCATCACCTGCGCCAGAGCGGCGCGACCAACCGCCGGCGCCCGGTCGGGTCGAGCGGCACGCCGGGGAGCGTGACGTCCACGTGGTCCCAGAGCTTGCACGTCACCTGGCGGTGTCGTTGGTCGAGCGCCTCGCAGTAGTTCGTGTAGTGACAGCGCCGCACCTCGTCGCCGCGCCCGAGGCGAACCTTCTCGCTCCAGTCAGGATCGGCGAGCGACTGCCGCGCCATCCCGACGAGGTCGGCGTCGCCGCGCGCGAGGATCCCCTCTGCCTCCTCGAAGGTGCCGATGCCGCCCGCTACCACGATCGGCGTCGCGAACCCGGCGCCCCGCACCGCCCGCCGCACCGCCGCCACCGTTGATACCTGGCGCGCAAATGGGCCGCGCGCGTCGGAGCGCACCGTCGGCATGCACTCGTAACCGCTCCTGCCGGTGTACGGGTAGACCGCCTCGCCGACCTTCGGCTGTGCCGCGTCCTCGAACTTTCCGCCGGTCGAGAACGAGAGGTAGTCGAGCCCGGTGCGAGCGAGCGCTACGGCGTAGTGCTCGGCATCGGCGACGCGGCTCCCGCCGTCGATGATCTCATCGCCGAGGAGCCGCGCACCGACGGCGAACGCTGCGCCGACCCGCTCGCGCACCGCGCACGCGACCTCGAGCGGCAGGCGCACGCGCGCCTCGCGTGAGCCGCCGTAGCCATCGTCGCGATCGTTCTGCGCTGAGAGGAACGACGCCATCGTGTAGGCGTGGGCGTAGTGGAGCTCCACGCCGTCGAAGCCGACGCGACGCGCGCGGTCGGCCGCATCGGCAAAGCGCCGCGGGAGCACCATCGGCAGCGCACGCACGTGCGCCAGGTGAAGATCGGTGACTCGCTCGCGGGCACCGCGCTCGAGCGCCTCGCACTCGCGTGGTGTGAACGCGGCGCGCAGCTGCGGCTCGTCGAGCCGGGCCAGCGCCGCACGCACCTCGTCCTCGGGTGCCGCAGCGTCGAGCTCGACAGCAGCGCGGTGCGCCGCGGTGATCGCCAGGTGCCGAGCGAGGAATTTCTCGCGCTCCGGCCGCCGCCTGATCGCGAGAAAGTCGATCAGCTGGATGAACAGCCGGGTCTCGCCGCCCGACGCCGCGCGCACCACGTCGACCAGACGCGCGAGCCCCGGCAGGAATCGATCGTCGCCGATCCGCAGCAGCGGTCCCGACGCGACGTCGCGGATCCCGGTCGCCTCGACGACGATCACCCCAGGCCGGCCGGCGGCGAAGCGCGCGTACCAGTCGAGGACCTCCGCCGTGACCGCGCCGTCCTCGGTCGCCCGCCACGGCACCATCGCGGGCACAAACGTGCGCCGCAGCGCCGTGACCGGCCCGAGCGCGACCGGCGAGAAGAGTCGTGACGCCGCCGCCACCTCGACCGTGGGCCAGCGCGTCTCGGGGAGTGGGTGACGAATCCGCTCGGGCGGGGTCCACATCGAGACCTAGGAGACCAGCTTCCTGAGCACCTTGCCGCGGTCCGAGCGCGGCAGCTCGGCGACGAACTCGATCCTCCGCGGCACCTTGTAGTGCGCGAGCTCGGCGCGCACGAGCGCGATCAGCTCGGTGGCGATGCGCTCCTCCTCAGCCGCTGCGATGCCGGCCTTGAGCACCACGACCGCCTTCGCCTTCACGAGGCGCGCTTCGTCCTCGTAGCCGACGACGACACACTCGAGCACGTCGGTGTGGCGCAGGAGGACGTTCTCCACCTCGAGCGGCGCGACGAAAATGCCGCCGACCTTGAGCAGATCATCGGCACGCCCGGCGTAGGTGAAGACGCCGTCGGCATCGCGGCTGAACTTGTCGCCCGAAACGACCCAGTCGCCACGCAGCACCTCCTTCGACTTCTCGTGCGCGCCGAAGTAGCAGACGGCCGCCGAGTCCCCCTTGACCCAGAGCGTGCCGATCTCGCCGGGACCGAGGTCGTGTCCGTCGTCGTCACGGACGTGGGCCTCGTAGCCGGGCACGACGCGGCCGAGCGTGCCCGGGCGCACGTCGCCGACGCGGTTCGAGATGTAGATGTGAAAGAGCTCCGCCGAGCCGATGCCGTCGAGGATCTCGGAGCCGAAGGTGCGCTGCCACCGGAGGTAGAGCTCCTCGGGCAGCGCCTCGCCCGCGCTCACTGAGAGGCGCAGCGACGAGAGATCGTGCCGCGCGGCGGCGGGCACGGCGAGCATCTTGGCGATCATCGTCGGGACCGTGGTGAGGATGGTCGGCCGGTGCCGCTCGATCAGCTCGATCAACCGCTCGGGCGTGCTCTTCTCCTCGAAGAGCACGGTGCGCGCGCCGACGGCGAACGGGAACATGAGGTTGGTCCCCGTCGCGTAGCCGAAGTAGAGCTTGGGCACCGCGAGCGTCACGTCGCCGGCGTGGAGGCCGAGCACGCGCTTGGCGTAGCACTCGGTGTTGAACGCGAAGTCGTGGTGCATGTGTACCGCCGCTTTCGGCTTCCCCGTCGAGCCGCTGGTGAAGAGCCAGATCGCGAGGTCGTCCTTTGACGTCGGCTCGTTCTCGAAGCGCGGCGAGGCGGCGGCGAGCGCGGCTTCGAGTCCGCCGCGGCGCCGCAGCACGACGCGCAGGTGCCGCGCACGCGCGAGCTGCGGCGCGATGCGCTCGTGGAGCGCCTCGTCGAGCACGATGGCGCGCGCGCGCGTGTAGTCGAGGTAGTAGTCGAAGTCCTCGGCGGGGAGCTCGGGGTTCACCATCGTCACCACGGCGCCGAGCTTGAGCGTCGCGAAGAAGGCAAACGCGAACTCAGGCGCGTCGGGCAGCGCGAGCAGCACGCGGTCCTCGACGCCGATGCCCGCGTCGCGGAGCACATGCGCCAGCCGGTTCGACTGCGCCTGCACGTCGCCGTAGGTCAGGCTGCGATCGCCCGCGATGATCGCGACGTCGCCCCCCTTCCCTTCGCGCACGCGGTCGTCGAGGAAATAGTCGGCGAGGTTGAAGCGCTCGGGAAACTCGGGCCGGAAGTGCTCATCCAGGGACATGGGGCGCCTCTCTCGGCTGCGCGAAGGTGGCGCGAGATTTACCACGTTCACTCACCGCAGCGACCCCACGCCTCGACGCTGGCCGCGCTCCCAAGGCAGCGCGCGTGTGCAACGGAGAGTCGCCACTCGCACTCGCGCACCTTGTCGCGTCCCGCCGCGACGAAGTCGGAGATGATCCGCGCACGCGCACTCTCGGCCACGCCTGCGACGTCGGCATGCAGCTCGACGCTGCGCGCCACCACGCGCTCGCACTGGGCGGCTGTCGGCCGCTCGCGCCCACGCCCGGGGGCACCGCCGCCAGCACCGTCGCACGCGAGCAGCAGCGCGACGAAGGCCACCGGGACGGAGGGCAGCACTAAGTGAACGTGGCGCACGGCGCTGTGGCTCCCGGCCGCGCAACTCGCGACCCACTCAGACCCTACGGCCCAGCGGAAGCGCCGGCAACTAGGTGGCTCATGCCTGCTTGAGCCGTACGCATCGTCGCATCATCTCGGTGGGTGCGCTGCGCGTGGTGCGCTGCGCCGTCGACAGCGCACCACGCGCAAGCTATAGACGCGCACGATGCAGACGCCTGCCGCAACGTTCTCGGCGCTCGCGCTCGCCGTCGCGATGGTGCTACCCGCGCGTGCCGCCGTCGCAGAGAGCGCACGACCGACCCGCGCCGCGCCCGCTGACCGCGCTACGCCGATCGTCGGCGGCACGACCGACATGGCCGACCCCGCCGTCGCCCTCGTGCTGCTGCAGGACGCCGCGGGCAATGGCGTCGGCCTCTGCACCGGCACGCTGATCTCGCCCAAGGTCGTGCTCACTGCCGCGCACTGCGCCGACGCTGACTCAGGCGCGATGCGGCACCAAGTCTACTTCGGCTACGACCCTTTCTCCGGCAGTGATCCGACGTACCTCGGGCTCTTCGACGTCGTCGACAAGACCGTCCACCCGAGCTGGAACCCGGCCGACATCGGCGGCGGCTTCGACGTGGCGCTGCTGCTGCTCGACGCAGTCGGCCCCACGCCGCCGCGGCCGATCCGGCGCGAGTCGGTCTCGTCGCTCGCGCCCGCCGCCGTGCGCCTCGTCGGATACGGCGACACCTCGGGCGGCGCCGACGACGCCGGCATCAAGCGCCAGACCATGACCACGCTCCGCTACGTCGATCCCGGCATCCTCTACTACTGCGACGCCGTGTCGGGCGGCTTCTGTTCCACGACCAGCCACAACACCTGTCAGGGCGACTCGGGCGGACCGACCTTCATGACCATCGGTGGCGTCGAGGTCGTCGTCGGCATCACCTCGTTCGGCGATCCCGACTGCACTCAATACGGCGCGAGCACGCGCGTCGACATCTTCGCCGAGAGCTTCATCGATCCCTGGATCGCGAGCCGCGACATGATCAACTGCAGCGCCGACGGCGGCTGCGCCACCGGCTGCGGCGCGCCTGACCCCGACTGCCCCTGCGCCGACGACGGCCACTGCACCACCGCCTGCGCGAACTCCGACGATGACCGCGACTGCCCCGCCGGCTGCAACCCCGGCGGCGTCTGCGTGATGACCGGCTGCCCGCGCCCCGATCCCGACTGCGACGTCGATCCTCCGCCCATCGACGACTGCACCGCGAACGGCATCTGCTTGACCGGCTGCCCGTCGCGCGATCCCGACTGCCCGCTCACCGTGACTGGCGCGGCGTGCGCCGTCGGCAACGATTGTGTAAGCGGCATCTGTCTCCCGGCGCTCGACGACGCGACGATCACCTACTGCACCGAGCTCTGCGATCCAGCCGCACCAGCCTGCCCGCCGCCGATGACCTGCCTGCCGACGAGCGGCACCGCGCACGTCTGCGCCTACCCCACGCCGACGCCGGGCGCGCTCGGTGCCATGTGCGTCGCGAGCGAGGACTGCCTGAGCCGACTCTGCCTGCCCGGTGCCGCAGGTGCCACCTGCAGCCGCCTCTGCGACGACGCCCGCCTCTGTCCGAGCGGCTTTCACTGCGCCGCGACCACCGACGGTCAGGGCGTCTGCATCGACGCCGGCGA
>SHYZ01000133.1 GCA_009692535.1 Myxococcales bacterium
GAGGCGCCGCTAAGAGTGCTCCGGCACCTGGTGCTGGTGCTCGGCTGGGGCGTGCTCGCGCTGCCAGGCGTGCTGATTCATGCGCCGGTGTTCGTGATGGCCAAGTTGGCAGGCGCGGGCACCGGGCTGACATCGCGGCGGGATGTCATTGCGACGACCAAGATGCTCGCGGGCCTATTTGTCGGCCTCTTCGTCTACAGCGTTGCGACCTGGCTGGCGTTTCGCGAAGCGGGCTTCCGAGGCGCGGCTGCTGCCGCCGTCGCCATCGTGCTCACCGGCAAGGCGTGCGTACGCGTTTTCGACCGTGCTGCTGCCTTCCGACGCGCGGGCCTCACGACCGTCCGGCTGGTCATGCTGGGCCGCGAGGTGCGCGCACTCGTGGCGGAGCGGGACGCACTCGAGCGGTTGGTGCATGCGGCGGTGGCGCAGCACCGGCCACCCGAGCTGGTGCCGCTGTTCGGGCCAGCCCAGGTCGACTGAAGCGGCGACCGGGGCCAGGCGAGGCGGCGCTTGATCGGCGACGTTGGTCTCCGTACACAACGTCGCATAATACACATTACGTCCACTGAGAACTAAGTTCGAACCCAATCGGGACCGGCGCATCGCGCAGCACGCGCTCGCTCGGCTGGTCCCAGACTAGGGACTCTCCCTCGGCAAAGAACGCGAGGTCGAGCGGATCGAATGCGCCGGCCGGACGACTCATCCGGGACAGCGGCATCGTCGGAGCACCAGAGAGCCAGACCCGGGGCACACCCTCGGTCGTCTCCGGTTCATCAGTGCGCCGCATCCGCGCGATGGTCCGCATCAGAAGGCCGTCCGGGGTGCCGTTTGCGCTGCTCATGGTCTGCTCCTTTGGTGGGTTGATGTCGCCTAGTGTAGGCAAACATCCCACGGCGGGCAACTTTTTCTGTTTGCCACCAAAAACGGCCTCGAATTCCGGCTGGTTCCATCCGCGGGCATGCGTGGTCCGTCGGGTATAGTCCGCCCGTGGCATCGCTCCTTACGGCCGTCAAGGATGTCGAGCGGCTGCGGCAGATCACCGCCGTCCTGGTCCGACACGGTTTCGGCGAGGTCCTCGGGCGAACCGATCTCTCCGCGTTCCTTCCGGGACGCACACCTGAGTCGGACCGCCGCACCACCAAGGTCGGCGAGCGGCTGCGCCTCGCGCTCGAAGAGCTCGGCCCTTCGTTCATCAAGCTCGGCCAGATCATCTCCACCCGCAGCGACCTCATCCCGCCCGACGTGATCGCCGAGCTGAAGAAGCTCCAGGACGACGTCCCGCCGATCAGCTTCGCCGAGGTGCGCGGCGTGGTTGAGGAGGAACTCGGCGGCACACTCGACACGCTCTACGCATCGTTCGATGAGCGGCCACTCGCCTGCGCGTCGATCGCTCAGGTGCATCGCGCGCGGCTCGCACCTGAGCCAGGCGCAGAGCCGATCGAGGTCGTCGTCAAGGTTCAGCGCCCGCGCATCGGCCCAACCATCGAGCGCGATCTCGATCTCCTCTACCTGTTGGCGCGCGTCATCGAGCGCGCGGTCCCCGAGTCACGGGTCTACTCCCCGGTGGCCCTCGTGGGCGAATTCGATCGCGCGATCAAGGCCGAGCTCGACTTCATTCTCGAGGCCGACAACGCAGAGCTCTTCACTGCCAACTTCGCCAGCAACTCGATCGTGCGGTTCCCCCGCGTCCATCGCGCAGCGTCGAGCAAACGGGTGCTGTCACTCGAGTTCTTCGACGGGCTCAAGATCGATCGCGCCGTCGCCAGCGGTGCGTCGGGAGAGACGCTGGCAAAGAACGCGCTCGCCGTGATCGCGCAGATGATCTTCGAGGATGGCTTTTTCCACGGCGATCCGCACCCCGGGAACATCCTCGTGCTGGGCCCCACCGACGCGCCGGTGCTCGGGTTACTCGACCTCGGCCTCGTCGGGCGGCTCTCACCGGAGCTGCGCGACAAGGCGGTCGATCTCATGATCGCGGTGGTACGGCAGGACGTGGATGCGCTCGCCGAGGCGCTCCTCGCGATGGGCCGCGCGCGCGGTCCGGTCGACATGGCCGCGTTCAAGGGCGAGGTACGCACGCTCGGTGCGAAATATCTCGGCCGACCGATCAAGGAGATCCAGCTCGCCGCGCTCGTCCGCGACCTGGTGCAGGGCGCGGTCAGGTACGACATCGAGATGCCGAGTGAACTCGTGATGGTCGGCAAGGCGCTCATGACCATCGAGGGGATCTCCAAGGAGATCCACCCGGAGCTCGATGTCATCGCTGAGCTTCGCCCCTACTTTCTGCGCTTGCTGATGCGTCGCTACCACCCTGAGCGGGTCGGGCGCGAGCTCCTGCGCGGCGTGGCGGATCTCTCGGTGGCGGCACGCACGCTGCCGACGCAGCTCCACCACATCCTCGACGACATGCGTTCGGGCCGGCTCGAGATTCGCACCATCGATCCCTCGCTCCCTGCTGCCGCCGACCGCCTCGGGCGCCGCATCTACGCCTCACTCACCGTCGGCGCGTTCACGCTCGCTGGCGCCGGGCTGCTCGCCGCGGGGCGCCACGAGACGCTCGGCTCGGTGCTGCTCGCGCTCGCCGGCGCGCAGGTCAGCTTTCACCTGCTCGGCGACCTGCGTCGACGGAAGCGAAAATAGCGCACGCCGCGCGGCGAAGGTAAGCGCGCTACGGCGCCGCGATCGACATTGCGTAGAGCTGACCGCCGTTCGAGTGCAAGTAGAGGCGGTCCCCGACAAGCACCGGCGACGCCGAAATGCCGGTGCCGGGATCGAACGCATCGAAGAGCTCGCCGCTCTTTCGGGCGACGACAAAAAGCCCGCGCGCCGCGGTGGTCACGAAGAGCAAGTCACCGTGCACGACTGGCGGCGAAGGATCGCCCGCGCCCGAGAGACCCTGCCGCCAGAGCACCTGCCCGTCGGTGGCGATCGCGTGGAGGCCGGTTTCAGCGGCGGCCACGTACAGCGCGTCGGCATCGGCTGCTAGGCCGGTCACGCCCGAGATTGCCGTCTGCCAGCGAATCGTGCCGTCGGCCGGATCGAGCGCGTAGAGCCCGCCCGTGGACGAGGCCGCGTAGAGCGCACCGTGCGCGAGCAGCGGCGTTGCGTCGACATCGACGAACCGCCGCTCGGTGCCGGCGAGCGACCGCTCCCAGAGCACCGCGCCGGTCTGGGCCGAGAGTGCAACCAGTTGGCCGTCGGAGAAGCCGCAGAAGACCCGCTCTCCGTCGGTGGCGATGCCAGCGTGACCGCGCAGGCTGAACTCGTCGGGCGTCTCGCGGCCATGCTGCCAGAGCCGCTTGCCGCTGCCGAGCTCCACCGTGATCACCTGATCCGCATCGGTCGCGACATGCAGCAGCGACCCCGACAGCACCGGCGCCTGCAGGATCGCCCCCGACGTGGCGTGCCGCCAGAGCTCCGTGCCGTTCCAAGCGTCGAGCGCGACCAGCGCACCATCGTCGGTGCCGAGGTAGACGCGCGCCCGATGAATCAGCGCCTGCGCGCTCGTGCTCCCGATCGATCGTCGCCAAGCCACACGACCGTCCCGCTCACGCAGCGCGCGCAGCGTGCCGCCGTGCGAGCCGACGACCACGAGCTCCACGCGCCCTTCGCGTGCGATCGCCGGCGCCGCGAACTCCTGTGCGGTGTGGCTCCCGCGCGCATGAATCGGCGCGGTCCAGGCCAGCGAGAGCACCGCGCGCCCGATCCGATGGTCTCGCGCCGGTGCGAGCGGATCGATCGTCCGCGCCCCTGCGCACGCCGTTGCGTGCAGCGCCGCGCCGAGGGCCGCGCCGAGGGCCACGACCCGCGCGACGCGCCAAATCACGGCTTGCGTTCCTCGAGCGTGGCGACGCGGTTGTCGATCTGCTGCTTGAGCGCGGTCGACTCGCTCGCCGCACGCGCCGCCCGGTACAGCACGAGCGCCGCGTCCCGCTCACCGAGCGCGGCCTTGACCCGCGCCTGGTGGTAGGTCGCCAGATCGAAGCCCGCGCCCTTCGCGTCGGGCTGGAGCGCCGCAAACGCCACCAGCGCCAGCTTGAGTCCCGCCTCGCGCGCTGCCGGCGTCTTCTCGGCGAGCGCCTTCGCTTCCTCGGTGTAGCCGATTCCTTCGCGTGCCACGCGCACCAGCGTCGCGTCGGTCGCCTTCAAGGCCGCTCGCCGATACGAGCGCAGTGCGTCGTCCCAGCGCCCGAGGTCAAAGAGCATCGCGCCCTCGAGCACAAGCGCGTTCTTCGCGACATCGGCGCTGCCGTGCTCCTTCTCAAGCTTGGCCAGCCGCGCCAGCGCGGCCTCGGTTCGCGCCTGCTCCGACACGTACTGTTCCTCGTCAGACTTCGGCGCCGGAGGGCCCGCCGCCACGCCCGCATCTGCAGACTCCGGCACAACGATCTCCGCGCGCGCAGTCGACAGCACGCCATCGAGCGCGGTGGACGCGCTGCTGTCGCGACGCGCCGCGTTCCAATTCCAGAGACTCAACCCCGCAACCCCGACGACTACGACGCCCACCGCGACGAAAATCTCGCGCATGTAGGGACGCGCCGACTCGGCAGCCTGCTCTACCAACCCGAGCGCGGCCTCGATCGGCTCTGGCGCACGCTCACCCTCGCGGGAACTGTATCGACCTTTGTTCTTCGCCACGGGCGCGGTTCTTAGCAAGTCGGCGGTCACCCTGTCAATTCCGCCACCGACACTCCGACCTGCCGTCGCGCGCTCTGGTTGCCCGCACTCGTGGCTCCTGTTACCCATGAGCCGTGCCTCGCCCGCCGCTCCCCGGCACTCTGCCCCTTGCGCTGGCACTGCTCGCACTGCTGGCCCCCGCCGCCCACGCCGCCGACCGCGAGCGCGTGCTGACGCTCTCGGCCGACTACGCTCGCCTCGAGCTCCCCGCCGCTGCCGGCGAGCTCGCACTCACCGGCGGTGCGCTCGGGCTCACCTTCCAGCGCGGCTGGGGCGACACGCTGCTCTTCCGCGCCGCCGTCGCCGGCGGTCTACACGCCGCGCCCGACGGACTCGCCCGCGCCGGCAGCGCCGTCATCGGCATCACCTACGTGATCGACATTCTCCGCTACGTCCCGACCATCGACCTCGGCGTCGGCGTGCTCGTCGCCAGCGGCCCCGGCCTCGACACCGCGGCACACCCAATCCTCGAACTCGGCCTCGGCTTCGACGTGCTCGAGTCGCGCTCACTGAGCTGGGGCGTCGCGGTCCACTACGACGCCTTCGCGTCTCCCGCCCGCTCGTTCACCATCGGCCCCCGCCTCTCGTGGCGCTGGGGATACTTCTAAGCCGCGTCCGCTCAGCGCGAGCCCTTCTTGCGCCGCGTGATGATCCGCAGCGGCGTGCCCTCGAAGCCGAAGCGCTGCCGAAGCTGGTTCGCGAGGTAGCGCCGATAGCCGTAGTGCACCAACTCTGGCCGGTTCGCGAACAGCAGAAATGTTGGCGGGTGCGTGACCGCCTGCGTGATGTAGAAGATGCGCACCGACTTGTTGCGCACCGTGGGCGGCGGATGCGTCTCGCAGATCTCGGCGAAGAAGCGGTTCAGCTCCGCGGTCTGGATGCGCTTCCCATGCTCGCCATACGCGCTGCGTACCTCGGCGAGCGCCTCGGCCACACCGTGCCCCGACTGCGCCGAAACAAAGCGCACCTTGGCGAACGAAAGAAACGGCAGCGTGTCGCTGACCTTGTCGCGCAGCGCCTTCTCAGCGCCGGGCGTCAGCAGGTCGGACTTGTTGTAGAGGATCACCACCGCCGTGCCCGCGTCCTGGATCACGCTGCCGATCTTGGCGTCCTGATCCGCCGGCCCGTCCTCCTTCGCATCGAGCACCAGCGCAGCGACATCGGCGCGCTCGATCTGGCCGAGCGCCATCGACACCGAAATCTTTTCCGTAACCTCTTCAATGCGCGACTTGCGCCGGATACCGGCGGTGTCGACCAGCACGTAGCGCTGCCCGCCGAACTCGAACGGCGTGTCGACCGGATCGGTCGTGGTGCCTGGCTTGTCGTGCACCAGCACGCGCTCTTCGCCGAGCAGTCGGTTCACCAGCGACGACTTGCCGGCATTGGGCCGCCCGACGAACGCGAGGCGGATCGGCCGGTTGGCCTCGACAAGGGCCTTCTCGCGTGCGCGTTCGCGTGCGCCGTGGCCGTCGTCGTCATCGCCGTCATCGCCGTCGGCGCCGTCGCCGTCGCCGTCGTCGCCACTCGCGCCCTCGCCTTCGCTCACGCCCTCGGCCTCGTCCCACTCCTTGGGCGCCGAATCGCCGAGTCGCCGCAAGATCTCGTCGAGCAATTCGCGCGTGCCGCGGCCGTGCGTCGCCGAGACCGCGAGCACGTCACCGAAACCGAGCGAGTACGCCTCGCCGGCGAACACCTCCTGCGCCGCGTCGTCGACCTTGTTTGCGACGACGATCACCGGACGCCCGGCGCGCCTCAGGTTGCGCGCGACCTCGCGATCGGTCGGCGTGACCCCGGCGCGCGAGTCGATCACGAGCACCACCAGCGCGGCCTGCGCGATCGCCCGCTCCGCCTGCCGGTGGATCCCCTCGGTGATCACGCCCGACTCGGCGTCGGGATCGAGTCCGCCGGTGTCGACGATCGCGAACCGACGCCCGCCGAACTGGGCCTCACCGTAGCGTCGGTCGCGCGTCACGCCCGGCACATTGTCGACCAGCGCGGGACGACCGCCGGCGAGCCGGTTGTAGAGCGTCGACTTGCCGACGTTGGGTCGTCCTACGATCGCGACGAGCGGAAGCGCCATCAGACGTACCCCAGGCGCTTGAGCGCCTCGTTGCGTGTGGTCCAGTCAGGATCGATCTTCACGAACAGCTTGAGGTGCACCGGACAGCCGAGCAGCCGACCGATCTCCGCGCGCGCCTTCATGCCGATCTCCTTCAACATCCTGCCGCCGTTGCCGACGACGATCCGCTTCTGCGAGTCGCGCTCGACCACCACGTTGGCCTCGATCGTCACCTCGCGTGGCTCGGAGCGCTCGCGAAAGCTCTGCACGTCGATCGCGATCGAGTACGGCAGCTCGTCGCCGAGCTGAAGGAAGATCTGCTCGCGCACCAACTCGGCGGCGAGGAAGCGCTCCGCACGATCGGTCAACATGTCCTCGGGGAAGAGCCGCTCGCTCTCGGGCAGCCGGCTGGTGATCGCCGCCTCGAGCGCGTCCACACCAAGCCCGGTGGCCGCCGACATCGGCACCACCTCGTCGAAGCTCGCGATCTTCGAGTACCCGTCGAGCAGCGGCAGCAGCGCGTCCTTGCGCAAGAGCAGGTCGACCTTGTTCACGCCGAGAATCCGCGGCTTGGCGAGCGCGCAGACTGCGTCGAGCACCAACTGCTGTCCCGGGCCGATCTCGAACGCACGTGGTGCGCCGCGCGGCGCCTCGACGAGCAACAGCACGACATCGCATTCGGCCGCGGCCCGCAGCGCCTGGTCCACCATGTAGCGGTTGAGCGACGAGCGCCCGCGGTGGATGCCGGGCGTGTCGACGTAGACGATTTGCGCCAGCGGCAGGTTCCTCACGCCGAGGATGCGGTTGCGCGTGGTCTGCGGCTTGGGCGTGACCGCCGCTAACTTCTCGCCAAGCACGCGGTTCAGGTAGGTCGACTTCCCGACGTTCGGGCGCCCCACGATCGCGCAAAAGCCGGCGCGGAAGCCCGCGGGCGTTGGCGTCGGCGAGGGGGGGAGCGTCGTCATGGGCGCGGGCGTATACCACGCTGCGGTGCGGCCGGCGAACGTGCTAGGTTGCGCCCGTGCGGTTCGTGGTGCACGCCGCCCTCGTGGCGTCGCTGCTCGGGGTGGCGTCGGTCGCGGTGCCGTTCGTCGGGCGCTTCCTTGCGATCGGCCTCGGCATCTTCGCCATCGGCGCCAGCGTTGTCGCGCGCGCCAAGCTCACCGGCGTTTCGCGCTGGGTGGGCGCGCTCGCGCTTGGACTCGGCGCCCTCGCGCTGCTCCTCGGCACGCTCAAGCTCCTCGCCACGCACCTGATGCTAGGCCGCCTCGCCGCCATCGTCGGTGGTTAAGCTCGCTCTCCCCGCAGAGCCTTGGCACGACGCTGCGTGCGTGCCAAGCTCGCAGCCATGCTGAATGCCCCCCTTCGTCGCGGCCTCTTGCTCCTCCCGCTCGCCGTCCTCACCGTCGGCTGTATCCCGCTCGCCGGCGTTCCCCAGACTGCGCGCCCCCTCGGTAAGGGGGTCTCATCGCACACCACGAGCGCGATGGCCGTGAATTACGAGGAAAGGTCTTCTTCTGACGGCAGCACCTTCCGGGCGAACCTGCCCAACTTCGAGTACGCGTACCGCGTCGGCGTCACCGACGATCTCGACGTAGGAGCCCGCGTCACGGTGCTGGGTCTTGGCATCGAGGCCAAGTGGCGCTTTCTTCACACCGGCCCGCTCCACCTCGCCGTGGCCCCCGACCTCGGCTTGATGCCGCTCGGCGACCTCGCGGGCTTCTGGAGCACGCTGCCCGTCATCGCGACGTATGACTTGGCCGATAACGTATCGCTCAACGCCGGCGTCTTCCTGCGCGGCGCACGAGTTGGCAGCGTCGATTCCGACAGCCCTAGCACCTATTCGGGGCGGCTCGGTGGCGTCGGAGGCGCGCTCGGACTCGAGCTGCGCGGCGAGGTCTTCGCCATCCGACCGACGTTGGAGGTGGCCCACTACGAGACCGTCAGCGACGGCAACGTGGGCGACTTCAACCTCTTTCTCGTAAACATCCACTTCGAGCGGGTCAGCGGCCGCGAGAAGCAGCAGCTCAACCGGATCGAAAACAAGCTCGACCAAGTGATCGCCAAGTGACGCGCTCGTCGCCGGGCGGGCTATACTCCGCGCCCGGTGACATCCGACTCCCCGCTCGACATCGATCCCGCCGCAGGCATCCTCCCATCGGGTAGCGTACTCGGCGGCCGCTTCGAGCTCGCTGGACGTTCGGGCGACGGGGTTTTCGGCCCGACCTACCGCGCGATCGACGCCACCACGAGCCAGGCGGTCACGCTGCAGATCCTTCGGCCCGACCTGCTGCTCGGGGCCGGCGTGCGCGAGCACCTGCGCCACGAGCTCGAGCTTGCCGCGCGCCTCGAGCATCGGAGCCTCGCGACACCGCGCGTCTTTGGGCTCGACGACGAGCACGCGTGGGTCGTGACCGAGCTCGCCGACGGTCTGCCGCTCGCGACGCTGCTCGCGCGCAAGCTCGCCGCGGGGCAGTTCTTCTCCCTGCGCGGCGCGTACAACGTCGTCGTCCCGGTGCTCGATGGGCTCGGCCACGCGCACCAGCAGACGATTCACGGCGCGGTCGCGACGGCGAACATTCTCGTCTCGCCGACCGGGCGCGTGAAGCTGCACGAGCTCGGGCTCGCGCGTGCGCTGCTGCCGGCGGTGACCGCGGCCGCGACGGCGCCGGATTTTTCGCACCTGCCCGAGCGCGTCGACCGCCGCGTCGACATCTGGGGCGTGGCGGCGGTGCTCCAGGAGCTCCTCACCGGTCGCTCGGCTCGCGACGGGCTCACCAGCGTCGGCGTGTCGCGTGGCTTACCCGCTGCCCTCGCCGCGCTCACCAGCCGCTGCCTCGAGGTCGACCCTGCGTCACGGCCGGCCGACGCACTGGAGCTCAAGGGGCAGCTGGCGTTAATCGTCGAGTCGTCGGGTGCGGTCGACTCCTCGGCGCCGGTCGGGCCGATCACCGATTCCGCAAGCGCTCCACCGCCGCTGCCGCCACGTGCGCCGCCCCCGCTCCGTGCAGCAGGGGGCGGACCCCGTCCGGCGCGCAAGCCGACCCAGGAGAATTTCGGGCGTTGGCTGGTGCGCAAAGGAAATCTCGACTTCGGGCCGTTCACGCTCGCGCAGCTCGAGGAACAGATTGAGAGCGGCGACCTGCTCGGCGAGCACCTGCTGGTCGATCCCGACAAAGGCACCTCGGCCCGCGCCGACGCGAACCCCGCGCTGACCGACCTCCTCGCCGACGCGGCCGAGCAGCAGAAGGCGCGGCGGCGCACCCAGGCGGTAGTGGCCGACGTTGCCCAGCACAAGCGTCACTCCCACGCGCTGGCGTGGTCGATTGCCGCGGTACTGCTCGTGGTCGCGGTGGGCGTGTTCGTGGGCGTCAAGCGGCTGGGCGGCGATGGGCCGACGTGCGAAGCGATCGCGGCCAAGCTCTTCGACCTCGAGCTCGATGCCGCCAGCGGCGAGCGCCGCCCGTGGCTCGAAGGCCATCGTGCCGACCACACGGGCGCGCTGGCGAATAGCTGCCGCGCGGAGAATCCCCCACGCGAGCGGCGTGAGTGCACCCTGCGGGCGAATACGCTCGAGGCCGCTGGCGAGTGCCACGGGGACCGCATGGCGACGCTCGACAGCGCGAAGGTCAGCGTCGCGATCTCGATGCGCAAGCCAAACCGCGCGCGCGGCCGGCGACCAGCGCCGCGCGGCACCGCCGCAGAGGCCGGCAGCAGCACCGCCGGCGCCGCCAGCGGCGGTGACGACTTCGACAACGAGGTGCTCGCGCTCGGCGACGCCTCCGAGGGTGAAGGGAGCTCGCGGCTCGACGACTCCGAAATCAACCCGGTGCTCGCCGGCAGCTCCGGGCGTCTCGTGAGCTGTCTCGCTGCTGGTGGCGTACGCACCGCCGAGATCGACTTCAAAATCTGCGGCGCGACCGGCGACTGTGGCACCAACGGGCGGGTCTTCGCCGTGCGCGTAAACGGATCTACGACCTCGAGTGCCGCACGCTGCGTGCTGGGCGTGATGCGCTCCATGCAGTTCCCTGGCTTTCAGGGTCCACGCCACCGCGCCAGCTTCGAGATGAGCTACTAGTTTCTCGGGCTGTGAACTTGTGCCGCCATACCCGGTGACATCATGGTTTGTCGCT
>SHYZ01000134.1 GCA_009692535.1 Myxococcales bacterium
CTGCTGCCCCGACGACACCTGCGGCTGCTGATCGCGTAACGTCTCGGCGATGAATGTCGTGGCTCCTCTCGTTGGCGGCGGGCTAATCGGCCTCGCCGCGGCTGGTCTCTGGCTGCTCCACGGCCGCATCGCCGGCGTCTCCGGCATCGCGGGCGGGCTCACGACGCCGCGCACGGGTGACGTTGGCTGGCGCGTGCTCTTCCTCGTCGGGCTGGTCGCCGGCGGGCGCGGCATGGTGCTGGTCGATCCGCTGGCGTTCGGCGTGGTGCCGCTCTCGCTCGGCGGCGTGGGCGCCGCGGGGCTGCTCGTCGGCGTGGGTGTGGCGCTGTCGGGGGGATGCACGAGCGGGCACGGGGTGTGCGGGCTCGGGCGGCTGTCGCTCCGCTCGCTCGTCGCGGTGATGACGTTCATGCTGACCGGCGCGGCGACGGTCTACGTGGTGCGTCACATCGTTGGCGGTGCGTTGTGAAGTGGGTCGTGCCGTTCCTCGCGGGCGCGCTGTTCGCGGTCGGGCTCGCGGTCGCGGGGATGACGCAGCCGGCGAAGGTGGTCGGGTTCCTCGACGTGGCCGGGCAGTGGGACCCGAGCCTTGCGTTCGTGATGGCGTCGGCGGTCGCGGTCTTTGCGGCGGCGTTCTTCGCATCGCGTCGGCTGTCGCGCCCGCTGCTCGCGCCGGAGTTCGCCACGATCGAGCAGAAGCCGATCGACGCACGTCTCGTCGGGGGCGCGGCGCTCTTTGGCGTCGGCTGGGGACTCGGTGGCTACTGTCCCGGACCGGCGGTGGCCGCGCTCGGTGCGGCGGTGCTGCCCGCGTTGGTCTTCGTCGGCGCCATGGCTGCAGGGATGTTCGTGGTGCGTCGCCTCGCGAAGTAAGCTCCGGCCCCGTGTCGCCTCGAATCTGGACCACGCTGGAGGTGCTGCGCTGGACCGGCGGACGTTTTGCCGAGCAGGGGATCGAGAGCGCGCGGGTCGACGCGGAGCTGCTGCTCGCGCAGGTGCTCGGCACGACGCGCGTCGGCCTCTACACGGCGCACGATCAGCCGCTCGGTGAGAGTGAGCTCGCGGCATTTCGCGAGCTGGTGAAGCGGCGCCTCGCGGGCGAGCCGGTCGCGTACCTGCGCGGCGAGCAGGAGTTCTGGTCGCTGCCGCTGCACGTCGACGCGCGGGTGCTGATCCCGCGTCCCGACACCGAGACCCTTGTGGAGGTCGTGCTGCGCGCGGCGCGCATGCTGCCGCGCGGGCCGATTCGGATCGCGGACGTTTGCACCGGCAGCGGCGCGGTCGCGATCGCGCTGGCCCGCGAGCTCCCCGAGGCGCAGGTGGTGGCGACCGATCTGTCTCGCGACGCGCTCGACGTCGCGCGGCGCAACGTGGCGCGGCACGCGGTCGAGGCGCGCGTCACGCTGCGCGAAGGGGACCTGACCGCGCCGCTCGACGGAGAGTTTGCGATCATCGCGGCGAACCCGCCGTATGTGGCGCGTGAGGAGCTCGCTTCACTCGCGGTCGAGGTGCGCTGCGAACCGCGCGGCGCGCTCGACGGTGGGCCCGGCGGCCTCGACCTCATCGCGCGGCTCGTCGCGGCAGCGCTGCCGCTGCTCACGCCGGGCGGGACGCTCGCGATCGAGCACGGCGCGACGCAGGGGGCGGTGGTGCGCGAGCTCTGCGGGCGAGCCGGGCTCGTGGACGCCAGCACCGCGAACGATCTCGCGGGCCACGAGCGCGTGACCTCGGCGCGGCGCTCGAGCCCGTGAGCGTCGCGGCTTAACGCGCGCGGCGGCCGAGCGCGGCGCGACGCCTGACGAGCACGACCAGCGCGACGAGCGCGAGGCCGGCGAACAGGGGGGCGCTGCGGGTGCGACCGGCGGCGACGCTGAGGCAGCCGCCGGGGGCTGGCGCGGCAGGCCAGCACTTGTCGAGGTTGCCGCCCTCGCCGCGGTTGCAGGCGTAGCCGTCGGGGCACGCGCTGTCGCTGTTGGCGTCGCACAGGCGCGTACACATCCGCTCGTACTGGGCGACCGAGGCGCAGAGCGCGTCGGCGCAGTCGCCGTTTCGATCGCACGGCGCGCCCACATCGCCGAGGCAGATCCCGGCGCTGCAGATCACGCCCGCGGCGCAATCAGCGTCGACGGAGCAGTCGGGCGCAATCTCGATGGCGAAGGTGACCCGCGCGCGGTTCGACGACAGGTCGTACGCGACGACGTCGACCTCGTGTGGCCCAAGCGGGAGGGCCGGCGGCGCGATCATCGAGTAGGGCGGCACCGACGAAGCGGCGGCGTAGGCGCCGTCGATGCGGAGCTCGACCTTGGCGACCGCGTTGTTGTCCGAGACCTCGACCTCGACGGAGAAGCCGGGCGTCACCGTGTCGTCGTCGGCGGGCGAGAGCACACGAATCACCGGCGGCTCCGACTCGCCGAGGCCGAGCCGCTCTTTGAGGAGCTCGACCGAGTTCTGCGTCTGGCCGCCGCACGAGCAGGAGCGTGGCGTCGACTCGCCGCACTCGACGTCGAGGTCGCGGAAGGACTTCTCGCCGCAGCCCCAGAGGTAGGTCATGGGGTCAGGGCAGTGGAGCTCGTGGTCGAGGCCGTAGGAGTGCGCGGTCTCCTGCGCGACGGTCTCGCAGATGCCCTGCAGGTTCCCGCCGTACACCTCGGAGAAGGTGAAGACGATCGAGCGCTCGATAATGTCGCAGGTGCCGGGCGAGACGCCGCCGACGTTGCTGTCCATGCCGACGTCGCGTGGGTGGCCGCCGACGACCGACTCGAGGTGCGGGATCAACCCGGGATCCACGTCGGTGACCTCGACGTTGAACGGCGCGAACTGGTTGCGCACGCACGCCATGATGCGCGTCCACGCGTCGTCTGAGAGCCCGAACGCGCCGACCTGCGCGCTGCGATCAGGAATCGACGAGGTGTTCGCGGACGAATTGTTCGGGCCCGGCAGGAACAGGCCGCCGTGGCGGTTCATGTAGATCACCCGGCGCGGCTGCGGGATGCCGGCGTGAACCGGCGGTAGGCGACGGACGGTGTCCGCGCTCCACTTGACCGTGCCGCGTGGCGGCTCGGCGGTGGCGGTGGTGGGAACGAGTGCGAGCGTAGCGACGAGCGCTGCGAGCGCGAGCGCTCGGATCGACAAGGTCGTCACGCGCCGCATCATGCGCGTCGCGCGCGCCAGGTGGAGAGGGCGAGGCCCAAGCCAGCGAGCAGGCCGGTGACGAGCGTGGTCGTGCCGCGCTCACCCTGTCGCTCACCCGACGCCCGCCACACGTGGCAGCCCCCCTCCTCGGGCGGCGCCGGCAAACACTTGTCCACGCTTCCTGCCCCGACGGTGCAGGCGAAGCCGCTCGGGCACGCATCCGCCGCAGCCGAGTCGCACGCGGCGGTGCAGATGCGCTCGAACTGGCCGACCGCAACGCAGAGTCCGCCCGCGCAGTCCCCCGGTGCGTCGCACGCGCTCCCGACGTCGCCGAGACAGACGCCGCCCGCACAGCTCGCGCCGGGGTCGCAGTCGGCGTCACTCGCGCAGCCGGCGGCCACCGTCACGATGACCTCGTCGCTCGCGGTGTTGCCGGCGAAGTCGTACGCGACGATGACGAGTGTGTGCGTGCCCGGCGCCAAGTCCTGCGGCGCGGTGAACTCGTACGGGGCGAAGCCGCGCGAGGTGATCGACTCACCGTCGATGCGAAGCTCGACCTTGGAGACGACGTAGTTGTCGGTGGCCTCCGCGACGATCGCGAAGCCCGATGCGACCACCGCGCCCTCGACGGGGGCGAGCAGCGCGACCACGGGCGCCACCAGCTCCGCCGGGCCGAGGCGCACGTCGAGCATGCGCACCGAGTTCTGCGTGGCGCCGCCGCACATGCAGTCGCGCGGCACGTCCTCGCCACATGGTGCGTCCTCGTCCTGGAACCGCTTCACGCCGCAGCCGCCGAGGTAGGTCATCGGATCGGTGCAGAGCAGCTCGTGGTCGAGGCCGAGCGAGTGCGCGGTCTCCTGCGCGACGGTGTGGCAGATCTCCTGCACGTCGTCGCCGTAGATCGCGGCGAAGGTGAAAACGATCGAGCGGTCGATGACGCCGCAGGTCCCGGGCGAGACGCCGCCGACGCCGGCCGGCATCTGCAGCTCGCCGGGGACGCCGCCGACGACCGACTCGAGGTGGGGCGCGGCGCCTGGATCCTCGTCGGTGATGGCGACGTTCCAGCGGCCGTACATCACCCGCACGCAGGCCATGAGCTGGGTCCACTCGGGGTCGCCGAGATGAAACGCGCCGACGGTGGAGACGTCCTCGGGGATGGTCGACGCGTTGGTCGACGAGTCGTTGTCGAACGCGGGGAAGTAGGTCCCGCCGTGGCGGTTCATGAAGATCACGAGCGGCGCTGCTGCGCCTGCCTCGGGCGGCGAAGAGTCGCGTGCGCCCGGCAGCCACTTCACGACGCCGCGGGGACGCGCCGCGTGGACGTCGGTGGCCGCGAGCAGCAGCGGGCTCGCCGCCAAGCAGGCGGCCAGAAGGTGAAAACCGTGGCCCTGCATGAAGTGTCCGTCGCTCGCGCTAGGCGTGAGGATTAGGACGACGCTCAGGACGACGCTGCCGCCGAAGCTGGAGCACGAACAGCGCGCCAGCGACCATGAGGAGCCACGTGGCCGAACGCGAACCGCGGCCAGTGCCGGTCGTCGAGCAACTGTCGTCCAGGACGACGAGGCACTTGTCGGCGCCGCCGGTCTCGGGCGTGCGGCACTCGAAGTTCGACGGGCACTCGGCGCTCGACGCGCAGAGGCTGGTGCAGACCTGCCCGAGCCCGCCGACGCCGAGGCAGAGCCCGGAGTCGCATTGGTTGTTCGAGAAGCAGTCGCCACCGAGCGGCACGACGCAGGCGCCTACAACGCAGATCAGTCCCCCGTCGCACTCGGCGTCGGAGCCGCACGCCGCCTCGACCACCGCGTGGACCGCGTCCTCGACGAAGTTGCCGCCGTTGTCGTAGCCGATCACGAGGAAGTCGTGCTCACCGATCGCAAGGTCGTTCGGCGTCTCGAGCGCGTAGGTCGGCGTGTTGTCCACCGAGAAGTGCTGCTTCGCGCCGTCGACGTAGAGCTCCACGCGGTTGATGCCGGTGTCGTCGCTGGCGGCCACCTGGATGGTGAACCCGAGCTTCACGGTGGCGCCCTCGAGCGGCCCCGTGATCTCGACGAGCGGCGGGTTGGGATCGGGCGCCCCAAGGAGATTGCGCAGCTCCTGGAACGAGTTCTGCGTGGTGTTGCCGCAGCGGCAGCCGCGCGCGCTGTACTCGCCGCAGGGGACGGCGAGATCCTGGAAGCGCTTGAAGCCGCATCCAAAGAGGTAGGTCATCGGGTCCTCGCACATGAACTCATGGTCGAGTCCAAACGCGTGCGCGCTCTCCTGCGCGATGGTGGCGCAGATGTCGACGGTGTTGCCCTCGCCCCACACCTCCGAGAAGGCGTAGACCACGGCGCGCTCGATGATGCCGTTGTCGCAGGCCGGTGTCGGCGCGACCCCGCCCGCGTCGTCCTGTGCGCCGATGTCCTGCGGGTAGCCGCCGACGACGCACTCGACGTGACTCGCGATGCCCGGGTCCTCATCGGTCACGAGGATGTTGAACGGCTCGAATGTGACGCGCGTGCAGTCCATGATCGCGTTCCACTGCGCGTCGCTGCCCGTGAACGCCGGGATCGCGCTGGCGCGGCTCACGATGGTGGAGACGTTGCCCGACGAGTTGTCGATTGGGCCGGGCGACATGGTGGCGCCGCCGCGGTTCACGAACAGGCGGCGGCGGATGCCCGCGCGCGCCCGCACCGGCACGCCGGCCTCATCGAGGCGGAGCGGCTGCTCAATGGCGTAGCTGCGGGGCCGCGCGTGGTCGAGACCGGCGGCGTCCGCCGACGGTGCGGCCGGTGAAATGGCGAACGTCACAAACGTCACGAAGAGGGCGAACCAAGGGCGACGCATCGAGAGTAATGTACACGAACCTTTTGGAGGATACGGATGAAGCTTGCCCGCTCGCTCTTCGCTAGTGTGATGCTCTTCGCAGTCGCTTGCGGAGACAGCGTCTCTGACGCACCCGACTCAGGGGGAGCGCCTGCCGCCTGCAACCCGCTCGCTGGCGGCGCGTGCATGCTACCGTTCCCGTCGTCGGTCTACCTCGACGAGGACGCCACGTCGGCGACCGGCTTCCGCGTGAACTTTCCCGCTGCCGCCATGCCGGTCAACATCGACGGTCGCGTGGTCGACACCACGCTGCTCAACCGCTACGACGGTTTCTCGCCGAACGCCGTGATCGTCGTCGCGTTCGCGACCGGCGTCTCGAGCGACGGCCTGCCGGGCCACCGCGACATCACGCAGTCGATGGCCCCGGGCGCCGGCGTCGTGCTGCTCGACATGGAGTCGGGCGAGCGCGTGCCGCTCTTCGCCGAGGTCGATGCCAACGAGGGCATCTCCGACGACGCGCCCGAGAAGCGCTCGCTGCTCATTCGCCCGCTCCAGCGGATGCGTCCGGGCAAGCGCTACGCGGTCGCGATCCGTCGCACCGTGCTCGCTGCCGACGGCTCGGCGCTCGCGATCCCGCCCGCGTTCCAGGCGCTGCTCGACGGCGCCGACTTCGACCACCCGCTCTTTGCCAGGCTCGCCGCGCGCGCGCCCGACATCTTCGCGGCGCTCGAGACCCACGGCATCCCCAAGACCGAGCTCGCGCTGGCGTGGGATTTCGTCACCGCGTCGGATGAGTTCCTCACCTCCGACCTGCTCACGATGCGCACCAAGGCGCTGCCCGACATGCCCGACGACGGCGCGGGCATGACGTTTGAGGCCGCCGAGGTCGCGGGGCTCGGCAATCCGGCGTACGTGCACCGCTTCATCCGCGGCACCTACGACGTGCCGAGCTTCCTCACCAACGGCATCACCGACGCGTCGCACATGCAGCGCGGCGCCGACGGGCTGCCCGAGCTCAACGGCACCATCCCGGCCAAGTTCGCCGCGATCGTCCCGGCCTGCGCGGTGGGTCGTGGCCCGGTGCCGGTGCTGGTGTTCGGGCACGGGCTCTTCGGCAACGGCTTCGGCTACCTCGACAGTGAATTCCTCCAGCGTGTGGTGAACGACAACTGCGTGGTCTGCGTCGCGGGCGACTTCATCGGCCTGTCGAAGAACGACTTCGCCACCGCGGCGTTTGCGGTGAACGACATTAACAAGTTCCCCAACCTGATCGACAAGCTCGGGCAGGGGGTGATCAATTTCATGGCGCTCTCGCGCGTGGTGCGCGGCCCAATGGCCCAGAGCCCGCTGTTCCAGATCGACGGTGAAGTGACCATCGACCCGACCAAGGTCTACTACTACGGCGCGTCGCTCGGCGGGATCATGGGCAACGTCTTCATGGCGTACGAGCCGAAGGTGTTCAAGGGCGCGCTCGGCGTGCCGGGCGGCAACTGGACGCTCAACTTCGAGCGCTCGCTCGCGTGGCCGCCGCTCCAGATCGCGCTGCAGGCCGCGTATCCCGGCTTTGTGCTCGACCAGGAGCTCATCGCGCTGGTCGGCATGCTCTGGGATCGCTTCGACCCGATCACGACCACGGCGCGCGTGGTGCTCGACCCGCTGCCCGACACGCCGTCAAAGCAGATCTTCATGTACGAGGCGCTGAACGACAGCCTGGTGACACCGCTGTCGACCGAGATGGTCGCGCGCACGATGGGCATCCCGGTCACCGGGCCGAGCCTGTACGTGCCGTTCGGCATGACCGAGGCGACCGACGCGGTCCCGAGCGGGCTCACGATCTTCGACGAGCACGCGACGCCGGCACCGCTGGAGACCAACGTGGCGCCGTTCGAGGACAGCGGCACGCACTCCAACGTGAACGAGCGCAACGCGGTGCAGCGGATGGTGCGTCGCTTCTTCGAAGAGGGGATGGTGGTGCACGGCTGCGCGGTAGCGGGCGTGCCGGCGCCGTGCGACTGCGCGACTGGGGCCTGCGACTGAGGCGTTCGAGGCGCGCCGGCGGCAGCGGGGCGCGCAGCGTAGCCTGCTATCGGCAGATCATCTCGGGCGCGCCGGTGACGCACCTTCCCGAAATGCACTCGAGCCGACCCAAGCAGGGGGACGCCTCGTCGCAGGAAGCAACGCCAACTCGCGCTACTGGCCGCGCTGGCGGCGACGCGCGCCGATGAGCACTGCGCCCACGAGTGCGAGCAGCGCGAAGGGGCCCCGCGCGCCGTGCTCATCGCCGTCGACCGCACGCGCCGAGATGCTGCAGCCGCCGAGGAGGTAGGCGCCATCGTCGAAGCCGGCGACCGACTCGCCGGGCCAGCAGAGGCCGGCGCCCGAGCTGGCGCCGCGGCAGACCATGGCGTCGGGGCAGCTCGCGTCGTCCACGCACGACTCGGTGCAGAGCGAGTCGACGCCGTCGCTGCCGCAGGTACCGTTGGCGCAGTCGTCGCCGCCGATGCACGGGCTGCCGGTGCTGCCAGGCACGCTGTCGGAGAGGCACGCGCCGCTCTCGCAACGCTCGCCGGCGCCGCAGTCGGCTGATGACACGCAGCCGGTCGGGGTCTCGATCGACACGCTGATTGACGCACGGACCTCGTTGCCGGCGAGGTCGTACGCCCGTGCTTCGAGCGTGTGCGCACCGGCAGTGAGCGTGTGCGGCGCGTTGATTCGGTACGGCGGCACCGACGCGGTGATTACGTACGCGCTGTCGATGTAGAAGTCGACCTTGGTTACGCCCTGCGCGTCGGAAGCGTCGGCCTCGAGTCGGAAGCCGGGCGCGACGGTGTCGCCGTTGCGCGGCGTGACGATGTCGACCTCGGGGCCGGCGTCGTCGGCGGAGCCGAGGATTTGGAACATCGCCTGCACCGAGTTCTGCGTGTTGCCGCCGCACATGCACTCGCGCGGTGAGTCCTCGCCACAGGGCGCGTTGACGTCCAGGAACGTCTTGTCGCCGCAGCCGTAGAGGTAGGTCATCGGGTCTTCGCACTTGTACTCGTGGTCGAGGCCGAGCGCGTGCGCGGTCTCCTGCGCGACGGTGTGGCAGATCTCCTGCACGTCGTCGCCGTAGACGCCGGAGAAGGTGTAGACGATGGCGCGCTCCACCACCGAGCAGTCGTAGTTCATCGGCGCGACGCCGCCGACCCCGTCGGGCATGTCGACTTCGCCGGGATAGCCGCCGACGACCGACTCGATGTGCGTGGTGCTACCCGGATCGACGTCGGTTACCGCCACGTCGAAGCGCGCGAACATCAGGCGGGTGCAGCTCATGAGCTGCGTCCAGCGTGCGTCGCCGTAGCTCCACGCCGAGACGGTGGCGTTGGAGGAGGAGGGGATGCTCGAGGCGTTGGTGGACGAGTCGTCGTCGTAGCCGCCGTGAAACGTCCCGCCGTGGCGGTTCATGTAGATGATGCGGTGGCGCGGGCCGGGGCCGAGGCGCGGCGTGCGGTCGGACGGCTCGCGCTGCACGAAGGTGCCGCGCGGGCGGGCGGCCGACGCGGTCGCGCTGGGCGACCCGGTGTCGGCGCCGCTTGCTGTGGGCAACGCGAGCACGGTGGCGAGCAGAACGGCGGAGCTTACCGGGAGACGCATGCGCTCTTCTCGGGCCATGGGCACCGGTTGAGCAGGAAGCGGGCCACTCGCCCGCTGCGGCAAGTTGTTACAACTGCTTGGCTGACGGTGTTCGCAGCGCGCGCATGCGGAAGCATTCCCCCACCCCCTGCGGAGGAATGCTTTTAGAACTCAGTAAGTTGGATCGCAGTTCGGGGACCGGGGGAGAACGCCCCGAGGTGGGGCGAAGCTCCTGCCAGGTGCGGCAGCGGATACCTGCCGCGCTACAGCTACATTACGCAGACGCCGTAGCCGGTGGGCGCGCCGTTGAGCGGGCTGCAGGTGTAGCCCGTCTCGCAGCCGTGCGTGCCGGTCGCGCCGCTCGCCTGATCGCAGGCCGCGCGGCAGGAGCTCGGGTCCGTATCGCTCGCGCCGCTGATGCAGACCGCGTCCGCGCCGCAGCGGAGCATCTCGCCGTCGCACTCGCCGCCGAGGATGACCGTGCCGACCGAGGTGCAGTAGCCGACCGACTCGAGCTCGGTGGTGGTGATGATGTTGCAGCCGAGGCCGGCGCCGCAGGTGGTGCCCCAGAGCTCGCAGGTGGTGAGGCAGAAGGCGTCTTGCGGCACGAGGTCGCCGAGCTCGACGCAGCGCTGCGGCTGGTCGCAGCCCATGGTGTTGCGGCACCAGCGGCGGCAGGCGCGCTCGACCGGGAAGCCGTCAGCGCCGGTGCCAAAGCCGAGGCCCGAGCACCAGAGGCCGGCGGCGCAGTTGTCGTGACCGACGCCGGCGTTGCCCTGCGTGGTGCGCAGGCAGGTCATCCCCTCGCCAACCATGCCGGTCTCGGCAAGGCAGACGCGGTCGAGATCCTGGCCGTCGACGACGAGCGTGCACTTGTCAGCGTCGCCCTCGCAGTTCTGCGTGACGGTGTCGCAGTCGGTCTGCGCGGTGGACGCGTCGGGCGTGGTGTTCACGCGGGCGTCAGGCAGGCCGCCAACGCGGGCGTCAGGCGGGAGCGTGATCTTTCCGTCGTCGGGATCGCCGCAAGCGGAGAGGAGAGTGATCGAAGCGAGGAGGAGAATCGAAGCGAGAGTCTTCATGGTGTGCGTGCCCTTGGTGGTGGTCCGGGCGGGGTTATCGCCACGCTTGGGGCGGCTTGTCAACCAATCGGTCGGCGATGGTTGCGCTGCTTGACCACGGGGCGCTGCGGGGCGCAGGGTCATCGGCATGTCGGACACACCAGTTCGCCTCACCGCGCTCAGTCGCGGTGGTGGCTGAGCCTGCAAAATCTCACCTGAGGACCTCGGGAAGGTCCTGAGCAGTCTTCCGCCGATC
>SHYZ01000135.1 GCA_009692535.1 Myxococcales bacterium
CAGCACCTGCGGCGGCAGCGCGGCCGGCGAGCAGCTCTTCGTCTTCACGCTCTACGAACGTGCGCTGGCTCGGCTCTCGACCGATCTCGCCGGCACCACCTTCGACACCGCGCTCTACCTGCGCAGCGACTGCAGCGACACCAGCACCGAGATCGGCTGCGCGGCCGGCGGAATGCTCGGCGACACGCTGAACCTGACGCTCGATCCAGGCACCTACTTCGCATTCGTCGACGGCCGCGCTGGCGCGACGGGTGACTTCGAGCTGCTGCTCACGGTGCTCGACATCCTCGGGCCGGGCGCCCCGTGCGATCCGACCGGCACGACCGACCTCTGCGACAGCGGCTTCCTCTGCATCGACCCCTCGGGCGGCTCGAGCCCGGTCTGCACCGATCCAGCGGCGGCCTGCGAGTCACTCGCCACAGCGCTCGCGACCGGCACGCCGACTGCCGGAACCACCGCCGGCGCCGCGGATCTCGCCACGCCGAGCTGCGCGACCGACGGTGACGCGGGCGACGTGACCTACACCATCTCCGTTACCGGTCCAGTCGACATCATCGCCACGGTTGTGCCGACGAACTCAATGTTCGATGCGTTCGAGCCGGCGCTGTCGATCCAGTCGGTCTGCGGCGACGCGGCCGCCACGCTCGGCTGCTCCGACTCCGCCGGCGTGGGCGGCAGCGAGACGGTGACGATCGACGCCGCCGACAGCGGCACCTACTTCGTCGTCGTCGACGGCTACATGGGCGCCGAGGGCGCGTACTCGATCGTCGTCAACCTGCGCCATGTGCGCATGCTCGGCGACACCTGCGACCCTGGCGGCGTCACCGACCGCTGCGTCGATCCCTACGCCTGCGCCGACGATGGCGCCGGCATGGGCACCTGCATGGATCCATACGCCGCCATCTGCGGTGACGCGCCGCCAATCCTCGACGAAGTGCCGGTGACGGGCACCGTCGCCGGTGGCGCCGTGAACGAGCTCAGCGCTGGCTGCGTGGGCAGCGGCAGCGGCGAGGCGATCTACGCGCTCGAGCTCACCGGCCCCGGCACGGTGCAGGTGACTGCGACACGCAGCGGCAGCGGCGGCGGCAGCGCAGCCATCTACCTGCGCGGCGCCGGCACCTGTTCGCCCGACGCCGAGGTCAGCTGCGACACCGGCGGGACGCTCGCGTTCACCTCGCCGACCCTCGAGGCCGGCATCTACTACGTGGTGTTCGACGCCGCCGGCGGCTACACGCTCACGGCCAACGTCACGCTCGATCTCATCGGCACGCTGCCGCCCGGCGCGACGTGCGACCCGGCATCGATGACCGACCGCTGCGCACTGGGCGGATGGTGCATCGGCGGCACCTGCCAGCCGGTGGTCTCCATCGCCGACATGTCGCCGAACTTTTCCTTCTGTGACGCGCAGGGCCCGACCAGCTCCGACTTCATCGTGAACGGCACCATGACCGGCGCGATGGACGGCGACAACTTTGAGCTCACCCTCGCCGCCCCGGCCAGTCTCTACATCTCAACGAGCAACGGGTTCGGCGGCTGCAGCGCCGACACGCTCATCACGCTGTACGACAGCATGGGCATGATCTGCGACGCGCTCGACGCGATGACCCCTGCAGCCATCGCACAGGACAGCAACAGCGGGCCCGGCGACTGCTCGCTACTCGATCCCGCGGTCGATGGCGCCGTGGTCGACCTCCCCGCCGGCACTTACTACATCCGCGTGACGCACGGCGGCGGCGGCACCGGCACGTACGTCCTCCTCGTCGACATCCAGTAGTCATCGCCGCATGACGCTGCGCCCCCTCCTCTGCTTGGCGCTTACCGTCAGCAGCCCGTTCGGCTGTGTCGGCAGCAGCCCGGAGCCACCCGCGATCACCGCACCGTTTGCCGACGACTTCACGCGCGCCGATCTCGGCGGCGACTACCACGCCACGGCGCCCGACGCCTACCGCATCTCGGGCGGTGCGCTTGGCGCCCAAGGCGCGTACAACCACCCGCTCTGGCTGCGCCGCAAGCTGCCCACCAACGCCGTCATCGAGTTCGACTGTTGGGCCAACTCCCCCGACGGAGATCTCAAGATCGAGGCATGGGGCGACGGCCGCTCGTACGCGAAGGACAAGGGTGCCTACGCCGCGACCGGCTACGTCTTCGTACTCGGCGGGCACCAGAACACCGAGTCGTTCCTCGCGCGCCTCGACGAGCACGGCGCCGACCGCAAGTGGAGCCCGCGCCGCGCCGAGATCGGGCACCGCTACCACTTCAAGATCGTCCGCCAAGGCGGTCGCCTCGACTGGTTCGTCGACGACATGGCCGCCCCGTTCCTCACCTTCGAGGATCCGGCGCCGCTCGCCGGCCCCGGGCACGACCACTTCGGCTTCAACGACTGGCAGTCGGAACTCTGGTTCGACAACCTCGTGATCACGCCGCTGTGACGCGCGTAACGGCGACTGGGCGACGGCGGCCGAGGCGCCCTCGCCGCGCCGGTCGCTGCTAGACTACGGACGCTTGGAGCAGTTCGGGAAATACCAGATGGTTCGTCGCCTGGGGGCCGGCGGGATGGCGGAGGTATTTCTCGCGCGCTCCACCGTCGCGCAGGGGCTCGCGAAGCTGCTCGTCATCAAGAAGATCCACACCGCCTTCGCGAACTCGCGGCACTTCGTCACGATGTTCGTCGACGAGGCGAAGATCGCGCTCGGGCTCAACCACCCGAACATCGTCCAGGTCTTCGACTTCGGTCAGGTCGATCAGACCTTCTTCCTCGCGATGGAGCACGTCGAGGGCTTCGACCTCCTGAAGATGCTCCAGGAGGCGGCGCACGTCGGGCGACGCGTGCCGTACGGGCTCTGCGCGTACATCGTCCAGCAGTCGGCGCGCGGGCTCGACTACGCGCACCGCAAGACCGACGAGTACGGCGAGCCGCTCGGCATCGTCCACCGCGACGTGTCGCCGCAGAACATCCTCGTCTCGTGGGACGGCGGCGTGAAAATCGTCGACTTCGGCATCGCGCGCACGCGCGACGTGCAGGAGGAGGAGGGCGTCGTCAAAGGGAAGTTCGCGTACATGTCGCCGGAGCAGGCGCGCGGCATGCCGGTCGACCAGCGCTCGGACATCTACTCGCTCGGCGTGGTGCTGTTCGAGCTCGCCTGCGCGCGACCGCTCTTCCCCGGAAAAGGGAAAGAGGTGCTCGACCTGGTGAAGGCCGGCGCGATCCCGCGGCCGCGCGACTGCGCGCCCGATCTGCCGCCGGAGCTCGAGGCGATCATTCTCAAGGCGCTCTCTTACAACCGCGATGACCGCTACGCCGAGACGCGCGACCTTCAGACCGCGCTCGGGCGATTTCAGCTCCGCTGGGCCCAGGCGCAAGACGAGCCGTACGACTCTTCGACGCTCGCGCGCTTCGTGACCGAGCTGGTGCCGCGCGGCACGCCGCTTCGGCCGACGCCGGTGCGCCCGTCGGTGTCGGGCAGCATGCCGCGGGTGGTGGCGCCCGATCCCGGCCCGACGCCGGTGGGCAAGCGCAACGCCGACGGGACGCCGCTGCTCGCAGCGTCGGGCACGCAGCTGCCGGCGGTGCTCGCGCCAAGTGACGGTGACGGCGCAGATGAGGCCGCACCCGTCGCGCCGCCGACCGAGGTCCGCGAGCGCCGCTCGGTGCTGCTCGTCGAAGCCCGGCTCGCCGGGTTTGAGGTGCTCCGGCAGCGCGTCGGCGAAGAACGTGCGCGCGCCACTGTGGCCGACTTTTTCCGCATCGTCGAGCACGTCGCGTACAAGCACGACGCGCATCCCCAGCGTGCGCCCGGCATGGATTCGGACGGAGTCCCCGGCCTCGCCTATGTCCTCGGGCTGCCGGTCGCGGGCGATGACGATCCGTCGCGCGCGATCCAACTCGCGCTCGCGCTGGTCGATTCGCTCGACGGGATCGGTCGTGATGTCGAGCCCGAGCTCAGGCTCTCCGTCGGGATCCAGCGCGGCAATGCGGTCGTGCGCCGGCGCGGCGCGGCCTGGAAACACGAACTCGAGGACGACACGTCGAAGATGGCGCTGCGACTCGCGCACGCCGCACGCGGGGGTGAGGTGCTCGTCGGCGGCGACGTCTATCGGCTCGCGCGCACCGACTGGAATTTCGAAGAGCTCGCGTCGATCGATCTTGGAACCGAGCCCCGCGCCCTCCCCTCCGCCGACGACAACGCCGCGGTCCGCGCCCGCGTTCACCGCCTGCGCGGTCCCAAAGAGCGGGTCCAGCGGATGCGCGAGCGCTCTGCGACCTCGGCGCTCGTCGGCCGCGAGCTTGAGCTCAAGGCGCTCAAGGACATCTACCGCGACGTGCTGGTGTCGCGGAAGAAGCAGTACCTCATCGTTGTCGGCGATGCAGGCGTCGGCAAGCGCTCGCTCGTGACGAACTTCCTTCAGGGGATCCCGGCGGGCGAGGCGACGATCCTCCGCGCCGCGGCGCGCGCTGCCACGCGCGATACGCCACTGGCGATCGTCGCCGACCTCGCCCGTGACCTGCTCGGCCTTGCCGAGGGCGCTGAGCCGCGCGAGATCCAGCGGCGCATTCAGATGAGCACCGCGATGTTCTACCCGGACGACCTCGCAGGGCGCGAGGCGCAGGGCCTCCAGCAGGCGGCCAGCCTCCTTCTGGGCGTGAAGGACGCCGCGCAAGACGGCATCGAGTTCGACGCGGAAGAGCGGCGTCACCGCGTCACGCAAGCCTTCCGGCGCATCGAGGAGCGGCTCTCGCGCGAACGACCGCTCGTGATCGTAATGGAGGACGTGCACTGGACCGATCAGGCGAGCTGGCACGTCTTCACCGAGCTGCTCGCGATCCCGACGGACCAGCCGATCCTCGGCCTCGCGACCACGCGCCCCGAAGAGCGAATCCTCGACGCCGCGCGCAGCGCCGGGACCCGCGTGCTCATGCTCGGCGACCTCGCACTCGACGACCGCACTCAGCTCATCCTCGACCGCTTCGCTCCGGGCGAAGACGCTCGCTCGCTGGCGACCGCAATCCTCGCCAAGACCGGGGGCAACCCGTTCTTCATCCAGGAGACCATCGAGGCGCTGGTCGAGCGGGGCGCGCTCACCGTGAGCCCCGAGCACCCGGGCAAGCTCGTGCGGGCGCGACGGGACGCGGAGGTGCTGCTGCCGACCTCGGTCGAAGCGCTGGTCGCGGTTCGACTCGACCACCTGCCCGACGGACCGAAGGCCACCCTCGCGCGCGCCGCGGTGATCGGGCGTGACTTCGCGACCGCCGACCTCGAAGCGCTGCTCGGGCGTCCCGCTGCTGCGGACCTCGCGCTGCTCGTCACGCGCGGACTTTGCGACGTGATCCCCGCCGGACACACGTTCCGCAACGACCTCACGCTTCAGGTCGCCTACGAGCTCTTGCCGCCCGATGACCGACGGGCGCTCCACCTCGCCTGCGCTGCTCGCATCGCGCAGGCGCCGGCCTATCGAGCGGGGCAGGACGACGCGCGGATCGCACGGCACCACGACGTCGCCGGCGACGCGGTGGGCGCGGCGCACCGGTTCCTCGCAGCCGGGCTCCACTCCGCCGAGATGTGCGCCACCCGTGACGCCTCTGCCCACCTCTCGCGTGCGCTCGACCTGCTCCCCGCCGACGCGCACGCCGAGCGCTTCGCCGCGCACGCCGAGCGAGAGACGATCTTTCGCGGCCAGGCCCAGCGGATCGCGCGCCTGCGTGAAATCAGGCTCATGCTCCGCGCCGCCGAGGCGCTCGGCGACAAGGCGCGCACCATCCGCGGGCTGCTTCTGCTGGCGCAGTTCTACTTCGACGCCGGCAGGCCACGCGCGGCGCGACGCGCACTCGACCCTGCGGTGAAGGCGGCCGAGGAGGCCGGTGATCGGCTGGTCTGGGCGAGCGGCCTCCGACTCACCGCGCTGCTCGAACGAAACGGCGGCAACCTCGGCGGTGCGCTCGAGCTCTGCGAGCGCGCGCTCGCCCTCCTCGGCGATGATCGCCCCAGCCTGCTCGAGCGCGCCGAGATCCTCGCGACACGTGCCAGCGCGCTCTGGAACATGTCACGGCTGCGCGAGGCGCTCGAGGCGGCGGCCGAGGCGCTCGTGATCCTGCGCCGGTTGAAGAACGTCCGCTTGCAGGCGCGGGTCATCAACCTCATGGGCATCGTCTTCTCCGAGCTCGGCGAGTACGAGGAGGCGATCTCGCACTACCGACAGGCGATCAGGCTCGAGGACGAGGTGGGCAACCGCGCCGGCATCGGCCAAAAGCTCTCGAACCTCGGACAGCTCTACATCGAGATCGGCGACCTCGTGCGCGCCGAGCAGTACCTCAAGAAGGCCGAAGCGCTCGCACGCCACCACAAGGATCAGCACTCGCTGAACGACGTCATGACGTCGCTCGCACAGATCCACCTCAAGCGTGGTGCGGCGGCCGAGGCGCGTGTGCTCTGCGAGGCCGGCCGCGATCTCGCCGTGCAAACCGGAAATCGCTACCAGGAGATCCGCGCGCTGGTCTATCTCGCGCTGGCGCGGCTCGGCGCGGGCGGCGCGCCAGCCGCTGCGCTCGAGGCCGCACGCAAGGCGACGCGCCTCGCCCGTGAATCACAAGTGCCGCTCGGCGAGATCCACGGCGTGGCCGCCGAGGCGCTGGCGCTTGCTGCCACGGGCGACGCAGCCGGAGCAGCCGACCGCGCCACCGAGGCGGTCCGGCTGCTCGACTCGACGAAGAACCCGGAGGGCGCCGACGAGATCCTTCACATCCAAGCGCGGCTCTGTCGCGCGGCGGGCCGCACCGAGGAATCACAGGCCGCCCTCGCGCGCGCCTACCGCGAGGTCCAGGCCAAGGCGCGACGGCTACGCGATCCGGCGCTACGCGCGCGCCTGCTCGAGTGCGCGCCCGCACGAGAGATCGTACGCGACCACGCGATGCTGGAGCCGCCCGGGTGAGCTCCACCGCCCCGGCGGCAACCTTCGATCTCGACGGAGCCCTCGCGCGCCTCAAAGGCCGCGGGCCGGCGCTCGTCCTGATGCACGACAACCCCGACCCCGACTGCATGGCGGCGGCGGAGTGCCTGCGACGCCTGCTCGAGACCCGCGCTGGCCTCACGGTCAGCGTCGCGCGCGGCGGGATCATCGGCCGCCCCGAAAACCGCGCACTCGTCAGCGTGCTCGGCCTCGAGCATGTGCGCAGCGATCAACTCGACCTCGCACAGTTCGACGTCATCGCGATGGTCGATACCCAGCCGGAGACCGGCAACAACTCGCTGCCGCTGGCGCACCGCATCGATATCGTCGTCGACCACCACCCGCTCACCGCTGCGGCAACGCGCGCGCCGTGGTGCGATGTGCGTGAGGGGATCGGCGCGACCTCGACGATCACCTACGGCTACCTGTGCGCGGCTGGTGTGCCGCTCGACGCGCGCCTCGCGACCGCGCTGCTCTACGCGATCAAGTCCGAGACCCGCGACCTTGGCCGCGAGTCGTCGGCGTACGAGCGCGCTGCGTACAGCGAGCTGCTCGCGATCGCCGACCTCGAGCAGCTCCACCGCATCGCCGAGCCGAAGGTGTCCTCCGCTCACTTCGCCGCGCTCGACCGCGCCATCCGTCGCGCCGAGCTGCGCGGCAACCTGCTCACGGTGAACCTCGGCGCACTCGACTACCCCGACCTCGTCGCCGAGATCGCCGACCTGTTGCTCCGCCACGATCGCGCGCGCTGGGTCATGTGCGTGGGCCAGCACCGCGGCACCGTCTTCCTGTCGATTCGCACCGACGACAAAGAGGGGCGCGCTGGCGAGTTCATCAAGCGCATCGTCGCCGGCAAGGGCTCTGCTGGTGGCCACGGTCAGATCGCCGGTGGTCGCCTCACCGCGCCGACCGCCGACGCGCGCGACCTCGGCCGGAGCTATCGCCAGCTCGTCGCACGCGCCGCCCTCGAGCTCGAGCTCGAGTACGCTCATGTCGAACCGCTGGTCCCGCGCCCCGAGCCCTAACCGCCGCGCACCTGGCGACGGTGCCGCTCAGCACTTCATGCGAGAGACTGCAGGTGCCGGAGGCGGGATTCGAACCCGCAATCCTTTCGGCGAGGGCTTTTGAGACCCTTCCCTGTACCAGTTCGGGTACTCCGGCGTGCGCACACAGCGCGAGCTGTGCACGGCACAATCGTGAAAAGACCCCACGGGCATCGCCCGCAGGGTCTTCACACGTTCAGCGACCCTTCAAGAACGGCGGACTAGTAGCCGCAGGGATTCGCGGGAGCGCCACACGGGTTGGCCGGAGCCGCGCCACACGGGTTGGCCGGAGCCGCGCCGCACGGGTTGGCCTCGGACGCGCCGTACGCGCCGCCGCCAGCAGGAGATTCGGCCGGGGCCGGGAGAGTCTCCTCCTTCTTCGCGGCGCCACAGGCGACCATAAGTGCCGTAACCATCAGTGCCGCGCCAAGCCAAGTCATCGTCCGCTTCATCGTCGTACTCCTCCGTTTGTCGGGTGCCCCAATGGCGACCCTGGTGGTGTTGCAGCCGAGATTCACTCGGCGACAGCCAGTTCTGCAAGCGCGGATTCGAGCTCTCCCCGCGCGTGGTTATCGCGACTCTTCGTTGCGGCGACGATCCCTGCGCGATAGACCGACGCGGCCTCGTCGCTCCGGTGGAGCGTGGCGAGCACGTTGCCGGCATGAAGGTAGGCCGGGCAGTAGTCGGGAAAGTCGGTTGCGAGCGCAGCGAACGCGTCCGCTGACTCCTCGAGCCGACCCTGCCCCTTGAGCTCAAGCGCGAAGCCATAGCGCGGAAACGGGTCTCGCGGGTTCACCCGCGCGAACTCCGCCAACTGCTCAAGCCTCGTCATGACCGTCCCACCAGGCACCGTGGCGGGCATCTTAGAGGGGGGGCTGCATCGGTTCAAGTTCATCTGCGTCTGTTCAAGGGACGAACCACCGGGCCCGCGCTTACACCTCGGCCTACCGCTGGCAGGCCCGACGGTGGCCCGACGGTGGCCCGACGGTGGCCCGACGGTGGCCCGACGGTGGCCCGACGGTGGCCCGCACAAGCCGACTCTGCCGAGCCGCGTGCTACATAGGAACGGATGGAGCGCAGCTTCGCGCGATTCCTTGGCGTAGACCTCGGCGGAGGCCGGGGCAAAAAGACCGCCGTTGCGCGACTCGAGCGCGTCGGCGAGGACAACTTGGAGGTGGTCGAGGTAGGCACGGCCGATGGTGCCGGCCGCGCGTACCACGACGGCGCGCTGCTCGACGCGCTCACGACGCACGCCGCCGATGCCGCCCTCGCGATCGACGCGCCGCTCACCTTGCCAGCGTGCATCCGCTGCCGCGAGCCGGTCTGTCCCACAGTCGCCGCATGTGTTGACCCCGCCGTGGTCTGGCTCCGCGACGTCGGCGCGCCGCTCGTCGCCGCAGCAGCCGCCGCCGAGCGCGATCAGATCGCCGCGGTACCGAGTGGACGCGCGTCCAGCACGGGAACGCAGGCCGTGTCCCGCTCTGCGACGCGACCGCTGGTCACGCCGTATACGCAACGCGCGACCGAGGTGGTGCTGCACCGGCTCCACGGCATCGTGCCGCGCGAGACGCTTGGACAGTCAAGCGGTCCGCTCACCGCACGCGCAGCGCACCTCGTGCGGGTGCTCGCCGGGCGCGGCTTCGAGCTCGGGCGGAATCTCATCGAGGTCGACCCAAAGGCGACGATCAGCAAGCTCTGGGGGCCACGCGCAGCGCGGCGTTATCGGCGCGAGGCCGGCACTTGGGAAACCCGCGCGGCAATCCTCGAGTCGCTGCGCGGCCAGGTCGAGTTCGCACGCACGAGCCGCCTCGCGCGCGAGGACTGTCTGCGCAGCGACCACTGCTTCGACGCCGTAATCGCCGCGTATACGGCGTTCCTCTGGGCGCGCGACGGGTGGACGCTACCTGAAGTGCATCGGCAGGTGTTCGTCGAGGACGGCTGGATCTTCGCGCCGGGCCTGTGACGCTGCCGCCGCGCGCGCGTCAGTCGCCGCTCTCGATCCCGACGTTCCAGTAGAGGAAATCCCGCCACGCGTCGGGGGCGCTGGTTAGCGAGATGGTGATCGACACCAAGCCAGGCAGCCAGTCGGGGCGCTTCGGCTTCGCCAGCAGCCGCATCCCGGCCGCCTCCGGTGTGCGTCCGCCCTTGCGGCGATTGCACGGCACGCAACTCGACACGATGTTGGTCCAGTCGGTCTTGCCGCCGAGCGAGCGCGGCATGACGTGATCGTAGGTCAGCGCCGAGGCCTCGAGACGGCGCGCGCAGTACTGGCAGCAGCTGCGATCGCGGGCAAAGATGTTGCGACGCGAGAAGCTGAGCTGCGACCGCTTGCGCCGCACGAAGCGGAGCAGGCGCACCACAGCAGGCATCTGAATCGTGAGCGTGACCGAGCGGATGTTCCGGTCGTAGCTCCGCACGACCTCAGCCTTGCCGCGCCAGAGCAACTTGATCGCCCGCCGCCACGAAATCACGTGGAGCGGCTCGTACGTCGAGTTGAGGAGCAGCGTGCGGGCGTCGGTCATCCGCGGTGGGACCACACTCAGGATAGCGTCGGGATCCGAACCGGCAAACTTCCGCACCCCCGGTCGATCGGCGACGCGACGCGGATCACGGCTCGGCGAGCACCGCCGGGGCCGCAGGCAAGCGCGGCGCCCGCGACTCGTCGTCGCGACGTGCCGAACAGTCGGGGCGGTCGGGGCGGTCGGAGCGGTCGACCTCGATCGGTTGCGGCGTCTCAGGCGTGGTGGCCAAGGCTGGCGCCGCCGCGCGCAGGCTCACCAGCGCCGTGCCGCGCTCCTTGAGAAACTCGAGGAACGCGATCGCCGCAGGTAGGTCGATCGCGGCCATGGTGTCCA
>SHYZ01000136.1 GCA_009692535.1 Myxococcales bacterium
CTTCACTTCGACGACATCAAGCAGCTCCTCGCGGTGCTGCAGGAGCTGGCCGAGCAGGGGAACACGGTGGTCGTGATCGAGCACAACCTCGACGTGATTCGGCGCGCCGACTGGGTGATCGACCTCGGGCCCGAGGGGGGCGCGGGGGGCGGCGAGATCGTCGCTGAGGGCACCCCCGACGAGATCATGCGTGTGGCGGCGTCGCGCACCGGGCGCTGCCTGAAGGCACGACGCTGAGCGCGACGGTCGCAGCACGGGACAGCGGCGGCGGCGGCGGCGGCGGCGGCGACGAACGGCTGGCACCGGCCAAGGACGCGCTCTCGGTGCAGGACGCGCTCGCGCTCTTCGCGCTCTCGGCGGCGCTGCTCCTTGGCGGCAGCGGCTTCGTGCGCGTCGATGGGCTGCTCGGCGTCGCGCTGGTGCAGTGGGTCTGTCTCGGTCTGCCCGCGCTCGTCGGCGCGCGGCTCCTCGGCGGTAGCATGGTGCGAGTGCTCGGCCTCACGCGCGCGCCCGTGCGCGCACTCGTGGGCGCGGTGCTCGTCGGCTTGACCGCGTGGCTCCCGCTGGTGCTGCTGCTCGCGGTGCAGGAGCAGTTCGTTCCGGCACCAGCGTCGCTGCGTGAGTCGCTCGAGCAGCTCGTCAGCTCGCGCGGCGGGTCGATCTGGCCGGTGCTCGCCGCCCTCGCACTCGCGCCGGCGGTCTGCGAGGAGCTGCTCTGCCGCGGCGTGGTCGCCCGCGCGTTGGCTCGCCCGCTTGGACTCGGCGGCGCGACCGTGGTGTCGGCGCTGCTCTTCGCGCTGCTCCACGGCAGCGCATATCGGCTGGCTCCGACGTTCCTCCTCGGGCTCGTGCTGGGCGTCGCGGCGCTCCGGCAAGGATCGCTGCTGCCGGCCATCCTGCTCCACGGTGCGCATAACGCGATGCTCGTGTTCATCGAGAGCGACTCGGGCGCCGCCGTCACAGGCGCACTCGCGCGCGCCCCGATGGTCGCCTGCGTGCTCGTGGCCGCCGCGCTGGGCGGGCTGCTGCTGGGGCTTCGCTTGCTCTTTGAGGTCCGCGCCGAGCGCGGGCAGCCATAGCGCTCGTTACTTGCTCACCGCCGGGGCGCGCGCGGCGTCGCCCGGCGTCGCAGCGAAGATCTCGTAGCGGCCGGGGTCGAGCGAGGAGGGGAGCGGCAGCATCACGTCGAAGCGGCCATCGTCGTCGGTGGTCGCGCGTCCTGCACGCCGCGCATCGGCGCCGCGCCGGTCCGCCGTCGCGAGGAAGAGGTCGACCGCGAGTCCGGCGGCGCCCTCGCCCTGCTCGTCGACGATGCGCCCGCGCACCGAGACGCCGTCGCCGCGGTACGCAAATGTGGCGGCTTCGTCGACGGTCACGACGAGCCGATCGCGTCCCGCGACGGCCTCTGGCGGCGCGTCGGGGAGTCCCTCGCCGGGCGCGAGGCGAGGCGGGCCGGCCGCGCGGCCAGACGGGTCGGAGTCGAGCGCGCCGAGCTGCTCGCGATCGAGCCCACGCACGTCGCCGTGTCCGTGTGAATAGCTGGCCGTGAACGCCGAGGTCTTCGGGAACGGATCGTCGCCGCGCGGGCGGTGCATCGCCTTGCCGGTCGCGCCGGCGACGTCGAGGCCGCGCGACGCGCCGCCGAGGTCGATGCGGATCCAGCCGTCGTCGGGCGAACGCACCTCGACAAAGGCGTGCGCCTCATTGGCGACGAATCGGGCCGGGATGCCGAGCGCGCTTGCGGTGACGACGAAGGCGAAGGCGCGATGGCGGCAGACGCCGACGCCGCCGAGCGCGAGGTCGAGGTAGACGTCCTGGCTCGCCGGCGGCGGCGCGCCGGCCTGAAAGGCGCGGAAGTGGGCGACGAGACGGTCGAGCGCGACATCGAGCGGTGTGCGCGCGTCGACGCCGAGGCGACGGTGGACTTGGGCTGCGGCGCGACGTGCGCGCAGGGGGAGCGCGGGTGGTGGCGCCAGTCGGGCGAGGTCGCTCACGTTGCCTGTCGGGCGGCGTGGCGCGAAGTAGCTCGCCGGAGCGTCGACGAGGAAGACCAACCGGTGCGGTCCGCGGGCGCGCGGGTCGTCCGAGCGCACGAAGTAGTTGTCGGCGCCGTCCTTCTCGAAGGTGACCGCCACGCGCGGCGAGGTCTCGTACGAGAGGATGCGCATGTCGGGCGCGACCGACGGGATCGGCACCGCCATGCCCGGCGTGAGCTCGACGAGCAGCGAGCCCCAGAACGGATCACGCTGGAGCGCGGCGGCGCCGCCGACCGTGAGCTCGCGGCGCGCGCGGTCGTGAACGTGGAGCGCGTAGTCTTCGCCCACGCCGTCGAGCGTGGTCATCCGCTTGAACGGGATGATCGCCGGCTCGAAGATCTCCGCGTAGGCGAGTCGGCCCTCGATCGTCGTCGCGTAGTCGGGGATGAACGCGTCGTCGCGGTCGTGGGCGAGGTCCCCTTTGGCGCCGTAGCGGACTGGCTCGTCTAGGTTGCTTTCGCTGGCGGCCGGCGGCTCGGGCAGGAGTCGGTCGTCGGCGCGGATCGCTGTTGGGTTTTCGCCGGCGCGTGGCGGTGCACCGAGGAGACGTGGGGCGCGCTCGCCGTGTGTCGTCGAGGGCGGCGCGACCCACTCGTGCAGGATCGGCTCACGCTCGTCGGCGAGCGCGAGCGTCATCGCCACGCCGATCAGCGCGGGGAGCCCGATGAGTACGACGCTGCGCCAGCGCTGCGCGGACACGGCCGAAGTGTAGCGCAGGGGCGTGGGTACGTCGGCGACGCTGGCCTCAGAGCGACGGCTCGTGTGCACCCGCGGGCACCGGCACGCCGAGCAGGCGCGCCAGCGTCGGTGCGACGCGCAGCATCGACACGCGCGACGCCGGCGAAGACGGAAGCGGCGCCGCGCGTCCCGGCTCAACGACGATGAGCGGCACCAACCGATCGTATTCGTGCGCCGACCCGTGCTCGGTCGCCTCCAGCCAAGCTCGATCGTGGAGGACCGTCCCCTCGGCGACGGCGAAGTAGACCTCGCCCGCGCGCTCGCGATCGATCGAGCGGCAGAAGAGTGCGAGGGGCGCCGGGCGCGCGTCACAGTCGCCGACGAGCGTTGCGACCGGCCACGCGCCCGCGAGTCCCGGCACCTGCTCGAGCCGCGCGGCGATCGCGTCGATCACCCGCGCGCGCAGCTCCGTCGGCAGCGCGCGCGCGGTCTGTGAGAGGAAGAGCGTCGGCAGCTCGGCCATCGCGACATGGTCGCCGGGTCCAGCCACCGTCGCTGCCGCCGCCTCCGCCGCGGCCTCGATCTCGTCGTACGGAATGCGCCGCCCCGCGCGCCCTGCTTTGCGTGAGCGTTCCACCAACGGCGCGCCGCCGTGATCGGCGGTCAGCACCACCGCGAGGCGGTCCTTGCCGACGCGCGTCTCGAGCGCGGCGAGAAACGCGCCCAGCCGCTCGTCGAGTCGCAGCAGGAGGTCGAGCGCCTCCCACGACTCCTGGCCCCACGCATGCGCGACGTAGTCGTGTGCGGAGAAGCTCACCACGAGGAGATCCGCGGCGTCATCGGCGCCGAGCTGCTCCGCATCGACCGCCGCGAGCGCGGCCTCGATGAGCACCTCGTCGGCGAGCGGCGTCATGACAAAAGCGCGCGCAGGGTCGGGCGTGTTCGCCGGCGCGTGGGGGAAGGCGCGGCCAAGGCCGCTTGCGCCGAATTCGCCCTCGGCGTCGTCGGGCCCGCCGGTGGCTGCGAGCAGCAGCGCCGGATCGCGCGGGGTCCAAGCCTGTTCGAGTCGCGGGCGGATCGGGCGCTCGGTCGCGAGCCGCTCGAGCCACGCCGGACTCGGGCCGTAGTGCGCGCTGCTGGTGAGCCGAGCGCTCTTCGCGTCGTACCAAACCACGGCCGTCGCGCGTTGGCCGAGCGGCAGGATCGCGCCGCGGTCCTTGATGCTGAGCGCGACCGCCTTGCCGCCACGTCCCGCGCCGAGCACTTGATCTCCGAGCGCGGGCAGCCGCAGTCGCGTCGGCGCCTTGCCCGACGTCGTGCCGACACTCGTGACCGAACGCTCCTCGCTCCGGTCCCACCAGTCGTTCGCGAAGATGCCGTGCTCGGCGGGCGTGGCACCGGTGCCGAGCGTGGCGTGGCCCGTCGCGGTGAACGTGGCCGCGAACGGGTACTCGCCGGTGTAGACCGCGCCCTCGGCGATCAGCCGTGCGATCCCGCCGGTGAGCAGCGGCGCCTTCTCGGCGAACGACCACGCGGGAAGTTGATCGATCACCACGAGCAGCACGAGGCGCGGCGCGGCAGCGGATGGCGTGGGCGCGGGCAGCGTCGTCTGTGGTGGGGCGCCGGTCACGCTACGGCAGGCGCTCGTGAGCACGCCAGCGACGGCGCCAGCGACGGAACCAGCGACGGCGAGCGACGCCAGCGTGTGGAGCGCGAGCCGGGTGCGCATGGCGCGCAGCATAGCAGCTGGACTACGCTCGCCCCGATGCGGAGCCGCGCGCGCTGATGCGGATCTATCTCGCGCGCCACGCCCGCGCCGTCGACGCCGGGAGCCGTCTGCGCGATGAGGACCGCTTTCTCACGTCCGAGGGACGTCGGGCGGCGCGCGCCGTGGGCACCGCGCTGCGACGCGAGGGGCACACCTTCGACGCCGTGCTGACCAGCCCGCTGGTGCGCGCGGTGCAGACCGCCGAAATCCTCGCCGAGCGCACCGACTTCACCGGCGTCGTCGAGGCTCTCGCCGCGCTCTCGCCGGGCGTTCCGGCGCGCGCCATCGCCGCCGAGTTGGCCGCGTACGGCGCACGAGTGCTTGTGGTCGCGCACATGCCGGGCATCGCGATGCTCGGTGCGCTGCTCGTCGGTCTGCCGTCGTTTCCGCCGTTCCATCCGGGACAGGTCTCGCTCGTCGAGGACGGCCAGCCGATCTTCGCGCTCGATCCGATCACGCTCGAGTTCGAGCGACTCCTCGCCCGGTAGTCACGACGTGCGGGGCAAGGGGACGCGGAAGCGGAGCTCGGGAATGCCGCCGGCGGCGAGCAGGCGCACCGGGATGCGCAGCCAGGTGCGCCCCGGGATGCAGAGGCCACGCTCAGCCGACTCGCAGAGCACGTAGTCGAGACGGCAGACCAGCTCGGCTTCGACGACGGCGTGCTCGGCGCGCACGGTCAGCGTGATCGGCAGACGCTCGGGTGCGCTGCCGGTCGCGGTCAGCGCGAGGGTTGCGGTGGCGACAGCGAGCAGGTCGGGACGGCGAGAGACTTCAAGCGTGGCGGTGAGCGGCGAGCCGGCTGCGAGCTCGGTGCCGACGGGGGCGCGCAGCTCGAGCACGATCCGCGCGGCGCCCGGCGCGAGTCCCTCGCCCTCGGCGAGCTCGAGGAGCGCGGTGAACCAGCCGTCGACGGCGAGTGGAAGCGCTGGCGGTGTGACGGGCGCGGGCGCGACATCAGCGACGCCGAACCAGACCGGCGGCGCGAGGCCCGGTGTGGCGCATGGAACGACGCGGCCGTCGAGGGAGACGCGCACCAGTCGGCCGTGGTTGGTGTCGGCGACGAGCAGCGTCGCAGTGGTGGCGTCCCAGACGACGCCGGCTGGCTCGGCGAGTCCGCGCGCGAGTGTGGTGACGGCGCCGGTCGCGGGATCGACGAGGCGGAGCTTGTGGTTGTAGCTGTCGGCCACGACGAGACCGGCGGGCGTGAGGCAGAGGCCGAGACAGTGCTGCAGCAGCGCGCGGTCCGCCGGGCCGTCGATGTCGCCAAACTCGAAGAGGCCGCGGCCGACGAGCGTGCGCACCATGCGCGTGCCGAGATCGAGCGCGCGAATGGCCGAGGTCTCGCTGTCGGCGACGTAGAGCGTGCCGCGGTCGGCCGAGAGTGCGAGGCCCGAGGGCTGCGAGAAGCTGGCGTGCTCGAACGGCCCGTCGTCGATCGACTCGGCGCCGCTGCCGGCGAGCAACTCGAGGCGGGCGTCGGCGAGCGTGAGCGTGAAGAGTTGGTGCGAGCCGGCCATCGCGATGTAGAGGAGGCCGGCCGGCTCGTCGAGCGCGAGGTCCCACGGCGAGCGGAGCGCGGTCGTGCATGCGGGCGTGGGGCCGCGCGCGAGCTGGCCGCCGAGGGCCCCGGTGCCGGCGATGGTGGTGACGGTGCGCGCCGCGAGGTCGACGCGCCGCACGACGTGGGCGCGAGCGTCGGCGACGAAGAGCGTGCGTCCGTCGGCGGTGAGCGCGAGTCCCTGCGGATCGTCGAACGAGGCTTCGGCAAAGCTGCCGTCGTGCGCGCCACGCAGCCCGCTGCCGATGGTGGCGAGCGTTCGCCCGCCGTCGTCGAGCAGTACGACACGGTGGTGGCCCGAGTCGCTGACTGCGATTCGACCGTCGGAGCCAACGACCAGCTTGCCGGGGAAGGAGAGCGGTCCAGTCGGGGCGCGACGTGGGGCGAGGGCGAGCACCGGTGCGGCGGCGAGCGATCCGTCCTCGCGTGCCTCGTCGAGCAGCCCACTGACGAAGCGCTCCAGCATCGCCGGCTCCGGTTCGCCCGGCGCCACTGCGGCGAGCGTGCCGTCGGGGCGGATCACGACCAGCGTCGGCCAGGACCGGATCGCAAAGGCGCGCCAGATGCGCAGCTCGCTGTCGACGACGACTGGATGACGCACGCCGTAGCGTTCGATCGCGTCAGCGATGCGCTGCGGATCTTTTTCGCCGGTGAACTTGGCGCTGTGCACGCCGATCACGACCACCGGATCCGCGCGGTGCCGCTCCTCGAGCTCTGCGAGCACCGGCAGGACGTGCATGCAGTTCACGCAGCAGTAGGTCCAGAAGTCGAGCAGCACGACCTGCCCGCGGAGGTCCTCGAGGCGGAGCGGGCGATCGGTGTTGAGCCACGCGATGCCGCCGTCGAGCTCCGGCGCCAAGTGCCGCTCGCCCTGCATGCGCGGACGGTAGCACGCGTCCCAGGTGGCCCCGACCGCACCGGGTTCTTGTCCGAGCGATCCCTGAGCGGCTACGCTGCTGGCATGAACCGCGTCATCGTTCCTGTCGCGCTGGTTGCGGCGCTCTTTGCTCGTCAGGCGTACGCCGACTCCGCGCGCGGCCTCACGATGCCCAACCTGTCGGCCGTGAGCACAACCGGCACCGACATTCAGTTCGCGCAGTTCAACGCGCCCGACGGAAAGGTCACCGCGGTCACCCTCGACGTGGTCACCGAGCTCGCCATGAAGAAGCAGGTGGTGATCGGGTTCCGCGTGCCGTTGTCTTTTGTGCAGGCGCCGGGCGTGCCGGTGTTCAACCCGCTTTGCTGCGGCTTCCAAAACGGCAACCTTGGGTTCTTCAGCCGCGTGCACTTCAACAAGGGGCCGTGGCGCGTCGGGCTCGATGGTGGTTTCTCGCTGAGCACGGCTCCCGACGGGGACCTCGACGCACTCGACGGCGGCGACTCGGCTGCGTCGACTCACCTCACGCACGATCCGTCGCGCTACCTGCCCGACTCCGGCACGGCGCGCCTCGGCGCGAGTACGCTTCTTCGCGCCGCACGCTTCTTCCTGCAGACCGAGGCCGCGCTGCTCGTGGTGCAGAGCACGCCCGGTTTCGGCGAGCAGGACGACACGCTGGTCAAGCTCGACGGAGCGATGGGGCTGCGACTCTTCTACAGCGTCACGCTGGTCGCCGGGGTGAACACGACTTGGACCGCGGCCCAGAACGGCGCCGCCGACGACTGGCTGCACTCGGTCGAGGGCGGACTCCGCTTCACCGCAGGCAACGTCGACGTGGGGATGCGCTTTTACTATCCGCTCGACCAGGTGCTCCGCGATCTCAAGATGATCGGCGGCGGACTCGAGCTCGGCGTTCGCCTGTAGGCGAACGCGCGCACTCGCGCCGCGTAGAACCTGGCTCGAGTGCGCTCGAGTGCGCTCGAGTGGCGCGCCAGAGGGCTATCATGCGTCGGCGATGCAGGTGCCGATTCGTCCCTCCTCCGCGTCCTGGGTCGCTGCCGCGCTGGCCGATCTGGAGGTGCTGCTCGTCGACCACGCGCACTGCGAGCGTAAGGCCGCCCAGACCGCGATTCGCCTGATGGCGCGCTACCCCGCGTGGGGCACGCTGCAGGCGGCGCTCGGCCGACTCGCGCGCGAGGAGCTCGTTCACCACGAGCGCGTGCGCAGCGAGCTCCGTCGTCGCGGCTTCGTGCTCCGCTCGCTCCCCTCGGCCGGCTACGCGGCGGCGCTGCTCGCGCTGCTCCGCCCGTCCACGCCCGCGCCAACCGGTGCGCCCGAGGGCACGCACGGCGCCCGCAGCGTCGATGAATTCCTCGTCTGTGCGCTGATCGAGGCGCGCAGCCACGAGCGCTTCGTGCGGCTCGCGGCGGCGGCGGCGGCAACGGAGCCGCGCCTCGCTGAGTTCTACGCCCGGCTCGCCGAGGCTGAAGAGCGGCACGGCGGGCTCTACGTCGAGCTCGCCCTCGCGGCTGCGGGGGGCGACGCGCTCGCAGTCACGGCGCGGCTCGATGAGCTCGCGCTGTGCGAAGCGCAGGTGCTCGCTCGGCCCGGGCAGCCGCTCAGGATGCACGCGGGGTAGGCGCGCGCGTCGGTGGTTGCGCCCCGCTCAGGCGGCGGCAGGCGCGGGACGGGTCCCTGCGCCAGTCTCTTGCGCGCGCTTGACGAACTTTGTCAGCAGGTCGACGCCGCTCATGCCTGGCAGCGCGCCGATCCTGGCGTCCGCAGCCGCGCCGACCTCGAGCCCCGCAGCGCCGGGGAACGTGAGCCGCATCGCGCGGTCCACCTCGTGCACCGGCTTCACCCCGGCGCCGACCGGCGTAAAGAACCGCGTCATGATCGCGCGGGTCATGCGCTGCGCACGTGGCGATCGCGCGAGCCGCTCGCGGGCGCCGTTGAAGTACCAGGCAAAGTGCCGACGTTCCTGCTTCGCGATGCGGCGGCAGAGGATGGCGAGCGGCTGGTTGCTCGTGGTCGCGGCCAGCTGCTCGTACGCCTGCGTCGCGGAGAATTCGTTTATCGCGCCCCACGCCATGTAGAGCGCGGGGTAGTCCTTCCGGTAGACGACCGAGAGGATGCTCGAGAACACCCCCTCGACCCGCTCACGGAGGCCGGTCTTTTTGCGCACGTCGCGGATGCTCGACTCTGCGAGCGGCTGCCCGCAGACCTCGAGTACCCGAGCGAGCGCGCGGCCGTGGAAGAATTCCTCGTAGTTCCACATCGACAGGAACGCGACCACCTCGGACTCGAGCGCGGCGGTCGTCGCGAGCATCTCGCGCATGTAGATGATGGTGTGGTTCTCGATGTTCGACATGTAGCCGATGAGGAAGATCTCGTCGGCAGTGAGACCCTGGCGGGCGCAGAGTTCCCAGTCGAGGTCGTCCACTTCAACCTGCGCGGAGATGTCGAGGAACTTGTTGATGTCGACCGCTGGGAACTCACGGTCGGCCGGGGCTGCTTGCCCGCGCGCCTGTGCTGCCTGCTGTGCCATGGGCGCATGCTAGGCACACGCCCCGCGCCGGTCAATGCGCTAGCTGGGCGCGAGGCCGACGCGCGTTACGGGGCGGCAGCTTCTTCGGGAAACGTCATGAGCGCGAGCCCGCCGGTACGGCGATCGAGACGGAGACAGCGGAAATCCGACTTGAACTCCGTGTTGCTGGAGTCGCAGACCAGCTCGAATGCGCCGAGCGCGCCCTTGGCGTCGATGTCCTCGCCGGTGATGAGTGGCAGCTCCTTGAGATCGACGCGGGTCACCGCGCCGTTGCGCGTGTCGATGAGCATGCAGAAGAGCGTGGACGACTGGCGCGTGTCGGCCGAGTCGCAGATCAGCGAGAACGGTGTCGGCGGCAGTGGCGCGGGCTGAGGGCACGCAGCTACGAAGGCGAGACAGCAGAGGACGACAGCACGATGCATGGCGCGACTATCGCGCGGCTTACGTCGTACGCAAACTCGTTTCCGCGGCAGTCGCGTCGGGCGGGGAGGTCCCGGCTCGGCGCACCGCGACCAGGATGCACCAGGTCGCGCCACCGGCGAGCAGGTGCTTGAGCGTGTGGCCGCTGACCACATGGCCGAGCTCGAAGATGCGTGCGTCGAGGAACTCGGTGAGCTTCGCGAGCGCGTAGAGGCCGAGGGCGGCGAGCAGCGCGTGGCCGTCGAGGCGTGCTGGTGCGAAGAGGATGAGGCAGAGCGGGATCGCGAGCAGCGGGTAGGCCTGCACGAGGATGTAGCGGCGAAGGTCGCCCGAGCCGGCGCCGGTGGGGCCGAAGTACCAAGCGAGCGTCGCGAGCACGCCGGCGGTGATCAGCGGGACGAGCGCCACGCGGCCGGTGCGTGGGTGGACGCGATCCGTGAGGACGAGCGCGAGCGTGGCCATGAATGCGACGGTGATCGGCAGGCGATCCCAGAGCAGCCGATCCGGCGACGGCGCGAGGTGGAACCAGGTGGAACCGAACGCGGTCGCGAGCACGCCGGCGAAGAGCGTGGCGGTGAGGGCGCGGAAGCCACGCGGCGCACGGAGTGCGGTGGCGAGGCCGAGGAGGCCGACGATGGCGAAGGGCAGGTTCGACAGCGTGTCGAGACCGCGCGGCACGCCGAGGAGCGTTCGGTCGTCGGCGAACGAGTAGTAGTCGGCGGGCTGCTGGATCGGCGGCAGCGCTACGAGCAGGAGTGCGGCGGCGGCGAGCAGCACGAGCAGCGCGCCGACACGAGCGCGCCACGAGGTCGCGCGGAGCCAGCGCACGAGCGGTAATGCGCGCAAGTCGGGCGCGTCGGTCACGTCGGGCGCGCCGTGGGCAGCGTGGGCGAGC
>SHYZ01000137.1 GCA_009692535.1 Myxococcales bacterium
GCAGGCGCTCACGGCGCCGGCGCAGACCCGAGCCACGCAGCCACTGATGATCCCGAGCGAGTTTCGACGAGGGCAGTCGTGAGCCTTCGGTTCGGCGCGGCCGCGTTGCTGCTGGTGGCAGCGCGCACCGCGGCTGCGAGCGAGCCGCTGCCGACGGAGACCGCACAGGTCACGCAGACGACGCAGCCGCGCATCGAGGCAGCGCCGGACACGAAAGCCGAGGCGAAGGAGGATCGGGAGCCACGCCCGGAGATCGAACTGTCCGGGCGCGTCTTTTTCCGCGCTGCTGCAACGAAGGTTGACGCGGGCGACTTCGGCACCGACCTCGAGCTCGCGAGCGCTCGGCTCGAAGCCCGCCGGCAGTGGCGGCGACTGCGCGTCGTGGTCGAGGTCGAGCTCGCGCGCAAGGCACGTCTCAAGGACGCCTTCGTGCGGTGGCGCAAGGGGCCGCTGCGTGTGCAGGCGGGACAGTTCAAGGAGCCGGGCTCGAATGTCGAGCTTGAGTCGACGTTCGACCTGCCGGTCGTTGATCGCGGCACGGTCCACGACCTGCTCGATCGCTTCGCCATCGGCGGGCGGCGCCCCGGCGTGCAGTTCGAGCTTGCGGGCGGTGGGCGGCTCGATCCGTCGCTGCGCGTCGGCGTATTTCAGGGCATCGACGCACGCGGCGACCTGCTCGCCGAGCCCGGCTCGAACGGGCTTGGCCTCGCGGCGCGCGCGGAGATCTCACCCGGTGGCATCGGCCTCGGGCTGTTCGGCGGGTGGCGCGCGCTCGAGCCGATCGACGGCGGCGGCGTGCGTCGGCTCGGCATGGTTGGGGCCGACGTGACGATGCAGCGCAAGCTCGGCCGGACCCGGCTGCGGATTTGGCTCGACGGCACCGTCGGCGAGAACGCGATCGACCATGACCAGACCGACTCGTGCCATGCGACGTTCGCCGCAGGCCGCGCGATCGTCGCGTTCGCGGTGGGCGCGCAGCGGTCGGGTGCGCGGTACGTCGAGCCGTACGTCCATGCGGGCGCGGTCGACCCCGACCTCGACGTTGGCGACGACCAGGTGGTCGAGGCGGGACTCGGCGCCAACATCGGCCGGTGGGATCGCATGCGCTTGTCGCTCGAGCTGAACCGCCGCGGAGTCGCCACGCGAAACGCGGTTCCGTTCCTCGGTGGCGACGCTGCGCTGGTCTCGCGCAGCGCGATTCTCGTCCAGCTTGCGACGCGCCTGTGACGGCGACGTTCGTCGTATTCGAGGGGATCGACGGCAGCGGCAAGACCACGCTGTCGAATCGGGTTGCGAAGGCGCTCCGCGAGCGCGGGCTCGCGGTGGAGCACGTCCGCGAGGGGGGACGGTTCACGTCGACCACCACGCAGGCGATCCGCGAGCTCGGGCGGGACGCGAGGAACCTCGCGCTCACACCGCGCGCAGAGCTCTTGCTCTACGCGGCGCGCGACGCGCAGCTACTCGAGGAGGCAACGCGGCCGGCGCTCGCTCGCGCCGACGTGGTGATCGCGGATCGCTACCTCTACTCGGCGGAGGTGCTCGCACGCCACGGCCGCGGGCTCGCGGCGGAGGAGGTGGCCCACGTGATCGGTGCGGCCGGCGGTGGCTTTCAGCCGGACCTGGTGATCCTCGTCGACATCGACCCGCACGTCGCGCGCGCGCGCCGGCGCATTGCGAAGATCGTGACCCCCGACCCGCGGGCTCCGTCGCGCAAGGGACTCGCCGGTGCCGCGCTCGGTCACCGACTGCGAGCGGGGTATCGCGAGCTCGCCGAGCGCGATCCGTCACGCTGGCGGGTGGTGGACAACAGCTACGGCGAGCTCGATCGGCTGGTCGACGAGCTCACGCTGATGATTGAGACGGCGCGGGGCGGGGCGGCAACCGCGGCGCCGCTCGCGAGCGCGACGGCCGCAACACCCGAGCTGCCCGCGGTACACGACGCCAGCACGGCGCTGGTCGCGTTCCTCGCGTGGATCGATCGACAGACCCCGCGCGAACCGGCGCTGGCGGCCTACTTCCTCGGCGGACTCGCCGGCCCCGGAGTCGACCAGCGGCGACACGCGCTCGCCGCGCTGGTGCCCCTGGTCGTCGCGGCCGGGCTGCGCGGGCTCGACGACGAGAGCTCATGGCAGCTCCGCGAACAGTTGGCCGACGCTGCGCCGGAAGGGATCGCCCGGTCGCTCGGCGGTCTGCTGCTCGCACAGGCGACCGGCGCGGCGGCCGAGCGCGCAGAGCGGCTGCGCAACCGGCTCGAAGGTGTCGCACCCACAGGCGTCCTCGCCGCGATCGACGCGCGCGACGACGACCACGCGTGGGCGCTGCGTGACCGGAGCATGTCGAGCCAGCCCGACGCAACCGTGGCGTCGGTGAAGCGGCTCGACACGGCGCGAGCGTGGGCGCTGCGTGACGCTTGGCTCGCGCTGCGCGGCGGCGAGACCGCGCTCGATGATCCCTTCCTCGCCGCGCGCGCGTGCGAGTCGGTGAGCGGCGTCGCCGGGAAGCGCGCATGGGAGCTGCGCGCTCGGGCTCGTGGCGCTGCACCGGTCGCGGCGATTCACTCCACCGCAGGGTTGCTCGATGAACGTGCGTGGCGCTGGCGGTCGCGCTGGCTCGAGCGCGCGCCGCGTGCGGTGATGCGGAGCCTCTGGCGACTCGACGACGAGCGCGCGTTCGCGGCACGCACGGCGGTCTTCGCGCACTGCAAGGAGGCGATCGACTCGATGGTCGGCCTCTCTGGCGACGCAGCGTGGCGGCTGCGCGAGGCTGCGAGCGACCTCTGGCCCTCGACGGTGGCCAAGAGCCTCGCGCCGCTCACCGTCGAGCCGCGCGCACACACCTTGCTCGCGCGCCTGCTCGCGCGTCACGCGGGGCATGTGTCACTCTGGAAGCACGCGGCCGGCATCGCGCTGGGCGCCGCAGTCCCGATGGAGGAGCGCTGATGCCCGACTTCGACCTTACGCACGCCATCGCTGCAGAGCCGCAGACCCTGGCCTCGCTCTGTGAGCTGCTCCTCCGCATGGCGCTCGCGTCTGCGCTCGCGTCGATCGTGGCCTTCCGACCGTGGCGCCGCCTCGTGCCGCATGCGCGTCCCGTCGCACCAGAGACCGCTCACGCACAGGCCTTCATGGCCGGCGCCGGCGCGCTCATGATCGCGGTGATCGGCGACAGCGCGGCGCGTGCGTTCGGCCTCGTCGGTCTCGGCGCGTTCATCCGCTTTCGCTCAGGCATCAAGGACCCGCGCGACGCGGTGCTGATGTTCGTGATGATCGGCATCGGGATGGCGTGCGGGCGTGGCCTCCTGGCGTTGGCGCTCGCGGCCACCGTCTTCGCCACGGTCGCGCTGCTCCTGCTCGACCTCGCCACCCGCGAGCGCGCCACGCGGGTGCGCATCGCGATCATCACCAACGGCCCTGCCGACACGCTGCCGGCGCTGCTCGCGCTCTTTCCCGGCGCGCGCACGCTCGAGTTGCCGGCCGGCACAACCGACCGCGGCCGCGTGGTGCTCGAAGTTGACGCAGACGGCGACGGCGAGCTCGATGCTGCCAAGGTGATGCGCCTGATCGACGAGCGCGCGATCCCCGGCATCAAGAGCGTGGCGATCGAAGACGGCAAGCGCGGCCAAGGCTGACTGAACAACTCACGAGGAGCTCCATGCAACCGACTCGACTGCTGCTCGCTTCGCTCCTGCTCGCCAGCTGCGGTACGGGCGATCCGGTTACGCCCGACGCTGGCGCCTTGGCGGCCGACGCACTGCCGGCCGCGCAGCGCTACCTACCGCTCGCCACCGGCAACAGTTGGACCTACCGCGTGTCGGATCCCGCGGGCGGACCGCCGGAGCAAAAGACCAGCACCATCGAGGCGCTCGAGGACGTGGGTGGCACCAAGGCGGGCGTGATCGCCTTTCGCGTGCTCACCGAGAAGCTCGATGGATCGACGACGAGCTGGCAGGAGGATCTTGGTGACCGCGTGGTGCGGCACCACGAGATCGCGCGCGACCTCGCCGGGGCAGTCACCTCGGAGGAGACCTACGACCCGGCGAAGCTGCGGCTTGACGAGAGCGCGGCGCACCTCGTCGTCGGCGCGAGCTGGAGCGACGTCTACACCGAGATCTCGACCGATCCGGTGACCGGCGCAACCACGCCCGTCACCAAGACCGAGGCGTGGAGTGTCGTCGCGGTCGACGAGTCGGTCACAGTGCCCGCGGGGACGTTCTCCTGCCTGCGCGTGCGGCGCATGGGCTCGGCGGTGGGACAGTCGGACAAGACCTACTACTTCGCGCGCGGCGTCGGGAAGGTGAAGGAGACCGGCGGACAGACCGAGGAGCTGGTCTCCTCGTCGCTGCTGCCGTAGCGGCTGCCGTAGCTGCTGCCGTAGCGGCTGCCGTCGGGCGCGGCACGGCGCTCACCCGGCGTCGGCGCTACCGGACTTACGGCCGATAGCAGACGAATGCGTAGGCCGTGCCGCACCACCGGTCGGCCCAGTCGCCGCCGTAGGCCGGCACGCCCGCCACGCAGTCATCAGCGTCGCCGCCGTTCGGGTTCGCGCCGCCCCATCGGAACCAAGTCGCCGCGGTGCCGTCGGCGAGGCGCCAGTCCCCCTCGACCGCTTCGTCGTCGATGCCGATCCAGAACTCGATGTCGGCGAGCGCGAGCGCCTGGGCGGTGACGAAGGCCTGCTCCTCGGGCGTCTGCGGCGACGCGAGCAGAGCGCCGCGAGTCGCACAGTCGGCGCGCGCGGCATAGATGTCGACGAGCAATGGGCAGAACGTGTAGGTGCCGATCCCGGTTGGCGCGGGCAGATCCATGCACTCGGCGATGCCGCTGCAGTCGGGCAGACAGGTCCCGCCGTCGCACACCTCGCCGAGCATCGGCTGCACCACGCCGTCGCCACAAAACTCCCACGTGCACGCCGGGCTGCAGCCGTCGCCCACGTCCGCGTTGCCGTCGTCGCACGACTCGATGCCACCGATCATCCCGTCGCCGCAGACCGCGCCGGAGATCGACGAGAGTCGATCGCGCCGCTCAATGAGCGCCTGCCGGGTGTCGGCGAAATTTGCCTCGAACGAGCCGAAGTCGTTGCGCGTGCGGTCGTCCATCGGGGTCACGCCAGCGATGAGCGTGCGCACGCGCTCGATGCGCGCGATGAGCTGGTCCGTGTCCCAAACGTCATCGACCAGCCGCCTGAGCTCCTCAGTGAAGCGGGCGCGCAGCTCGGGAATCTCGAGCACGCGCTGCGCGATGCGGCCCTGCGGCCACGTGTAGGGATCGAAGTCCCACGCTTGCAGCAGCTGGTCCATGCCGTGCGGCATGAAGACGAGCCGGTCGTCCGACGGGCGGTGATAGATGTAGTGGTTGTTGACGTTGTAGGCGTAGCCATCCCAGTGGACGAGCGCGGCGTCGAGGACGAAGCCGGTGATGAAGGTGTCGAGATCGAGGTAGGGCCCGACCTGCGACACGAACGCGTCGTCGGAGACCGAGCGAACGAGGCCGGAGAGCGCGAACACGTCGCCACGGTTGCGCATCTCGTCAAGCTCGTGCTTGAGCTCGAGGTGGTTCGGGTCGTTCACGAAGTCGCCACAGCACGCGCCCTCGTAGAGGTTGCCGTCGTCGTCGCCCGCGCCGAAGTTGCGGCGGAGGAACTTGCCGTCGGCCGGCTCGGCGAGCACGTAGAGCCCGTACGAGTCGCCGTTGAGCGTGACGAGTGCGTGCGCAGTGCGGTGTGCCTTGAGGCCGGCCATGCGCGCGAGCTCGTAGCCGACGTGCTCGTGCAGGAAGGTGGGGTCCTGGATCGAGTTGTTGAGGATGAGCTTGTCGAGGCCGTGGAGTTCCTGCCCCGGCGAGAACTCGTCGAGCTTGACCGAGAAGCCCGGCTTGCCGGAGAGGGAGGAGACCGAGCCGATGCCCCCCTTCTGGCGGATGCCGACGCCCTCGAGCGTGAAGCCGTCGAAGGTGATCGTGCAGGGGACACGGTTCTCGCGGTCGGCGTCGAGCGCGCCGAGCCAGATGCCCTCGACCTGGAGGTCGACGCGATGAAGCCTGTCGAGCGAGAAGATTTGCTCGGTGGGATCTGCGGGCGCGGCGTCGACGGGGATGACGATGGCTGCGTCGAGTGCGGCAGGCGCACCGTCGGCGGCGAGACCGGCGTCCGCAAAGCTCGGCGTGCCGCCGCCACAGGCCGCGAGGAGAGCGAGCAGCGCGGCGGGCGGGATGGAGCGGCACGCCACGGCACGAAGAGAGGGCAGCATCGGGCTTCAGAATGCCACAATGGTCGAGCGGCCGGTAACGCACGGCTGCGTGCGCACGCCGGTCACGGGCCGACGCGGTGTGTCGGTGACCGACCTGCGAGCACGTCGGTGACCGCCGCGGCACAGAGCTCGGCCATGCGCGCGCGGGCACGGTGCGTAGCGGAGCCGAGGTGCGGCAGCAGCACGGCGCGATCGCAGGCGACGAGGCGCGGCGAGAGCGCGGGCTCGGCAGCGAAGACGTCGAGGCCGGCGGCGAAGAGGCGGCCGGCGGTGAGCGCGTCGGCGAGCGCGTCCTCGTCAACGCAGGCGCCCCGCGCGGTGTTGATCAGCACGGCGGTCGACTTCATGCGGGCGAGCTCGCGCGCGCCGATGAGGCCGCGAGTCTCGGGCGTGAGCGGACCGTGGAGCGATACGAAGTCGGAGCCCGCGAGGAGCTCGTCGAGCGGGACGTGGCGCGCACCGAGCTCATGCGCGCCTTCGACGGGACGCGGCGCGGCGTAGCAGATCGGCATGTCGAAGCCGCGGGCGCGACGGGCCACCGCCGCCCCAATGCGGCCTAGACCGACGAGGCCGAGGGTCTGTCCGCTCACCGGCACGCCGAGGAGCTGCGTCGGCTCCCAGCCACGCCACGCGCCCGAGCGGACCAGCCGCTCGCCCTCGCCGAGGCGACGTGCAGCAGCGAGCAGCAGCGCGAAGGTGAGGTCGGCGGTGGCGTCGGTGAGGACGTCCGGCGTGTTGGCGACCATGACGCCGCGCCGAGCACAGGCCTCAAGGTCGATGTTGTCCACGCCCACAGCGTGATTCGCCACCACGCGCAACCGCGGTGCGTGCGCGAGGAGTTCGCTGTCGACGCGATCGGTGAGCAGGCAGATCAGCGCGTCGGCTTCGGCCAGCGTGGCGAGGAGCTCGGCGCGCGAATAACTTCCGCGGCCAGGGGCGATGACGGCAGTCCCCGCCGGAAGGAGCGGACCGAGGTCGACTGCAAGCACGCTCGAAACCACGACCCGCGCCATCGGGGCGAGCATACGTCCACGTCGGCGCGGCGTGGTCGCGGTATCATGCGGTCCGTCGGTTGACAGCACAGGACCGCACGACTAGCGTCCGCGTTTTCCTCCGTTCCCCCGTCGCCATACCCAAGAGTTCGCCATGACCTGTCTCGCCTGCGATCTGCAGAACCGCGCCGGTGCCGACCGCTGCGCTCGCTGTGCCGCACCGATGCCACCGACCTGCATCGGCTGTGGTGCCGCGCTCCCCGCGGGACAGGTTCTTTGTGTGGGCTGCCGGACCGAGCGGCTCCCCGCAGCCCTCGGCGCCGAGGAGTTGTTTACTCAGGCGCCTGGCGATCGCACGGCGGTGACGCTCTCGCCCTACGAGCTACGAACGCGGTTCGTCGGCCGCGAGCGCGCCCTTGAGGTCGTAAAGCAAGCCGCCGAGCGCGTGCTCGCCAACAACGAGCTCCATTTTGTGCTCGTCACCGGCGAGCCCGGCGCGGGCAAGACGCGACTTCTGCGTGAGGCGACGCGCGCGGTGCGGCAACAACACCCAACGGCACGACTGCTCAGCGCGAGCGCCGGTGGGACAGGCGCCCTCCCCTATGCCGGCGTTGCCCGACTGCTGCTCGAGCGGCTCGGGATCTCGGCGACCGACGGCATCGGTGACGCGCAGGACAAAATCTTCACGTTGGTCTCCGAGCTGCTGCCGACGCAGAAGCTGCAGGAGGTGGCGCACCTCGTCGCGCACCTGCTGCGCGTCGGGTTCACCGGCAGCCCGATCGTCGAGCCGCTGGCCGAACAGCCGCAGCAGCTCGAGGCGCGCACGTTCATCGCGGTGAAGCGGCTGCTCGCCGCCGACGCGGAGCGTGCGCCGCTCCTGCTCTGCCTCGACGACCTCGACCGCGCGGGCGCCGACACGGTGCGGCTGGTTCAGTACCTCGTGGCCGGTCTCGCGTCGTCGCCGCTGCTCATCGTCGGCGCGGCGCGCCCGGGGCTCGACGACTCTCACCTCGGCTTGTCCGACGGGGACACCAAGAGCGAGCGAATTGACCTGGGCCCGTTTGACGAGTGGGAGGCGGAGAACTTCTTCCGTGAGCTCTTGCGCCCGATCGAGCACTACCCGGAGGCGCTGGTCGACCACGCTCGTCGCGTCGGACGGATACCGCGAACGCTGATCGAGTTGGTGCGGCTGTTGGTCGAGTCCGAAGCGATCGTGCGGACCACCCCGACGAGCTGGGCTATCGACGACGAGCGCCTCGCCCGGATGACGCTGCCTGAGGACACCGAAGCGCTCCTCGCAGCACGGCTCGCGTTTCTGCCCGAGCCTGAGCGGGACCTGCTCGAGAAAGCTGCGGTGATCGGCGATTGCTTCTGGCTCGACGCGGCGGTCGCGCTGGTGCGCGTCACGTCGATCAGCAGCGAGGAGCCGGACGGTCCGACGCTGGGCCAGATCGCCGCCGCAGGGGATCGCACGCGGCAGATGATCGCGCAGACGCTGGCTGGACTGGTCGAGCGCGAGTGGATCGTCGCGCAGCCGGAGAGCGTGATCCCCGGCGAGCGCGAGTACCGCTTCGCGTACCCGATGCTGTGGGAGACGATCCACGCCGGGCTCGATACGGAGACCCGGTGCCGCTACCACCGACGGGTTGCGCAGTGGCTCGAGCTTCGGCCGCTCGGGCGTCACGAGGAGGCGCAGGAGGAAATCGCGCGGCACCTCGAGCAGGCCGGCGATGCGGAGGGGGCTGCGGCCAGATACCGTCGCGCAGCCGACACCGCGCGCGGCCGCTACCTCAACGACAAGGCGATCCGCCTCTACGCGCAAGCGCTGGCGTGCCTGTCGGACGCGGACCTCGCGGCGCGCATCCACCTCTGGCATGACCTCGGCTCGGTGTACGAGCTGAAGGGGGACTCCGAGGCTGCGCTCGGCGCGTTCGAGCGGATGCTGCGGCTTACGTGGGTCGTGTCGTCGCGCGCGAAGGCGGCGGTCGCGTTCAACAAGCTGGGGCGCGTCTGGCGCCGCAAGGGTGACCTGCGGCTCGCGCTCGAGTACCTCGAGCGTGGCGCGGAGATGTTTGCCCAAGCGGCCGACACGCGCGGCGTCGCCGGCTCGCTCGACGACGTGGGCAACGTGCTCTGGCTGCTCGGTCGCTACGACGAGGCGCACGACCACATCACGCGTGCGCTCGAGCAGCGTCGCAAGGAGGGGGACCTGCGATCGATCGCGCACTCGCTGTCGAACCTCGGCAACGTGAACAAGGACCGCGGAGATTTCGACGATGCGGAGAAGTGCCACGCGGAGGCGCTCGCGCTGCGTCGCACTGTCGGTGATCGTGCCGGTGCGATTTCGTCACTCAACAACCTCGCGGTGCTGAGCTTCGAGCGTGGCGATCAGGATGGCGCGCGACGGATGTGGTCAGAGGCGTTGGCGGACGCCGAGGATATCGGCGCGCTGCCGCTGCAGGCGCTGGCGCTGGCCAACCTCGGCGAGGTGGCGCTGGTGCAGAAGAAGACGGAGGAGGCGCGGCGGCGGCTCGACGAGACGATCGCGATCGTGCGCGACCTCGACGATCGGCGCCTGCTGGCCGACGCGCTGCGGAACTTGGCGCTGCTGGTGCTGGAGGAAGGGGACGCGAGCACGGCGCGCGCACACGCGACCGAGTCGCTGCAGATCGCGCAGTCGTCCGGGTTGCGCGACTACGAGGGACGCGCGCTGGTCGCGCTGGGCGAGGTACACGCCGGGACGCTGTTCGACGCCGACCGCGCCGACGGTGACGTGCCGCTCGCCGAGGACTTCTTTCGACGCGGCGTCGCGCTTTTCCGCGAGGTCGGCAACGACAGCGAGCTCGCCAAGGGACTCGACCGCTTCGGCCGCTACCACCTGGAGCATGGCAACACCCACGCGGGACGAACGCTGCTCGAGGAAGCGCACCGGCTCTACGTGCGGCTCGGCATGAAGGCGAGCGACGAGCTGCAGAAGGTGCTCGGGGAGCTCTAGGTCGGAGTGCGCGCCGTGCGCGGAGCGTCGTGGCGACGCGCCGTGACGCTGGCGTCAGGTCAGGGCGGTCGCCGACTCGCGCACAAGGCGGCGCACCAGCGGCTCGTCGGCCGGAAGGATGCGGTAGGCGGCGAGTTCGGCCGGCGCGACCCACGCGAGGTCGCGCACCTCCACGGGGCGCGGGGTTGCACCGACCGCGAGTCGGCAGCGGTAGACGAGCAGGTAGAGATCGAACTCGGGGTAGGCGTGGAAGACGACGTGCCAGACGGCGTCGACAATGGCGTCGACGCCGAGTTCCTCGCGCAGCTCGCGGGCGAGCGCGACTTCGGGGGCCTCGCCCGGCTCGATCTTGCCGCCGGGAAACTCCCAAAAGCGCGGCATCGGCTGATCCTCGCGCCGCTCGGTGAGGAGCACGTCACCGGTGGCGTTCGTGATCAAGCCCGCGACGACGAGCTTGCGTGGGCGGGTTGCGGGGGCCACAGGCGGGGCGAAACGGCGAGCGGGGGAGGCGGGGCCAACGTGGCCTGCTGTGCGAGTGCGCGCCG
>SHYZ01000138.1 GCA_009692535.1 Myxococcales bacterium
GCCACCAACGCGCCCGCCCCGACTGCCGCGGCCGCCACGCCGCCCGCCGTCGGCCACGCCGCCCCCGCTGCCCCCGCACCCGGCGTAACCGGCCCTGCCCCTGCCGCGCTGCGCGCCGGTCTCGCGCGCACGCGGGGCGGCTTCATGGCGCGGTTGAGCGATCTCCTCGGCGGCAAGAAGGAACTCGACGCCGCCACCTTCGAGCGACTCGAGGAGGTGCTCCTCACTGCCGACATCGGCGTCACCACCTCGCAGCGCCTCTTTGCCGGCGTAAAGCGCGACCTCTCACACGCCGCGCTCACCGATGAGGACGCGCTCTGGTCCAGCATTCGCGCCCAGTCCGTGGCGATCCTCGAGGTCGGCGCGCCGCCGCTCGATCTCGACCGCGCGCGTCCGCTCGTGATCCTCACGATCGGCGTCAACGGCGCCGGCAAGACCACCACCATCGGCAAGCTGGCCGCGCGCTACGTCGGCGCGGGCAAGCGCGTGCTGCTCGCTGCCGGCGACACGTTTCGCGCCGCCGCGACCGAGCAGCTCGAGATCTGGGGCGAGCGCACCGGCTGCCCCGTTGTTAAAGGAAAAGCGGGCTGCGACCCATCGTCGGTGATCTTCGAGGCCGTACAACGCGGCGCCGCGGAGGGCTACGACATCGTCCTCGCCGACACCGCAGGCCGACTCCACACCAAGGCCGACCTCATGGACGAGCTGCGCAAGGTGCGTCGCGTGGTCGGCAAAGCGCTCGCCGGCGCGCCGCACGAGACGTTCCTCGTGCTCGACTCGACCAACGGCCAGAACGCAATTGCGCAAGCGCGCATTTTTCAGGAGGCGCTCGCCGTCTCCGGCATCGTGCTCACCAAGCTCGACGGCACGGCAAAGGGCGGCGTCATCCTCAGCATCTGCGACGAGCTCAAGCTGCCGGTGCGCTACATCGGTGTGGGCGAAAAGGTCGACGACCTCCGCGAGTTCGACGCGACCGACTTCGTAAGCGCGCTCTACGACCGCGGCGCGGAGTCGGCTTCGGCGTGACGGCGGCGTGAGGTCGGCGCGGCTTCGGCGCGGTCCTGCATGTGCCCGGATCGAAAGCACTTGCTCCGTGAAAAATTCGCGTGTTATATTGCGCCCGCTCTTCAGGATTCACTCTAACCGATTGATTTACCATGTCTTTTCGCTACGGAGCCGCCCCGACATGAGAACGGTCTCCCGCTTCGCACTCTGCATCCTCCTCACTCTTCTGTTCGGCATGACGACTCAGGCTCAGGCCCAGGAAGCCGAGCCCGAGATCGACATGGGCGAGCCGGAGGCGGCTCCCACCGGCGAGCTCGGCACCGCTGCTGATCCAAGCGGTGAGATCGACTCTGCCGCCGCCGAGCCCGAGGCCGCGACGCCGCAACCCAAGGCAGGGGGCAGCGCGAAGGAGAAGGAAGCCGCCGTTGGTGACGCGCGCGACTCGTGGAAGGACATCGTCGTCGTCATCCGCAAGCCGTTCCTCAAGATGAACCGCATCGAGCTGGCGCCGTACACCGGCCTCACGCTCAACGACAACATGATCCGCCACTTCGCGCTCACCGCGCAGGCGAGCTACTGGCTCACCGACGTGCTCGCCGTCGGTGGCGAGGGGCAGTACTTCTCGAAGAACACCCTCGAGACCTTCGACCTCGTGGCGCGGCAGGACCGTCGCCTGCCGACGCTCAACGAGTACCTCTACGGCGGCGCGCTCAACTTCCACTACGTCCCGATGTACGCAAAGTTCGCGATGTTCAAGAACATCGTTCACCTCGAGGGCATGTTCACGCTCGGCATCGGCGTCACCAAGTCACGCGTCATCCCGCGCGACCCCGCGAACCAGTCGTGGGACAACACGCTGATCACGCCGAACCTCGGCTTTAGCATGCGCGTCTTCCTCACCAAGTTCATGACGCTCAACCTCTCGTTCCGCGACTACATCTTCAACGACAAGTACGAGTCGGTGACGCGTGGCGAGGATCCGAACGAGACGCTCGAGCAGGCGATGGCTGCGTCCAACGGCCAGCTGGTGAACCACATCATGTTCCAGGTTGGGCTCAGCTTCTGGTTCCCCACCTCCTTCCGATACACGACGTTCCGCTAGCCGCTCGCCGAGGCCATGCTCATGCCCACCCTGGGAACTCCGCTCGGAACGTCCGGCGCTGCCGCCGCCCGAACTGCCGTAAGAACGGCGGTCCGAACTGCCCTCCGCACCACTCTCGTCGCTGCAGCGCTTGCGCTGCTGCTCGCGCCGGCCATCGCGCACGCGCGCAAGGGTCCGCTCTACGGTCAGCTGCCGGTCCGACACAAGCAGGAGCTGCGGCTCGGTCGGCTCGAATTCGCGCCCACCTTTGAGATGACGGTGCAGGCCGACTACAAGCACGCCGTCACCGGCGGCTTCAAGGCCGAGTACCACCTGACCGACAAGCTCTCGATCGGCGGCCTCATGTTCTTTGGCACCGGCGTCGACACCCTGCTCACCGAGCAGATTCGCGAGTCGCTGCCCGACACCTCCACTACAGGCGACCCGACGCCGTCGAAGGCGCAGTTCGACGACCACCTCAACACCATGCCGCTCCACGGCAGCCTCCACCTGACGCTGACGCCGTGGTTCGGGAAGATGGCGCTGTTCGGCAAGGCGTTCATCAACTTTGACGCCTACCTCTCGGGTGGACTCGCCATCGCGAAGACGCAGAACAGCTTTGAGGATGGCGACGACTGCACGGAGCCCGACGGGCTCGACGCTGTCGGGATGCCGCGCTTCACCGATCCGCGCAACGACTGTCCGCACAACGCCGGCCTGAACGCCGGCATCAACGTCGGCGCGGGACTCCACGGCTACATCAACAAGTGGGTCGCGCTCGACCTCTACTTCCGCAACTACATGTTCAACGACAACCCGAGCGGCCTCGATTTCGACGGCGACCGCAAGGTCAGCGACGCAGACCAGCGCTTCCTGAGCCACCTCTTCTTCGGCGTCGGCGTCTCGCTCTTCTTCCCGCAGATCCCGACGATCTCGCGTTAGATCTCGCGTTAGATCTCGCGTTAGGTCTCGCGTTAGGTCTCGCGTTAGCGCCACTGCTGGTGGCGAAAGGGCCGACGTGAAGCGGCAATCGATAGAGGCGCTTACGCAACTCGCGCACGACTACCGGATCGAGGGCGCGTCCACGATGCGCAAGCCGGAGCTGATCTTCGCGCTGATGAGCGCGGGCGCCGGCCCGAAGGGGGAGCTATGCGCCGACGGCGTGCTTGAGCTCTTGCCTGACGGCTCCGGCTTCCTGCGCGCGCCCGACTACCACTACCGCCCCGGCCCCGACGACATCTTCGTCTCGCAGTCGCAGGTGAAGCGCTTCGGCCTCCGCACGGGCGACACGGTCAGCGGGCAGCTCCGTCCCCCCAAGGAGGGCGAGCGCTACTTCGCGCTGCTCAAGGTCGACCGCATCAACCACGGGAGCCCTGAGGCGCGCCGCGACAAGACGCTGTTCGACAACCTCACGCCGATCCACCCCAACCGACGGCTCACGCTCGAGCACGGCGCCAAAAACTTGTCGACGCGGGTCATCGATCTGCTCTGCCCGATCGGCAAGGGGCAGCGCTGCCTCATCGTCTCGCCGCCACGCGCCGGCCAGACCGTGCTGCTCCAGGAGATCGCGCGCGCGATCGAGCAGAACCACCCGGAGGCGGTGCTCATCGTGCTCCTCATCGACGAGCGCCCCGAAGAGGTCATCAACATGCAACGCGCGGTGCGCGGCGAGGTCGTCGGCACCACCTTCGACGAGCCGGCCTCGCGTCATGTGGAGCTGGCTGAGCTGGTGCTCGAGAAGGCGAAGCGGCTCGCCGAACAGAAGAAGGACGTGGTGATCCTGCTCGACTCCATCACGCGGCTCGCACGCGCGTGGGCCACCGTCGTGCCGGCGTCGGGCAAGGGGTCCCCCGGCGGCGTTGACGCAAACGCGCTGCACAAGCCGAAGCGGTACTTCGGCGCGGCGCGAAATCTCGAGCAGGGCGGCTCGCTGACGCTCATCGCCACGCTGCAGGTCGACACCGGATCGCGCAAGGACGAGGTGATCTTCGAGGAGTTCAAGGGGACCGGAAACTCGGAGCTCCACCTCGACCGCAAGCTGGTCGAGCAGCGGATCTTCCCCTGCATCGACCTCAACAAGTCTGGGACCCGCAACGAGGAGCTCCTGACGCCGGAGGCCGCGATGCATCGGATCTGGATCCTTCGGCAGCTGCTCCACCCGCTTGGCGCCAGCGACGCGATGGTATTTCTGCGCGACCGGCTCGGGAGCACCGACACGAACCGCGAGTTCCTCGACTCGATGTCCTCGTGACGGCGTACGACGTCGCGCGCTACCCGTCCGGCGCGAGGACGGGCGAGCCGACGGGTTCCGTCGAGCGATCGAGCGGCAGCAGCGGCACCAGCAGGAGCGCCGGGATCGCGATTGCCGCGGTGGCGGCGAAGAAGAACGGATAGCCGCCCCAGGCGACAAGGTCGGCGCCGATCCAGCCGAAGGCGCGGCCGCCGAGTGAGGAGAGGCTGGTGAGGAGTGCGTACTGGGTCGCGCTAACGCCGGTGTCGCAGAGCGACATCAGGAGGGCGACGAACGCGGCGGTGCCCATGGCGTTGGCGAGGTTGTCGGTGAAGACCGCGGCGGCGAGCATGGCGTACGATTTGCCGACGACGGCCAGCAGCACGTAGAGGAGATTCGTGGCCGCCTGCAGCGCACCGAAGAGGAGGAGCATCCGGCGCACGCCGAAGCGGGCGACGAGGAGACCGGCGGAGAGGCCACCGACGAGTGTGCCGGTAAAGCCGAGCAGCTTGTTGAGCGTGGCGATCTCGGTGAACGTGAAGCCGAGCTCGCGCTTGTAGAACGGCATCGTCAGCGTGCTGGCGAGCTGATCGCCGAACTTGTAGAGCACCACGAAGAGCAGCATCACGACGATCCGCCGACGGGAGAAGAGCGCGGCGAACGGGCGCGCCACCGCGGCGGCGAGCGAGCGCGGCGGGGCGGCGCACTCGGGCTCCTCGGCGACGAGCGTGGCGGCGACGCCGACCAGCATCAGCGCGGCGAGCGTGAGGAAGATTGCGCGCCACGGCAGGTGGTCGGCGAGGATCAGCGCGAGCGTGCCGGTGACGAGCATCGCGACGCGGTAGCCGAGCACATAGACCGCCGATCCGGCAGCGCGCTCGTCGGGGCGCAGGAGGTCGGTGTTGTAGGCGTCGACCACGATGTCCTGGCTCGCCGAGAGGAACGCAACGAGCACGGCGCAGCAGGCGAGCGCGGTGAGCGACGAGAACGGCCCGGTCGTGAGCAGCGTGTCTCCCACCAACACCGCGAGCTCCCAGGTCGCGGTCGAGCTGGGCGAGAGGCTGCCCATGGCGGCGATCGCAGCGATCAGGCCGATTTGGAAGACGACCAGGAAGCCGCGCCGTCGCCCGAGGAACGGGAGCCGATAGCGATCGAGCAGGGGCGCCCAGAGGAACTTGAACGTGTACGGCAGCGCGACCAGCGAGAAGACGGCGATCGTCTTCAGGCTGAGGCCCTCGGCGGTCATCCAGGCGCTGAGCGTCTGGCCGCTCAGGAGCAGCGGCAGTCCCGACGAGAAGCCGAGCGCGAACAACACCGCCATGCGGCGCGAGCGGAAAATCTCGGCGAAGCGCGCACGGCTCACGCGCGGCTCACGCGCGTCTCCCGCGCCCGCGTGCACCGCCCGCAACGGCTACCATCGGGCAAGTCTAGCGAGGCGAGTCCTGCGGGCACCTTTCAGGCACGCGGCAGCCCTGCGCACGCCTGCGGGAACACAGGGTACAATCGGCCCGTCTTGCAGCGCTCACCGCAGCCCAATCTCTGCTTCATGTTCGCGCTGCTGGTCGCGGCGTGCGGGCCGACGCTGGCGCTGCCGCCCGACGCTGAGCCGGTGATCCCGCCCGGGCCCGACGCGAACACCGAGTGCATGGGCGCGACCTGCTTCAACGGCTGCCCGATCGGCACGCAGACGACCCTCTCCGGCGTCGTGACCGCGCCGAACGGCATCGACCCGGTCCCTGGCGCCTTGGTCTACGTCCCGCTCGAGGTCCGAGACTTCCCCGCTGAGGTCGCGTGCGAGGTCTGCAACCAGATCACCGCCGACGCGATCGTCTCCACGGTCACGCTCCCCGACGGCAGCTTCGTGCTTGGACCGCTGCCGGCCGACGAGACGGCGCTCCCGGGCGACACCGTCACGATCGTGTCGCAAAAGGGGCGCTTCCGTCGCGTCGCGCAGGTGCCAGTCGCGAACTGGTGCCTGCCGAACACCGCGCCGGTCGAGCACTTTCGCCTCCCGCCCAAGGACGACGGCCAGTTCGATCGCGTGCCGCGCATCGCCGTCGCCACCGGCGACTACGACGCGATGGAGTGCGTGCTGCTCAAGCTCGGACTCGACCCGAGCGCGTTCGACCTCTATGCCGGCGCGCGGCTCGGCAGCTCACCGCTGCCCGGCTTCGACACGCTGCTGCGCGATCCGGCGGCCATGCGCGGATACAACGTCATCTTCATCAACTGCGCCGACAACACGCACGAGATGCTGCTAACCGATCCGGTCGTGCGGGGAAACATCCTCGACTATGTCGCCGCCGGCGGACGGCTCTACGTGACCGACTGGTCGTACGATTTCGTCGAGCAGATCGACGCGTTCGCGCCGTTCATCGATTTCGGCCCCGGGATGAGCGACATGTCGCCCGAGACCGCCAACAGCGCCGCGGTCGGCGACGACGGCATCACCACGCGCGGCACTGTGCATGACCCGGGCCTGCGTGAGTGGCTCGAGGCGGTCGAGCGCCGCACCGGCACCGACGTCATCGGTGCGGACGGGCGCGTCTACATCGAGCACTTCCTCAACGGCTGGGTGATGCAGTACGCGGTGCCGATGTTGCTGGAGACCGCCAAGGTTTGGATCACCGGCACCGTGTCGGGCGACGGCCTGATGGGCGAGCTGCCGCTTACGACGACGTTCGACCACCTCGACTGTGGCCGCGTGCTCTATTCGAGCTACCACACGCGTGGCCGCGACGACTTTGGGCTGGGGAACTTTCCGAGCTACTGCGCGCTCGGCGAGCCGCTCTCGCCGCAGGAGCGTGTGCTTGAGTACCTGATCCTGCACATCGCCGACTGCCTCGTCGTTGACTAACGACGATCAACCACGACGCGGCACGCCGCTAGAGCGAGACGTTCTCGAAGTGCGTGAGCTCGTGAAAGGCGCGGTAGCGCGCGGTGATCTCAGCGAGGGTTAGCCGGCCGAGACGTCCGAGCGAGAGCGCTTCGACGCAGAACGACGCCATCACGCTGCCGTAGATCATCGCGCAGCGAAGCGTCGATGGGGACAGCTCGCCGGCACGCGCAAGGTAGCCCATGAAGCCACCGGCGAACGAGTCACCCGCGCCGGTCGGATCGACCACGTCCTCGAGCGGGAACGCCGGCGCGGCGAAGATGCCCGCTTCGTGAAAGAGCAGTGCGCCCGAGTCGCCGCGCTTGACCACCACGCCATGCGGACCGAGCCGCCGAACCGCTGCGGCCGCCTTGACTAGGTTGTGCTCACCGGAGAGCAAGCGTGCCTCCTCGTCGTTGATGACGAGGAGGTCGACCTTGGCGAGCGTCTGCCGCACGCTCTCAGGCTTGCCCTCGATCCAGAAGTTCATCGTGTCGCAAGCGACGAGGCGCGGGCGATGCATTTGCTCCACCACCGCGCGCTGCAGTCCTGGCTCGATGTTGCCGAGGAAGACCAACTCGGAGTCGCGCCACGCATCGGGCAGCCGCGGCGTGAAGCCGGCAAACACGCCGAGCTGCGTGTCGAGCGTGGTGCGGCTGGCGAGGTCGTCGGAGTAGCGCCCCTTCCAGCGGAAGGTCTTGCCCGGCGCGCGCTCGAGCCCGGCGAGGTTGACGCCGCGTTCATCGAGAAACGCGACGTGCTCCTCGGGGAAATCCTCGCCGACAACCGCGACGAGCCGCACCGGGCGCGGTGCGAGATACGACGCTGCGGTGGAGAAGTACGACGCGCTGCCACCGAGCAGGTCGGGGCGCGGGCCGAAAGGACCGTCGAGATCGTCGAGTGCGACGGAACCGACGACGACGAGATCGAATGGGGCGTGGCTCATGCGGGGGTCCGAAGGTATTTGCCGACGAGGAGGTCGAGCCGAGCGCGGGTCTCGGCGGGGATGGTCGCAGCGTCGGTCATGATCGCGTGCGCGGCAGCGGTGGTGCACGGGCAGGTGCGCGGTTGCGCGGGCGCGAGCGCCACACGGCGCAGCACTTCGCGCGCGGTCACGACGTTCTTCTGCATCATGGCCATCACAGCGGCTGCGGTGACGTCCTCCTCCGACTCGTGCCAGCAGTCGTAGTCGGTCGAGAGCGCCAGCGTCGAGTAGCAGAGCTCGGCCTCGCGCGCGAGCTTCGCCTCGGGCATGCAGGTCATGCCGATCACCGACACGCCCCATGAACGGTAGAGCAGCGACTCGGCGCGTGTGGAAAACTGCGGGCCGTCGATTACGAGGTAGGTGCCGCCGTCGTGTGCGCGCGTGTCGCCGGTCACCGCGCCGCGCGCCGCGGCGAGGACCGAGGCACGCAGGTCGGCGCAGACCGGATCGCCGAACGGGACGTGCCCGGCGACGCCGTCGCCAAAGAACGTCGCCACGCGGCGGCGCGTGTGGTCGATGAACTGGTCGACGACGACGAGATCGCCGGGACGAATCTCCGGCTGCATCGAGCCGACCGCCGAGACGGCGACGACGCGCTCGACACCGAGCTGCTTCATGCCGTGGAGGTTCGCGCGGAAATTGATCTCGTGCGGCAACACGCGGTGGCCGCGGCCGTGGCGCGGCAGGAAGACCATGCGCACGTCGCCGAGTCGACCGACGATGTAGCGATCCGACGGCGCGCCGAACGGCGTGTCGAGCGCGATCTCTTCGACGTTGGTAAGGCCGTCGAGCTGGTAGAGACCACTGCCGCCGATCACTCCGAGAGTCGACATCATCTGCTCCTTGCCGCGGACCACGCCGGCGCAGCGTCGGGTCTTAGCACGACCCTTGCGCACGATTCCATCGCCACGGACGGCGTGACGGCAAGCCGACCTCAGCGCGCCAACACGAGCACGACGAAGATCGCGTTCGGGCCGAGGTCGGGATCGTCCCCTTGCGCGAGCCCGATGCCGAGCAGACGAAAGTCCGCGGCGGCGGCGCGCGCGGTGGCGGGCACGTCGGCAACATCGCCGACGACGGTCACGACCGTCACGGCGTGCCGCAGCCCGCGCGCCGGGTCCTCGAGGGCGTGCCGCACGCGCAACATGACTGCCGCGCGCGCGTCGGGGCGGTCGGCGAGCTCGACGGCAGCCCGCTGCGCCAGTGCATCCAGCGCGGCCTCGCGCACGAGCGCCGGCCCACCCGCCACCACCCGCGCACGGGCGAGCGCGGCGGCCGCGTCCGCCCGTGCGCGCGAAAGCTCGAGCAGCGGAGGCACGCGGAAGAAGAGCTGCGTGACGTACAGCGCGCCATCGCCGAGCACGACACCGATCCCCACGTGCGTGGCGTCGGCGGAGAGCAGGTTGCCGCGGTGCCCCGGGCTGCCCAGCAGCGCGGCGTGGACCTCGTCCGACGACGTTGCGCGCGCGACGTTCTCGAGCACGAGTGGCGTGCGGACGCCGCCGGCCCTCGCACGGTCGGCGGGATTTCCCGTAATCGGCGAGTCGTGCGCGACCCAGCCCCCCTGCTCCATCTCCACCGAGTGCAGCCGCGCGATCGTCGCAGCGCGTGCGTCCTGCCGCAACGCGGGCCGCCCGGCGCGGGCGCGCTCGAGGTTTGCGAGCACCAGCAGGCGCTGCTCCGCCGCGACGGTGTCGTTCTCGTACGTCGGAGGCGCGAGTGAGATCCGCACCGAGCGCGGCGGCTCCTCGGCGCAGAAGACGGGAAAGTTCGCCAACACCGTGAGCCCGCGCGGCCCGTCGGCGAGCAGCTCCACCTGCTGCCGCTCCGGCGCTGCGCCGCAGACGAGCTCGGCAGCGATCGCGCCCGCAGTCGCCACCAGCGGCGTGCGTTCCACCTGGCCATCACCGCGGGTCACCGCCAACACCGGCGAGTGGTACGGCGGCCGCAACGTGGCGCGCAGCAGCGTGCGTTCCCTGGCGGGGAGTCTGCGCGGCAGCGGCGCGAGGTCGACCGCGCTCTCGAGCAGCGCGAGCACCGCGTAGGCGACACCGTCCTCCGTCTGCGTCATGCCGACACCAAAACGCGCGGGCTGTGCAGCGGCGAGCAGCTCGTCGAGCCTGACACTGGCTGCCGCGGCGGCGAGCTCGGGCCGCGCCGGATCCGCCCGCACGCTGATCAGCCGCAGCGTCGGCTCGGCGATCCCGTGATGCGCCTGCGCGAGCTCGACGGCGGCGAAGGGCGGTTGCACGCCGAGCGCCACGATTCCGGCGAGGTCACGCGCGAGATAATCGAGGCGACCGTCCCGGAGCGGCTGCAGCATGCCGAGTCCGGCGGTCGCGCCAAGGACCGCGTCGGCGAGCGCGTTGCCGAGCGCCGAGTCCTCGACGGCGGGCGTGAGCTGACCGTAGCGGTCGGCCGCGGCCTCGGCGGGGCGAAAGTCGAGCTCGCCTGCCGAGGCGGGCGCAGCGAGGTAGAGCGGGCGCGGCGCGGTGGCGCAAGCGGCCAGCGAGGCGAGCGCGAGGAGCG
>SHYZ01000139.1 GCA_009692535.1 Myxococcales bacterium
TCATGACCGCCGCTTGACCCGGCTTGGCGCTCGCGTGCGGTCCAAGGCAGCTCGTCACCGGCGCCGCCCCGCGTGCAAGCGACGCGAGCCCCGCCCGCTACGAGCGCGGCGTCGACAGGCGGGACCAGGCGCCGTTTGGCCGCCGGCCGCGCGCTGCCTTGCGAGCCCCGCGACCGCCCCAGTCGGTCCAGCGGTAGCTCCCCTCGCCCGGCGCACGGAAGTCGATGTGCACGAACCCGGAGTGCGGGTACTGCCCGATGCCCATGTTGCCGCCGTCGAGCGTGGCCACGTACGCGTAGAGCGCGCGGTACGGCACGCCCTCCACGGTGATGTCCATCGCCGACGCGTGGAAGTGTCGGCTGCCCTCGTTCTCCTGGTAGCGGAAGCCCGAGAGGATCGTGATCGGCTTGCCGAAGTGGTCCTGGATCGTCGAGAGCGTCTCGAAGAGCCGCGGGTCGACCGCACGGACCTCGTGGGTGCGCCGGCACTGCCAGAGCTGGTCGAGGCTCGCGAGCGCGGCCTGATCGAGCGAGCCGTTGGCGCGGTAGATGTTGACGTCGACCTCGCGGGAGAACTGATCCTTGAGGTGCACGCGGCCCGACGGACGCGCGAGCGCCACGGTCCGCAGCGACGACTTGGGCGGCGTGTGCCCGGCGAACCCGCGCTGCGCCTTGCGGCACTTGCGGTTCTTCCCGGTCCCCTTGCAAATCATGCGGGCGGCCCGCGCGCGCGGCTTCGCTTTGCCGGCCTTGGCGGCCTTGCCAGCCTTGGCCGTCGACTGCGCACGGCTCTGCTTGGCCTCGGCGATCGCGCCGGGCGCCACCAGCGTGGCGGCGAGGACAAGACAGATAACGCGCAGAATCCGCATGCTGATGGGCGACGTTAGTCGGCCACTCCCGCTCATGTCAAGTTGCTCGCGTCCCTGAGCACGCGGTTGACTGCCTGCGCTCGCCCGCTAGGATGCGCGGCATGTCGTTCCTCTCCGAGCGCAAGAAGACCCACTCCGCCGGCGCGCTGCGCGTCACCGACGTCGGCCGCTCGGTCGTGCTCTGCGGCTGGGTGCAGAGCCGGCGCGACCATGGCGGCTGCGTGTTCATCGACCTGCGCGACCGCGAGGGGCAAACGCAGATCATGTTCAGCCCCGACGTGGACGCCGCGGCGCACGCGCTGGCCGGCGAGCTCCGTGGCGAGTTCTGCATCGGCGTCGAGGGCGTGGTCGCCTCGCGCGGCGGCAACGTGAACCCCAAGCTCCCGACCGGCGCGATCGAGATCAACGCCACGCGGCTCGAGGTCTTCTCGCGCGCCGAGACGCCGCCGTTTCAGATCACCGACGACCTCGACACCAACGAGGCGCTGCGGCTCAAGTACCGCTACCTCGACCTGCGCCGCCCGGCGCTGCAAAAGAACTTCATCGTCCGCTCGAAGGCGTCGCAGCTCACGCGCAGCTTCCTCCACGGGCAGGGCTTCCTCGAGCTCGAGACGCCGTGCCTCGTGAAGTACACGCCCGGCGGCGCGCGCAATTTCCTGGTGCCGTCGCGGCAAAATCAGGGGAGCTTTTACGCGCTCGCCGAGTCGCCGCAGATCTTCAAGCAGCTCTTCATGGTCGCGGGGATGGAGCGCTACTTTCAGATCACGCGCTGCTTCCGCGACGAGGATTTGCGGCTCGACCGGCAGCCCGAATTCACCCAGATCGACGTCGAGATGTCGTTCGTCACCGAGGAGGACGTGCAGGGCTGCATGGAGGGGATGCTGGCCGAGATTTGGCGCGGCGTGCTCAGCGTGGAGCTGCCGCGACCGTTCCTGCGCATGAGCCACGACGAGGCGATGCGGCGCTTCGGCTCGGACAAGCCGGACCTGCGCATCGACCTCGAGCTCGCCGAGATCACCGACGCGGCGCGCGCCTCGGGCTTCAAGATCTTTGAGCAGGCGGTCGCGGCCGGCGGCATCGTGAAGGCGCTGCGCATCCCGGCGCCCGGCGACAAGCTCTCCCGCTCGGTGCTCGACGGGCTAACCGAGTACGCCATGCCGTATGGCGCCCGGGGGGTCGCGTTCGCGCGCGTGCTCGAGGGCGGCGCGTGGCAGGCGCCGTTCGCCAAGGTGCTCACCGACGACGCGCGCACCGCGATGAACGAGCAGACCGGCGCGGTGCCGGGCGACGTGCTGCTGTTCGTCGCCGACCGCGCCAAGGTCGTCAACGCCGCGCTCGGTGCGCTCCGCCTGCACCTCGGGCAGAAGCTCGGCCTCGTGCGCGAGGGGTGGCGCTTCCTCTGGCTGGTCGACATGCCGCTCTTCGAGCAGGCGGACGACGGCTCGTTCGCCGCTGCGCACCACCCGTTCACCTCGCCGCGGCTCGAGGATCTGCCGCACCTCGAGAGCGATCCGGCGCGCTGTAAGGCGCGTGCCTACGACTGCGTGCTGAACGGCAACGAGATCGGCGGCGGCAGCATTCGGATCCATCAGCCCGAGGTGCAGGCGCGGCTGTTCCACGCGCTCGGGCTCTCCGACGAGGAGGTGCAGAGAAAGTTCGGCTTCCTGCTCGAGGCGTTCCGCTACGGACCGCCGCCGCACGGCGGGATCGCGTTCGGGCTCGACCGGCTCGCGATGCTGCTCTGCGGCGCCAACTCGCTGCGCGATGTGATTGCGTTCCCGAAGACGCAAAAAGGCACCGACCTCATGACCGACGCGCCGTCGTCGGTCGCGACGCGGCAGCTCGACGAGCTCGGGATTCTGGTCAAGCCCGAAGTCCTCGCCAAGTCCTAGCCCGCATGGCCGAGCGCTACGATCTGGTGGTCTGCGGCGGCGGGATCACTGGCGCCGGCATCGCGCGCGACGCAGCGCACCGCGGGCTGCGCGTCGCGCTGGTCGAAAAGCGCGACTTCGGCTCGGGCACGTCGTCCAAGTCGTCCAAGCTCGTGCATGGCGGCCTGCGCTACCTTGAGCAGGGCAAGCTCCGGCTGGTCTTCGAGGGGACCAACGAGCGCGCCGTGCAGATGCGCCGCGCGCCGCACCTCGTGCGCCCGCTGCCGTTCCTGTTCCCGATCTACAAGCACTCGCGCCGCACGCTCGCCACCGTCGACATGGGGCTCTGGATCTACGACGCGCTCGCGATGTTTCGCAGCCCGAAGCTCCACCGCACCTACGGGCGGCGCAAGGTCCAGCGGCTCGAGCCCGCGCTCTCGGCCGCCGACCTCGCCGGCGCGATCGAGTACTACGACTGCCTCACCGACGACGCGCGGCTGGTGCTCGAGAACGTGCTCGACGCGCGCGCGCTCGGCGCCGACGTCATGAGCTACACCCGCGTGGTCGGCCTCGCGCGCGACGAGCGCGGGCGGGTGGCCGGCGTGCGCGTGCGCGACGAGTTCTCAGGCGCAGAGCGCGAGCTCGCGGCCAACGCGGCGATCATCGCGGCCGGGCCGTGGACCGATGAGCTGGTCGGCCAGGTGACGACCACCCCGCCGACGCGCCGCCTGCTCCGCCCGACCAAGGGCGTGCATATCGTCGTCGACCACGCCCGCCTACCGGTCACGCGCGCGGTCACGATGATGACGCGCGACCAGCGGGTGACCTTCTGCATCCCGTGGCAGGAGCGCACGGTGGTCGGCACCACCGACACGTTCTATGACGGCTCGCCCGACGACGTCGTCGCCGATGCCGCTGACGTCGCCTACCTCTGCGCGTCGGTGAACGAGTTCTTTCCCGAAGCGCGCCTCGACGCCAGCGCGGTACTCGCGACCTGGGCCGGGCTGCGGCCACTGATCGCGCCGGCAGAGGTGCAGGAGGCGGGCGCGACCAGCCGCGAGCACGAGGTGCACGTTCACGACGACGGCGTGATCGTGATCGCCGGCGGCAAGCTCACCACCTACCGCCGCATGGCACGCGAGGCAACCGACCGCGCGCTCGAGTGGCTCTCCGACCGCTCCGACGCCGCACTCGAGGGGCGCGAGCTGCGCCCCTGCCGCACCAAGCACCGCCCGCTGCCCGGCGCGTTCGGCCTCGAGCCCACCGGGCAAGCCGGCGTGCGCGCGATCGCCGCGCGGCTCGAGAGCGAGGGCGGGTTCGCGCCGCGCGTCGCCGAGCACCTCTCGCAGACCTACGGCGTGCGCGCCGAGCTCGTCACGCGCCGCATCGCCGCCGAGCCCGCATTGGGCGAGCGCATCGACGCCGAGCTTCCCTATCTATGGGCCGAGGTCGACCACGCCGTCGAGCACGACCTCGCGCGCACCGTCGAGGATCTGCTCTGCCGACGCATCCCGCTCTGCCTGCGTGGCAGAGATCAGGGCCTCGCCGTCGCGCCCCGCATCGCCGACCGGATGCGCGCACGCCTCGGCTGGTCCGAAGCCGAGGCCACGCGCCACCTCGCCGACTACCGCGCGACCGTCGCGGCTTCGCGCCGCCACCTCGGCGGGTAGCGGCCTACCCGACCGGCTTGCCGGTGTCCCAGCGGTAAAAACCCTCGCCCGACTTTTTGCCGAGCTTCCCTTCGCGCACGCGCGCGCGGAGCAACTCGGGTGGATGGAACGACGGGCCGAGCTCACGCTCGAGGTACTCGGCGATCGCGAGACGCACGTCGAGCCCGACGAGGTCGGTCAGCTCGAGCGGGCCCATCGGGTGGCCGTAGCCGAGCTTCATCGCGGTGTCGATGTCGCGTGCGCTCGCGACGCCAGCCTCGACCATGCGGATCGCCTCGAGCCCGAGCGCGATCCCGAGGCGGCTCGACGCGAAGCCGGGCACGTCGCGCGCGACGATCGGCTCCTTGCCGAGGCGCAGCACGATCGCCCGCGCGAGTTCCACCGCTTCGTCGGCGGCGTCGGCGTGGCGCACGACCTCGACGAGCTTCATGAGGTGCACCGGGTTGAAAAAGTGCATGCCGACGAGGCGCTCGGGGCGCTCGGTGGCGCGGGCGATCGCATTGATCGAGAGCGAGCTGGTGTTGGACGCGAAGAGCGCGCGCGCCGGCGCTACCGCCGCGACTGCGGCAAACATGGAACGCTTGAGCTCGAGCACCTCGGGCACCGCCTCGATCACGAGGTCGGCCTCCGCGACCGCCTCGGCGAGCAGCGTCGTCCCGGCAAGGCGCGCGAGCGCCGCGTCACGCGCGTCGGCGCCGAGCTTGCCTTTCTCGACGCCCTTGTCGAGGTTCTCGCGCACGCGCGCGAGCCCGCGCTCGACCGGCGCGGCGGCGAGGTCGTAGAGCGTGACCGCCCAGCCGGCCTGCGCCGCGACCTGCGCGATGCCGTGCCCCATCGTGCCGGCGCCGAGCACGGCGACTCGGCGGATTTCATCGAGCCCTACGAGGCGAACGTGCAACGCAGCGTCGGCGGTCATTCGCGAGCTATAGCACGCGATGATCGGCGGCCCACGCGCGTGGCAACTCGGCGCACCGCGTGGACCGGCAAGCCACGCCGGTCCGCATGCTATAAGCCGCGAGATGCCGGGCCCGCGAGCCGACGCTGTCGAGCATGCGCTCGTCGCGCTGCTCGGGCCTGCGCGCGTGTCGGTCCGCGCGGCCGACCTCGCGACCTACGCCCGCGACATGTGGCCACGCGCGCTGCTCGCGGCGGTCGACGGCGGACCGCCCGCGCACCCGCCCGACGTGGTGGTCTGGCCCGAGACCACCGACGAGGTCGTGCAGATTGTCCGGCTCGCCCGCCGACTCGGCGCGCCGGTGGTGCCGTACGGCGCCGGCTCGGGCGTCTGCGGCGGCGCGGTGCCGCTCCACGGCGGAATCACGATCGACCTCAAACGCATGGACCGCGTGCTCTCGATCGATCGCGACGCGCTGGTCTGTGAGGCCGAGGCCGGCATCAACGGCGAGCACCTCGAGCGCGAGCTTGCACGCAAGGGCCTCACGCTCGGGCACTTCCCCTCGTCGATCTACTGCTCCACGCTCGGCGGCTGGCTCGCCACGCGCTCGGGCGGCCAGATGTCGACCCGCTACGGCAAGATCGAGGACGTCACGCTCGGCCTCACCTGCGTCACCGGCGCGGGCGACCTGCTCGAGACCGGGCGCCACGGTCGCGCGGCAGCCGGCCCCGACTTTACGCAACTGCTGCTCGGCAGCGAGGGCACGCTCGGCGTGATCACGCGCGCGCGCCTCCGTGTGCGCCCCGCGCCCGAGGTGCGCCACCTGCGCGGCTTCGTCGTCGACGACCTCACCGCCGGCACCGAGGCGATTCGCCGCGTGCTGCAGCGCGGCCTCCAGCCCGCGGTCGTGCGGCTCTACGACGCGCTCGACTCGCTGATGGCGCTCCGCCACGCACGCAAGGACGCTTCCGACGGCGGCGGCGACGGCGGCGGCGACGGCGGCGGTACGCCCGCGCCGCGCCGGGCCGCGCGCCGCCCCGGGCCGGCCAAGGACCTCGTCTCCTCGCTGCTCGCTCGCCTCGGTCTCGCCAGCGGTGGTGGACTCACGCGCGAGCTGGTCGAGGCCGCGCTCTCACGCCCGCGCCTCGTCAACCTGCTCGCCGATCGCGCCGCCGGTCTCGCCGGTCGCGGCTGCCTCATGATCATCGGCGTCGAAGGCAGCCGCGCGCGCGCCGACGTCGAGGCCGAGTTGGTCTTCGCCGAGCTCACCCGCGCCGGCGCTCGCGACCTTGGCCCCGGTCCTGGCGAGCGTTGGTTCGCGCGTCGCTACGCCGTCTCCTACGAGATGCCGCGCATCTTTACGGCCGGCGCGTTCGTCGACACGATGGAGGTCGCGTCGACCTGGGAGCGCCTGCCCGACCTCTTCGACTCGGTGCGCCGCGCGATCTCGCGTCACGCCTTCGTCATGGCGCATTTTTCCCACGCGTATGTGGACGGCTGTTCGATCTACTTCTCGTTCGCAGCGAGCGCACCGAACCGTGAGGCAGCGGAGCGCCGGTACGACGCGCTCTGGCACGACGCGCTCACCGCCGCGACGCGCGCCGGCGGCACGATCTCGCACCACCACGGCGTCGGGCTGCTCAAGGCGGACTTCATGGCGGACGAGCACCGCGAGTCGATGGCGGTCTTTCACGCGCTCAAGGCGAGCCTCGATCCCGACGGGATCATGAACCCCGGGAAAATGGGCCTCCCGCTCCCGGAGGCGGCACCATGGTCGCGCTAGTCGACGACCTCGACGACATGCTCGCAGCCGCGGTCGGCGCGGCGCACGCTCGGCGGCAGACCCCGACCGCCGCCGGCTTCGCGCACGAGCGCGGCCACCCGGCGACGTGGGTCGTGCGGCCCGGCGCGCCGGCCGAGGTCGCCGAGGTCATCCGCGCTGCGGCCCGCGCTGGGGCCGCCGTGGTTCCGCTCGGCACCGGCTCGCGCCGCCGCACCGCGCCGCTCCCCGTCGGCCGGCCCCGCGTGCTGCTCGAGCTCGGCCGGCTCGCGCATGTCGCGCACCTCGACGAGACCTCGCTGCTGGTACACGCGCAGGCCGGGCTCACCGGCATCGCGCTCGAGAACCTGCTGGTGCCGCGCGGGCTCACCCTCGGCGATTTTCCTCCGGCGGCGCTCCGCTCGTCGCTCGGCGGCCTGCTCGCCGTGCGCACGCCCGGCAAGTCGTCGCCTCGGCACGGCTCGCTCGAAGACGCCGTGCTCGGACTCTCCGCCGTGCTCGCCGATGGACGCACCATCCACACCCGCGTCGCGCCACGCCGGGCCACCGGCCCCGACCTCGCGCGCGCCTTCCTCGGCACCGAGGGCACGCTCGGCGTGATCACCCAGGTCGTGCTCAGGCTCCGTCGGCGCCCCGAGGCGCGCCTGTTCGACGCGCACCGCTTCGCCTCGGTCGACCACGCCGTCGTCGCGCTCGCCGCAGCGTTCCATAAGGAGGCGCGCCCGGCCGCAGCGCGCGTGTATGACGCGGACGAGACGCGCGCGCACTTTGGCGACGGGCTGGCGCACGCCGACTGCGCGCTCCTCGTCGTGGCCACCGCCGGTCCACGCGAGCTCGCAGCGCTCGACCGCACGCTCATCGCCGACGCTGCGCGCGCCGCTGGCGCCGACCCGCTCGGCGCCGCGCCCGCCGAACTCTGGTGGCGTCGCCGCAGCGGCCACGCGCTCCACGACGCGCCACCAGTGCAACCCGCCCTCGTGCTCTTCGCGCCGTGGGCTCGCCTCGGCGCCGTGCACCGGGCCGCCCGCTCGGCCGCGCGCGCCGCCGGCCGCACCGCGCGTGCGCATCTGTCCCGCTTCGACGACGAAGGGGCCTGCGTCTTCATCACCCTGCTCGACGGTGAACGCGCCGATCCCGCCGGCCCTGCTCGCGCCGCGGTGCTGGCCTCCACCCGCGCTGCCGGCGGCCTTCCGCCCGGCGAGCGCGAGCCCGCCCTCGCCCCTGCCCTCGCCGCGCTCAAGCGCGCGCTCGACCCCGACGACCTGCTCAACCCCGGCGTCCTCCCCTGAGCCCACCACCGTCCGCCGCACAACGCGTGGTAGCCTCCGGGCGCCGACGCCGCTGAATATCGCGCCCCGACACCCGGTCTCTCACGCGCAGGCACCCGATCCACTCCCTGGAGGCTTCCATGCACGGTCGTGCTGTCATCCATTCGCTGCTCGTCGTCACACTCATTACAATCGTCACCGCAGTCGCACACGCGCAGGTCGTGGTGCGCGATCACCGCACTCGCCCCGCGCCGGTGCAGACACTGACCATCTCGGGCTTCGCGCCGAGAGTCGGCCCCGCCGGCACCAAGGTGACCATCACCGGCGCCGGCTTCGTGCCGCAGGACAAGGTGTTCATCGGCGGCCGGCCGGTCGCGGTCGACAAGCTCACGCCAGCCTCGGTCACGATCACGATCCCCGCGCGCTCCTTTGACGGCCTGATCACGGTGCGCCACCCGGGCGCAGCGACCGACACGCTGGTCGGCACGTTCATGGTCATCGTCGATCCGGTGATCGGCGGCTTCGCGCCCGTGTCGGGTCCAGCGGGGACGCGCGTCGAGCTCAAGGGCTCGGGATTTCAGCAGGGCGACCAGGTGGTTTTCGGCGGTAGGGCGCTGCCGATCCTCGAGCAGGGGCCACATCGGCTCGTCGTCGCCATCCCGCTCGGCGCCACGACCGACGTGTTCGCCGTCGCCCGTCCCGGCGGCGCGACCGCCCGCGCGACCAAGCCGTTCCTCGTCGTCCTCCCGGCGCCTCAGATCACTTCGCTGGCGCCGACCACCGGCGGTCCCGGCACGCGCGTCCGCATCTTCGGCGCCAACCTCACCGACAACAGCGCGCCAGCCGCCCGCGCGAAGGACCAAGTCTCCTACGGCACGATGCCGGTGTCGATCGAGGCGAGCGCCGACGGTTGGGTCGACGTGACCGTGCCCAAGGGCGCCCGCACCAGTGAGCAGTTCGTCATCCGTGGCCCACGCGGCCAGTCGGCCTCGGCGCAGCCGTTCATCCTCGTACTCGCCCCCGAGCTCACCCGCTTCGCGCCCGCATGGGGCGGCCTTGGCGTGCGCGTGCAGCTCTTCGGCGCCAACTTCCGCATCGGCGACGTGGTGCAACTCGCCGGCAAGCCGCTGCGTGTCCACGAGGCGGGCGAGGAGCACCTCATCGTCGAGATTCCCGCCGGCGTGACCTCGGGACCGTTCGAGATCGTGCGCGGCGGGCAGGTCGCCGCCGCGACCAAGCGCCCGTTCGAGGTCGTCTATCCGCCGACGCTGGCCGGGTTCACGCCAGCCGCCGGGCCGATCGGCCAGGTGGTGACGCTCTCCGGCACCGGCTTCGCACCCGAAGCGCGTGTAGTCTTCGGCGCGCAGGCGCTGCGCATCGTCGGCCGCGTCGGTGACACGCAGCTTCAGGTGGCGATCCCGCCCGGCGCGTCGACCCAGCCGTTCGCCGTCGAGACCCGCGGCGGGCGCGCAACCTCCGCGCTCACCTTTCAGGTCAACGTCTACTCCACCGTCACCGGCATCGCGCCGCTCGACGGGCCGCCCGGCACCCGCATCACCGTTCGCGGCCGTGACTTCGGCAGCGACGTCTTCTATATCGGCGCGGTCTCGCTCGCCGTGATCGAGCGCGGCGCCGACTTCTACGTGCTGCAGATCCCGGCCAACGCCGCCACGGGCCTCGTCGAGTGGGAGTCGCACGGCGTGCGCAAGGCGACGCGCTTCCGCTTCGACGTGCTCCAGCCGCCCGCGATCACCTCGTTCGCGCCCGGCTTCGGCCCCGTCGGCACGCAGGTCACAATCACCGGCGCAAACCTCGGCCCCAAGACCGCCGCCTTCTTCGGCTCGCTCCCCTGCACCGTGGTGCGCCGAAGCCCGCCCGGCCAGCTCACGATCGCGATCCCGCCGGCCGCGAGCGGGACCGACTTTCTCTGGGTCGAGGCGGCCGGCGCCCGCGTAAAGTCATCGCAGGCCTTCCAGGTCGTCGCGCCGCCGGTCATCGGTTCGTTCTCGCCGGCCGCGGCGCTCGCAGGCGCGGAGATCACCGTGAGCGGCGCAAACTTCACCGATGCCTCGACGGTGCGCATCGGCTCCACGCCCGCGCCGATCGTCCGCCGGCAGCTGCCCGACAAGCTGGTCGTCACGCTCCCCGCCGGCGTGGTCGGCGCGGCGCACCTCTGGGTCGATGACCGCGGGCAGCAGGCGCGCTCGGCGACCGAGCTCGTCGTGATTGCGCCGCCGTCGCTGGCCGGCTTCGCGCCGCTCGTCGGCCTACCCGGGACGCAGGTGACGCT
>SHYZ01000140.1 GCA_009692535.1 Myxococcales bacterium
CGCCGTCACCACGGCGCCGTTCCGCGCGATGCCGTAGTGCTCGAGGACCTTGCGCTCCATCGCGGCGTACACGTCGGGGTGCGCGCGCAGGTACTCCTTCGCGTTGTCGCGCCCCTGCCCGATCCGCTCGCCAGCGAATGAGAACCACGCGCCGCTCTTTTCGAGCACGTTGCACTCGGTGGCGAGGTCGAGCACGTCGCCCTCACGCGAGATGCCGACGCCGTACATGATGTCGAACTCGACCTCGCGGAACGGCGGCGCGAGCTTGTTCTTGACCACCTTCACCCGCGTGCGCGCGCCGACCACGACCTCGTTCACCTTGAGCGCGCCGATGCGGCGGATGTCGAGCCGAACCGACGCGTAGAACTTGAGCGCGTTGCCGCCGGTCGTGGTCTCGGGGTTGCCGAACACGACGCCGATCTTCATGCGCAGCTGGTTGATGAAGACGATCATCGTGTTCGACTTGGAGATCGTGCCGGTGAGCTTGCGGAGCGCCTGGCTCATGAGCCGCGCCTGGAGGCCCATGTGCGCGTCGCCCATCTCGCCTTCGAGCTCGGCCTTGGGCGTGAGCGCGGCGACCGAGTCGATGACGATCATGTCGATCGCGCCGGAGCGCACGAGCATGTCGGCGATCTCGAGCGCCTGCTCGCCGCAGTCGGGCTGCGACACGAGCAGGTCGTCGGTCTTGACGCCGAGCTTGCGCGCGTAAGCGACGTCGAGTGCGTGCTCGGCATCGATGAAGGCGCAGATGCCACCGAGCTTTTGCGCCTCGGCGATCGCGTGCAGGGTGAGCGTGGTCTTGCCCGATGACTCCGGGCCATAGACCTCGACGATGCGGCCGCGCGGCAGACCGCCGCAGCCGAGCGCGATGTCGAGCCCGAGTGACCCGGTGGGGACCACCAGCACCTCGGGCGCCTTCTGATCCGCGCCGAGGCGCATGATCGAACCCTTGCCGAACTGCTTCTCGATCGAGCTGACTGCGAGCTCGATCGCCTTCTCACGCTGACTTTGATCCGCCATGATTTCCAGGCTCCTCACTGTGTATGCCCTCTAGTACCTCACGGGTCTGACGTTCAGCCCGGTACGGCGGGGCGTCCAAGGGAATCCGGGCAAGTGCCCGGTACTCCGAACCTATCGGAGTCACTGTACTTTCGTACAGTATAACCTCTCGGACCAGCGAAGTCCCGAAATCTGCATCTTTTATCCCCGACTGCCCTTCGTCGACCCGTCCTTCTTTGACGCGGGCGATGGTGACGTGCGGATGGAACGGGCGGTTCTCGGCGGGGTAGCCGAGGCGGCGCATCCACGACTCGAGGTCCCGCGCGAGCCGAGCGAGTCCACCCGACGGATCCTGCACGCCGACCCAGAGCACCTTCGGCGCGAGCAGGCTCGGGAACGCGCCGAGACCGCGCGTGGAGATGGTGAACGCCTTGCGCCCGCGCAGGCCCTCGCGCACGGCATCGCGCAACGCGGGCACCGCCTCCTCGCGAGTCCAGCCGAGGAAGCGCAGCGTGACGTGCAGGTTCGCCGCGGGCACCCACGCGGCGCGCACGCGACTGCCGGCGAGCTTTTGCAGACGGTCGGTGGCGTCGGCAATCCGCTGCGCCGAGTCGAGCGCGAGGTTCACGCCGAAAAATAGCCGCAGTCCGGCGGCGAGCTTCGGTTCGCGCGGCGCATCAGCGACCGCGTCGGGCGTGGCACCGGGCTTCACGTCGGCCGCGGCACCGGGCTTCAGGTCAGGCGCGGCACCGGGCTTCACGTCAGGCGCGGCACCGGGCTTCACGTCAGGCGCGGCACCGGGCTTCACGTCAGGAGTGGCACCGGGCTTCACGTTCTCGCTCATGCCGTCACCTCGCGCAGCAGCAGCGCCATCGCCCAGTACGCGGCGAGTCGGCGCACCTGCTCACGCACGCCAGGAAAGAGGTACTGCTTGTGGGCCGCGCGCCCTTCGGGGCCGACGACGGCGACATGCACCGTGCCGACCGGCTTCGCCTCGCTGCCCCCGCCCGGGCCGGCGATGCCGGTGATCGCCACCGCCCACGTCGCGCCGATTCGCGCACGCACACTGGCGGCCATCTCCAGCACGCAGGCGTGTGACACCGCGCCATGCTCGACGAGCGTAGCCGGCAGCACGCCGAGGTCGGCGACCTTGCGCTCGTTCGCATACGCGATCACGCCGCCCGCGAACCAGGTCGACGCTCCCGGCACGTCGGTGAGCAGTGCTCCGGCGAGCCCACCGGTACACGACTCAGCGACGGCGACGGTGGCCCCGCGTGAGGCGAGCGCGCGTCCGAGCACGGCCGCGAGCGAGTCGTCCCCCGCGCCATATGCCGACGGGCCGAGACGGGTGCGGGCCTCGGCAGCGAGGCGAACGAGCCGCTCCTCGGCCACGGTGCGATCGGGATCGCGCACGACCAACTTGACCAGCGTCTCGGGGAACACGACCTGAAAGTGGATCGTCGCACCGGGAACATCGGCGACGAGTCCGGCGAGGAGGTGGTCGATGTGCGACTCCCCCTTGCCGAACACACGCAACGTGACTCGCGCAATCTCGTCGGTGCCGCGGCGCAGCTCGCGCACACGCGCCGCCGCCGAGTCGGCCCAGATCGCACGCAGTTCGCGCGGCACACCGGGCATCGCCAGCAGCGTCGCGCCGCCGAGGGCGAGCTCGAAGCCAGGCGCGATGCCAGCAGAGTTTGCGTGAACGCGCGCACCGTCGGGGATGCGCACCTGGCGCAGGCTGTTCGGCGTCATCGTGAACCCGGCGCGCAGAAACCGCGCTTCCATTCGCCCCCGTGCGTCGGACTCGATCGCGACGCCGACGCCGGCCGCCTCTGCGATGGCGTCGACGGTGAGATCGTCCTCGGTCGGACCGAGCCCGCCCGATACCAGGACCACGCTCGCGCGCGCGGCGGCGTCCTTGACGGCACGCACGACGTCTTCGCGCAGGTCGCGGCAGCTCGTCATCCAGCCGACGGTGACGCCGAGGGCCCAGAGCTCCGACGCGAGAAACGTGGCGTTCGTGTCGACGATCTCGCCCCGGCAGAGCTCGTCGCCAATCGTGACGATCTCGGCGAGCACGCGAGCAACGTAGCGTCTTCGGTCGCGGGTGTCACGGGAACGGCCGCTCGGGGACAGCCACCAGTGGAGGACAGCCGATGCCAGCCGCCACACTCGATCCTCGGATGACCTCCGTTGACGACCGGGGGCTGCTTGCTATCATGCTCGTCGACACGAGTGCGCCCCCCCGAGCCGGTCCGACGATGAAGATCCGCTACGCCGCCAAAACCGATGTCGGGATGAAGCGCGCCCACAACGAGGACTACTTTTCGCTCGTCGAGGATGAGCAGCTCTTCGTCGTCGCCGACGGCATGGGCGGTCACGCGTCGGGCGAGGTCGCATCGAAGCTGGCTGCCGAGACGGTCGGCGAGTTCTACCAGCGCACCAAGGACGAGGACGCGACCTGGCCGTACAAGATGGACCGGTCGCTCTCGTACATCGAGAACCGGCTTGTCTGCGGCATCAAGCTGGCGAACTTCAAGATCTTCGACGCTGCCACCCGCGACATCAAGTACAAGGGCATGGGCACCACCATCGTCACGACGCTGGTGTGCGGCGACAACATCTACGTCGCCCACGTCGGCGACAGCCGCTGCTACCGCGTGCGCGACGGAAAGATTCAGCAGATCACGCGCGACCACTCGCTGCTCGAGGACTACCGCGAAGCGAAGCCCGACATGACCGACGAGGAAGCGCGAAACTTCCCGCACAAGAACGTCATCACGCGCGCGCTCGGCATGCGCGACACGGTGCAGGTGGACATCAAGCCGTACCCGATCCTCCTCGGTGACGTCTACATCATGTGCTCCGACGGTCTCTCCGGCATGATCGAGGACGGCGGCATCCTCAAGGTGATGACCAACGCCAAGACCATCGAGCGCGCCGTGGCCGAGCTCGTGGACACCGCGAACCGCGCCGGCGGCACCGACAACATCACGACGCTGGTGCTGCAGTGCGTGGCGTGATGTCCGTGATGTCCGTGATGTCCGTGATGTCCGTGATGTCCGCGCCGCGCCCGCCGCGGAGCTGACCGAGTGGCGCAGTACCGAGTGGCGCGCGGTCGCGTCGCAGCGCGCGCCCGGTCGAGTCTGCACGATACGACGACCACCTGGACCAAGCTCGCCGGCGAGCTTGAGGTTCTGCCCGACGAGCCGATGCGCGCAGCGCAGGCGCGAATCGTCGTCGACATGCGCGAGTTCGACGCGGGTGATCGCCTGAAGAACTGGAAGCTCCGCAGCGACCTTGAGCCCGATCGTCACCCGGAGGCGGTGTTCACGCTCAGCGCGATCGATGAGGCGCAGCCACTTGGCGGTGGCGCATGGCGCGCGGTTGCACGGGGCACGCTCGCGTGGCGCGGCCGCACGACCGAGGTGCTCGCGCGTGGCGAGGCCCAGTTTGCCGACGACAGCGTGCATGCGCGCGCCACGTTCTCGCTCGACGTCACACGGCTGGGCGTGACACCGCCGAAGATCCTCTTCCTCAAGGTGGAGAACGTCGTCGAGGTAACGGTCGAGCTGACGGCCGAGCTCGACGCGAGGCGGACCGGACCTACGCCACCGGCAGCGTGAGCTCGAAGCGGGCGCCGCGCAGGCCGGCTTCACGCGCCACGAGCCGAACCGTGCCGCCGTAGCTCTCGGCGATCGCCGCGCAGACGGCGAGGCCGAGCCCGGTGCCACGACCGGGGTCCTTCGTGGTGAAGAACGGATCGAAGATGCGCGCGCGGTGCTCGACGGGCACGCCAGGGCCGTCGTCGGTCACGCCGAGGATGACGCGCCCGCCGTCGCGGCGGCCGTCGACCACGATCGCGCCGGTGCCTTCCATGGCATCGGCAGCGTTGAGCAGCAGGTTGAGCAGCAGCTGCGTGAGGCGCCCGGTGGTGGCGCGCACCGGCGGCAGCTCGGGCGCGAACTCAAGGCGCGCCTCGACGCCGTGGAAGCGCGCCTGCACGCGCACCAACGCGAGCGCCGCGACCAGCGTGGCGCGCAGGTCGACCGGCTCGGGTGTCTCAGCGGGCGGTCGCGCGTACTCGAGGAGCTCTGAAATGATCCGCTGGATCCGCTCGGTCTCGGTGCGCACGCGCTCGAGGCTCTCGCGGCGGACGGCGGGTGCGAGCGGCCGGTCGGCGGAATCGGAGAGCAGTATCTCGGCGTAGCCGAGGATCGCGGCGAGCGGGTTGCCGACCTCGTGCGCGACGCCGGCGGCGAGGCGGCCGACCCCGGCGAGCTTCTCGGTGCGGATGAGCGACTCGCGCCCCTCGCGGAGCGAGCTCGTCATCCGGTCGAAGGCGTCGGCGAGGCGCCCGAGCTCGCCGGTGCCGCGCGTCGCGACGCGCGCATCGAGATCACCGTCGGCCACGCGGGCGGCGGCACGCTCGAGCGCGAGCACCGGTGCGACCACGACGGAACGGAGCAGCCAAGCCGCCGCTGCGACAAGCACGAGACCGTTGAGCACGCCGAGGAGCAACACGACGTGTCGGGTGTCCTCGAGCGCACGATCGATCCATCGGTCGACGGCAAAGGTGGCGCGCATCACCAGTGGTGCGCCTGCGCCGCCTTGGAGCCGCGCATAGAGGATCGCGTCGCCGTCCTGGCTGTGCGCATGCGGCGGCATGCCGGCGAGCGCTGCGGTCCGGCCGGCGTCATCGCCAGGGAGCGCGGTGGCGCGGGCCGGCGCGAGCAGCTCGCCACGCTCGCCGAGGAACGCAACCTCATCGGCGCCGACGGCGCGGGACACCTCGCCGGCGATGCGCTCGAGCACGCCACGGTCGACGGCGTTGCGGTCGACGGCGTTGCGGTCGACGGCGTTGCGGTCGACGGCGTTGCGGTCGACGGCGTTGCGGTCGACGGCGTTGCTCAGGGCCAACGAGGCGTGCGCCGCAAGTGACAGCGACGCCGCACGCACCGCGAGGAGCGACAGCTCACCCACACGCTCGACGCGCTCGGCCGCCAGCGTGAGGCGCGTGCGCCACATCGCAATCGCCCCGACCGAGACGATTCCCCCGAGCGTGACGAGGAGAAGCGCGACGAGGATCTGCCCGCGCAGCCCCAGCCGCACGCGCCGTTACTCCCCCGCCTCGAGGTCCGCGACTCGCTGCTTGTCCGCAGTCGTGACGAAGTTGACCTCGCACTGAATGCCGCCCTTGGCAGGGAGCTTGGCGCTCACGAACATCCGGCCGAGCCGCCAGAACCGCAGCTTCTCGGTGGACCCGTCGCTCGGGTCGCCTAACGCGCCGACCAGCGCGGCGATGGCGTCGTTGAGCCGGCAGACGCGCACGGTGAGCGCGATCTCGAGCAGCGGCGAGGCCGGGGCCGTGCCCTGGAAGTAGAGCGAGGTCTGCGCTGCCTGCGCACCGAGGCGGATGCTCGAGGCGACCATGCAGTGCGTCTCTTTGCCGTCGTTGATCGGCTCGCAGCGCGCCTTCCCTTCCATGTCTCGACGAAGCGTCTTGCCGAGCACGTACTCACCGACGCCGTTCACCTCGGCCGGCGGGCGCTCACAGGCGAGCGACGCCAAGGCGACGGCGACGGCGAGGACCGCAAGGGTCAGCTTCATGGCCACATCGTACGTCAGCCGAGGCCGAGGAGCCCTGCGCCACGATAGACGACGAACGCCGCGACCCACGCGAGCGCGTAAGTGTAGCCGAGCGTGAAGAGCGGCCAGCGCCAGCTCCGGGTCTCACGGCGGATCGCAGCCACGGTCGACAAGCACTGGCAGGCGAGCACGAAGAACGCCATCAGCGAGAGCGCGGTGCGCACGCCGTACCTGCGGGTGCCGTCGGCGCTGCGTGCGTCTTTTAGCCGTGCCGCGAGTGGAGCGGCGTCCTCGTCGGCGTCCTCGATGCCGTGAATCACGCCGAGCGTGCCGACCATCAACTCGCGCGCGCCGAACGACGCGATCAGGCCGACGTTGATCTGCCAGTCGAAACCGAGCGGCTCGGTCACCGGCTCGAGCGCGCGCCCGAGACCGGCGGCGAGGCTTCGCTCGAGCGGTGAGCCATCGGCCTTCGCGCCGGGCATCGGGATCGTGAGCAGCACCCAAAGCGCGAGCGCGGCGACGAGGATCGTGGTGCCGACCTCGCGCACGAAGCGACCGGCGCCCCGCAGCGTCGACGCGAACACCACGCGCAGCTCGGGGGCACGGTAGGCCGGGAGCTCCATCGCGAGCGGCAGCGACCGACCGCGCAGCACCGAGCGGCGCAGCACGACGGCCGCCACGAGCCCGAGCACGATGCCGGAGAAGTAGAGCGTCACGAAGATCGCCGCGCGCGCCAGCGCCGACGCGCCGGCGAAGAACGCCGCGATGAGGAGCCCGTAGACCGGCAGCCGCGCGGCACAGCTCATCAGCGGGATCACGAGGATGGTCGTGAGCCGCTCCATCGGATCGCGAAGAATGCGCGTGGCCTGGATCGCGGGGATGGCGCATGCGTGGCCGGTGAGGAGCGGCACGAAGGCGCGCCCGCCGAGGCCGGCGATGCGAAACACGCGATCGAGCAAGAACGCGCCGCGGGCCAGATAGCCTGAGGCCTCGAGCAGCTCCATCGTGACGGTGAGGATTACGATCTGGGGCAGGAACGTCAGCACCGTGCCGGCACCATCGACGATGCCGTCAGCGACGAACGAAGCGAGCAGGCCCTTGCCGAGGAGCGACGTGGCGGCGGCGGCGAGCGCGTCCTTGGCGCGGTCGAGCAACGCGCTCACCGGCTCGGTCACGAGGAACACGCCGGCGAAGAGCGCGGTCATGAGCGCGAGAAAGAGTACGGGACCGAGCAGTGGGTGGAGCAGGAGAGCGTCGACGCGTGCGGTGAAGCCGCGACGATGGAGCTCACGCGGCGAAGGCGCGGCGTCGCGCACGACGGCACGCGCGAGGGCGTCGGGATCGAACGAGGTCGCGCGTGCGGGGGCGGAGGCGGCGCGTGCGATCGCAGCGAGCACCGGACTGCTCGCCTCAGGGGAGCGGGCGTTCACGAGCACGACCTCGACTCCGAGTGCCGACGCAAGCGCGTGCGCGTCGAGCACGCGCCCCTCGGCGACGAGCACGTCGGCCTGGGTCGCAACGACGACCAGCGGCTCGGAGCGCGCGAGCAACTCACGCGTGAGCCGAAGACCGAGCGCGACCTGCGTGGCGTCGAGCACCTGAACGACCACGACGGCGCCACCCGCTTTGGCCGCGCTGTCGTCGAGAAACCGCTGCGCGATCCCCTCGTCGGTCGCGGGATCGACCGACGCGACGAGAGAGTAGACGCCGGGAAGGTCCACAATCCGCGCCGCGCGTCCGCTCGGCAACGCGAGCGGCGCTTCGAGCACGTCGACTGTGATGCCGGGGAAGTTGCCGACGCGTGCGCTGCCACCGGTGAGGCGGTTAAAGAGCGATGACTTTCCCGCGTTGGGCCGACCCACCAGCGCAACGAGCAGCGCGGTCGCATCGGTCGGGGTGACGGGGCTGGAGCGAACGCTGTCGGACGAGCGGACCGCCGGCTCCGCGAGCGAAGGCCGGGGTGGCGTGGGTTCAGCCATTGGGGACCGGGACTTCGGCGGCTCAGCGATCGGCGATGACGGCGACCCGGACCGCAAGCGAGCGGGCGAGCGCAAACTCGCCGCCCGACGCGGCGCGAACATGCAGCGGGCCGCCCGCCAGCGCGCGGCGGACCATCGTCAAGCGCTGCCCAACGAAGAGTCCGAACGCGGCCAGCCACGCGCTCTCGTCGCCGTCGAGTTCGAGCGCGACGACCTGCGCGGACCGACCGGCGGGAAGCTCGGAGAGTGACAGTTGGGTGGGCTGCGCGAGAGTGACCATGGGATACGAACTGAAATTGATTTTCATTATCGCGCAAGAAGTCGCGCTGTCAACCGGACGCTTCGCTTGTCTCGTGGTGCACCAAGTGGCGGCCAGCGGCGAGCAGCGCACGGGGATCGCGACGACCGGGACACGGGCCCGCTCTGCTACGGTGCCCGGCATGCGAACGATGAAGGCGATGGTCGCACGCGCATGGGGCGAGCCCGACACCCTCGAGTACGCCGAGGTCTTGCGCCCCCGCCCTGGCGCCCGCGAGGTACTGCTCGACGTGCGCGCGGTCGGCTGCAACTTCCCCGACATCTTGATGGTACAGGGGCGCTACCAGCGAAAGCCCCCCTTCCCTTTCAGCCCCGGGCACGAGGTCTCCGGGGTGGTCGCAGAGCTCGGCGACGGCGTGCAAGGGCCTGCGGTCGGGACCCGCGTGATCGCGCTCGTCGACCACGGGGCGTACGCGGAGGCGGTCGCCGTCGCGGCGGATCGCGTGCACCCGATCCCGGACGCGCTCGGCGACGAGGCCGCGGCAGCATTTGGCATCGTCTACCAGACTGCGTGGTGTGCGCTGGTACACCGCGCCGCGCTCAGACCAGGGGAGACGCTGCTGGTCCACGCGGCCGCGGGTGGCGTGGGACTCGCAGCGGTGCAGGTTGGTCGTGCGCTCGGGGCGCGCGTCATCGCGTGTGCGGGAACGGAGGCCAAGCGGCAGCTCGCGCTCACGCACGGCGCCGACGCGGCAGTCGACTACGGAGTCGCCGGCTGGCCCGACCAGGTTCGCGCACTCACCGGCGAGCGCGGGGTCAATGTGGTCTTCGATCCAGTGGGCGGCGACGTGTTCGACGGCTCCACGCGCTGCGTGGCGTCGGAGGGGCGCATCCTCGTGGTCGGCTTTGCGGGCGGGCGCATCGCCGACATTGCGACCAACCGGATCCTGTTGAAGAACCTCTCCGTTATCGGCGTGCACTGGGGCAGCTATGAGCCTGCCATCGTCGCCGCGTGGATGCAGCGTCTGCTCGCGCTGCACGCCGCGGGGCAAATCGCGCCTGTCATCTGGCGCAGCTACGCCCTCCGCGACGCCGCGGCAGCACTCGCGGCACTCGGCGCGCGCGAAAGCCACGGCAAGATCGTGCTCGTGCCGTAGCACCGCGCGCGGTTATGCCCTGCTGAGTGCAGCGTGCGGTCACGCCGCCTGCCCGACCGCGGCAGGTACGCACTCCGACGGCACCAGCAGTAGCTACGCGTACCACCCGGCGGCGCCCGACTACGGACATGCGCGCACGCTGACGGCGCCCGACTACGGACATGCGCGCACGCTGACGGCGCCCGACTACGGACATGCGCGCACGCTGACGGCGCCCGACCGCGGGCCGACCGACGCGCTAACGTTGCGCGGTCGTGCCGACCTGGCGTGACATGGTCACGAGGTACTGCGTGACGAGCCGGGTCTCCTCGTCGTCGAGGCGCGCCTGCTCACGCATCTCATCAACATGGTTCGGCCAGAGCTCGGCCGCCACGGCCGTCGGCGCGATCGGCAGGTGGCAGCTGGTGCACCGAGAGAGGTAGAGCGAACGCCCACGTTCTAGCTCTGCTGTCGCGATGCCTGATCGCGAGGCATCCACGGAAGTGGCGTGGGGGATCGTCGTTCGTACACAAGCACTCGCTTCAGCCACGAGCAGCAGCACCGCGAGGGTGCGCAGGGAGGAGCGCAGGGAGAAATGC
>SHYZ01000141.1 GCA_009692535.1 Myxococcales bacterium
CGGGCGACAGACCCACTCAGTCCAGAGGTTGATGTCCTTCTGCTTCTTCGAGCGGCGGTAAATTTCGGCGATCTCGCGCGCGAACGCCACGGGTCGGTTCTTTCACTTCGTGCGTGAGGGCGCAACTCCCTTGCCCCCGGGTTGCCCCCCAGGTTGCCCCCGGGAGCGCGCTGGCGGCGGCAGCTCAGCGTCGCCAACCGCTTGAAACCCCGACAGTTCCTGCTTGCGCCGTCGAGCCGACGACGATAACTTGACGGCGCGCGCCCGAACAATCCTCGCCGAGGTGACGGGCCTTTCGAAGGACGATCCATGGCTGAGCCGCTGATTCCCGAAAAGCTCCTCGCACGCATCCGCGCCGGTCGCGCCGCCATTGTGGTGGGCTCGTCCATCGGCACGCTCGCCGGACTTCCCTCCTGGAAAAAGGTGCTCGAGCGGCTCCGCGAGGAGCTCGAGCGCCGCGGTGGCGCAGGCGACAAGGTCGCCGCCGACGACGTGGCGGGGCTGCTGAAGAAGGGGCGCATCGTCGCTGCGTGCAGCTTCCTTGCGCGGTCCATCGGCGGTGAGGCGTGCGAGCGCGCGCTCGTGGATCTCTGGAAAACACCCGCCGCGCTCCCCGAGGTGCTCAAGGCGCTCGGCCGCATTCCGGTGCGAGCGGTCTGGACGACGCACCCCGGCGATCTTGTCGAGCGTGCGCTGGCGTCGGGCACGCCTGACGGCTGGCCGGCGGCACGCGTCGTCACTTATGAGGAGTGCGACGGGCTCGATCCGCGCAAGCGCCACCTGCTGAAGCTGCTCGGCGAGGTCGGTCGCAACTACGTGCTCGTCCCGGCGTCGGTGCGGCGGCGGCTCGCGTCGGCGACGGCGTACCGCGCACTGCTCGCGGATCTCTACCGCGACGGTGCGCTGGTGTTCGTCGGCTTTCGGCACGGCGATCCCGACCTCCACGCGGTCCTCGATCGCGTGCTCGGCACGTTCGATCTGCCCGACGTCGAGCACTATTTTGTCGGCGCGGGGCTCTCGCCGGTCGACATCGAGGATCTCCGCGAGGAGCACAAGCTGCAGGTGATCGCGCTCGACGGGCAGGGCGGCGACGACAAGTCGGCGGCGTCGCTGGCAGCGTGGCTCGGCGCGCTTGCCGAGGCGTGCACCAAGGAGGGGATCGATCTCTCCAGCACCAAGCTTGGCGACGACGATGTCGACGGCTGGATCGCGCGGCTGGCCGAGGATGGCGCCGACTTCGCGGCGATCGCGGCGCTCGCAGCGATTGCTGACGGGGCACGGTCGGCCAAGGATCACGAGAAGCTGGTGCATGTCCTGCTCGCGGGGATCGAGTACGAGACCGATCCGGCCGTGCGCGCGACGACGCTGCTTGAGCTGGCGAAGCTGCACGAGGACGAGCTGGGCGATCTGCCGGGCGCGTTTGCGATGCTGACAGCGGCGTTGCGCGAGCAGCCGAGCAACGAGCAGTTGGTCGTGGAGGCGGAGCGTCTTGCGTATGCCACCGACGGCTGGAGCGAGCTCGTGGCGGATCTCGCTGCGATCGTGCCGGCCATCGAGGATCGCGCGGTTGCCGCCGGACATTGGGTCCGCCTGGGTCGCTGGTACACCGAGCATCTTCGCCACGACGACTATGCGATCGCCTCGCTGCACCAAGGTCTCAAGTGCGATCCGCGCCGCACCGACGCGCGCGAGTTGCTCGTGGAGCTTTATCGCAAGCAGCAGCGCTGGGGCGAGCTCGCCGAGGCGCTCGTCGGTTATGCCGAAGCCGAGACTGCGCCGGAGAAGCGCGCGGGCGCGTGGATTGCGCTCGGCGAGGTGCAGGAGACGCAGCTCGCGTCGACTGAGAAGGCGATTGAGGCGTACGAGAAGGCGAGCACCGGCGGCGAGCGGCAGAGCGTCGCGCTGGTCGCGCTCGAGCGGCTCCACCGGCGGCTCGAGAACTGGGGCCCGCTCGCCGCGGTGCTCGACAAGAGCGCCGACCTTGCTGACGCGACCGATCCGGCACGCGCCGCGAGCTTGCGTAAAGATCTGGCGACGATCCGCTCGGAGCGGCTGGGCGATCTCGAGGGCGCGACCGTCCGTTATGAAGTCGCACTCACGACCAACGATCGCGATCTCGACGCGCTCAAGGCGCTCGAGCGGCTCTACGAAAAGCTTGGCCGCACCGAGGACTACCTGCGCGTCGTCGAGCGACTCGCCGAGGTCGGCCCGGAGTCCGAGCGTGCGCTGACCTGGCGGCGCCTCGCGGCCGAGGTCGAGGACCGGCCTGACGGAGCCGAGCGGGCGATCCGCTACTACGGGCGGTTGCTCGCGACCGATCCCGCCGACGCCGTGCGTGCGCTCGATCGCCTGCACCGCATCGTGGGAAATTTCCCGGCGCTCGCGCTGCTCCACGAGGGGCGCGCGACGGCTGCGACCGATCCCGCAACCCGGGCCGAGAGTCTGCTCACGGTCGCGACGATCGCCGCAGGGGAGCTCCACGACCTGCCGCGCGCGCTGGTCGCGTGCAAGGCGGCGGTGGCCGCTGCACCAAATCGCAAGGACGCGCTCGAGCAGCTCGTCGGACTGCTCGGCAAGGTCAGTCGCCACGCCGACGCGGTGCCGCACCTCGTGCACCTCGGCGCGCTTACCGGCGAGCAGGATCCGGCGCAGAGCGCGAAGTACCTGCTCGAGGCAGGGCGCGTGCTGGCGCACGAGGTTCATGATCACGCGGCGGCGGAGGTGCAGCTCGCCAAGGTGCTCGAACTCGAGCCGACCAACGTCGCGGCGATGCTGGTGCTGGTCGAGGTCTACCGCAAGCGGCGCGACTGGGACCGTGCCGTCAAGCTCTCGCTCGACGCCGAGAAGCTGACGCAGAACCGCCGGGAGAAGGTGAAGCTGCTCTTCGGCGCCGCGCTCATCACCGAGGAATTCCTCGATCAAAAGGACGCGGCGCTCGATCTCTACGCGCGCGTGCTGGCGGTCGACCCAGAGCACGCCGAGGCGGGCGACCGGGCTGCTGCGCGCTGGGTGGAGCTTGGTCGCTTCGCCGAGGCGGAGCCGGTGCTGGAGATGCTCGTGCGCAAGGCGGATCCCGAGGACCACGCCGAGCGGGCGCGGCGCGAGACGCTCGTCGGTCGCGCGGCGGAGCGGCTCGAGAAGCCGGAGAAGGCGCAGCGACATTACCGTGCGGCGCTCGAGACCAAGCCCGACGCACTCGATCCCGCGCTGGCGCTGGCCGCGCTGCATGCGGCGCGTGGCGAGTGGACCGAGGCCGAGTCGCGTGCGCGGGACATCATCAAGCGGCACGCCGGTGCGCTCGACGCCAAGCGGATCGCGGAGCTCTGGTTCGAGGTCGCGCGCGCTGCGCAGGCGCGGAGCGAGCTTGTGGTTGCCGACGAGGCGGTGCTCGAGGCGCTGCGCTTCGAGCCGAAGCACCGGGCGGCGCTCACGCTCGCTGTGACGCTGGCCGATGCGCGTGGTGATGCGCAGGCGGGGATTTCACGCCGGCGCGCCGCGCTCGCGGGGCGGCCCGAGGCTGAGCAGGTGACGTTGCTGACCGAGGTCGGAGACCTCGCGGCAGAGAAGCTCCACGACCCGGTGAAGGCGATCGCCGCGTACCGCGAGGCCTTGGCGATCGCGCCGTCCTCGTCGTCGTTGCTCCACAAGGCCCTGCTGCTCGAGTACGAGCGCGAGGCGTGGCCGGCGTATGTCGACCTGCTCGAGCGTCGCGCCGAGCTCGAGACCGACCCGGCAGGTCGCGCCACCTTCCACTACGCGGCCGCGGTGGCCTATCGCGACAACCTCAAAAACTACGCTCGCGCGCTGCAGCACTTTGCTGCGGCGCTCGAGGCGCGGCCGAACCAGCCCAAGGCGTCTGAGGCGATCGAGCGGATGCTCGAGGAGCAGGCGGACTGGAAGGGTCTCGTGCGTCACTACCGCGCGCGACTCAAGCAGCTCGGCGAGGATGCGCCAGAGGAGCAGCAGGCGCGGCTCTGGGCGCGGCTCGGTGACGTGGCGCTCGATCGGCTCGGGGATCGCGTCGCGGCAATGACTGCGTTCGAGGCCGCCACCGAGCTCGACCCGGCCGATCAGCCGCGCCGGGACCAACTCCGCGCGCTCTACCTCGAGGCGGGACCGGATCAGCACGACAAGGCGATTCTCGCCGTGCAGGAGGTGCTTCGGCTCGAGCCGCACCGGGTGGAGCTCTACCAGCAGCTCTCGCGGCTCTATCGGGAGACCCGGCAGACCGACAAGGCGTACTGCCTCGCAGCGGCGCTGGTGTTCGTGGGGAAGGCTGACGAGGACGAGACCGCACGATTCGACGCGCATCGTGGGCGGCGCTTTCCGCTGGCCCGTCGTCGGATCACCGAGGAGCTGTGGCAGAGCGCGGTGGTCCATCCGCGCGAGGACCGTGCGCTCGCCGCGATGTTCGCTGCGCTCGCCGCGCCGTTCGCCGCGCTCTCGGGCCAGCCGCGCTCAGCGTTTGGGCTTGGCGAGCCGGTGCCGACCGACCTTGCGGAAGACGACCAACTCGGGGCGCGGATGGTGCGCTACGCGACGCAGACGCTCGGGCTCGACCCGGCGCCGGATGTCTTCTTTCAGGCGCGCTCTCGTGAGCCGTTCCGCGCCGCCAACGTGATCGAGGAGGGGTCGCTGCTGCCGGCGGTCCTGCTCGGCGAGCCGTACCTCGGGCCGAGCCCCGGTGGTCCACGCGAGCGCGCGATCGCCTTTGACGTCGCCAAGCGGCTGGTCTTCTTTCGGCCGGAGCGTTTTGTCTACTACTCGCTCCCGACGCTGCCGCGGCTGCGCGCGACTGTCGATGCGACGCTCCGTCTGTGCGGCGCCACGAACGGACAGGCGAGCCCTGAGACCGCGCAGGTGCTTGCCAGCCTGAAGGCGACCGTGCCGGACGCGGTGCGCGACCAGTGCGCTGCCTTCGCTACCAGCCTCGCCTCGCTCGATGCGGATGTGCTGGTGCGCGAGTGGAGCACGGCGACCGATCTCACCGCCACGCGCGTGGGGCTGCTGCTCGCGGGCGACCTGCATGTGGCCGCACACTGCGTGGCCACCGAGAAGGACGTGCCCTCGACGCTGCTGCCGAAAGCGCGGCTCCAGGAGCTGCTTGCGTACTCGGTGTCGGAGTCCTGCTTCGAGGTGCGCAAGCATCTCGGGGTGGATGTCGGGTGAGCGCGCACCGAGGCAGGAACGTCGGCGGGCGCGCCGCGTTGCTGCTGTTCGCGACCACGGCTGCAGCGGCAGTCGGCGTGGGCAGCTCGTGTGGTGGGCCGGTGTGCGGCAACGGCAACGTCGAGGAGGGGGAGGGGTGCGACGACGGCAACACGCGCGACGACGACGGTTGCTCGAACAGCTGCGACGCGCGCGAGACGCTCGACGCGACCATCGCGTGGACCATCGTAGGGCGGGAGTACCCGCCCTTTAGCGAGACCTGCGGCGGCGTGCTCGCCTCGAACGTACGGATCGAAATCACCGGGCCGATGACCATCACCGAGACGGTCGGGTGCGGCAATTCGCAGTACCTCTTCACCGCGCTGCGCCCCGGCAGCTACGTGGTGCGCGCGACGCTGCTCGACATCAACGATCTGCCGATCACCAACGGCCTCGCCTCGGTCCCGTTCGGCATTGCCGATCGCGACATCGCGGTGCCGATCGACTTCGCGTTCGCTGACTTCACGTCGAGCTACACCGGCAATTTCTTCTTCCGCGTGAGCTGGGCCGGCTCGGACAGCTGCGCCGGGGCCTCGCCGCCGGTCGCGTCACACGTGCTCAACTTCGAGCGCGACGGGGCGCCGATCACCTGCCAGAACCCGCCGTGTGTGACCGACGAGGGCGATCCGGTCGACGGGAGTGCGCCCGGCGTCTGCCGCGACAGTGGCGCAGAGTTCCCGCAGACCGTGAACCGCGTGCCGTGGGGGCCGGTAACGGTGACGGTGACCGGCTCCGACGGTGCGGGGACCGTGACGCACCGCGAGACTTTTGCGACGTTCATCGGCGGCGGGCTCTCAAACCCCGACCTCCTGCTCGACGTGAACAGCCTCGCGCCCGACGCCGGGCCGGCTCCGATCGACGCCGGTCCGCCCTCCGACGCGAGCACGGGAACCGGGCCGTGACCATGGGGCCACGCGTTGCGGGCGCGCGCGCGCTTGTGGCGCTCGGTACCTCGGTCACGGTGTTCGCGTTCGCGGCGTGTGCGCCGGCTGCAACGGCGCGGCGTGCGCGGCCGGTCGACGACGGGCTCGGCGCGGTCGACGATTCGGTCGGCGCTCCGCCGCCGATGGTCACTGCGATGCCTGCGACGCCGCTCGGCCCCGAGCCGACCGTGCCGCCGGATCACCTCGGTCGCGCGTGGCTTGAGTCGGTACACACGCCGCTGCATGAGCAGTGGGCCGACGGATTTCTCGAGCAGGCCCGCCTCTATCTTCCGCCGGATCACGCGCTCAACCGGCGTGACCTCGTGGCGCGCGTGGACCTCGTCGTGGATGCAAAGGGGCAGCTGCTCGAGGCGAGCCTCGCGCGCTCGAGCGGCCTCGCTGAGTTCGACGTGACAGCGCTCTTGGTCGTGCGTGCGGTGGCGCCGTTTCCCGCGCTGCCCGCGGAGCTGCTCTCCGACGATGGCCGCGGCTACGTGAGCTGGCGCTTCGCTCGCGATGCGCGGCGCGAGGGCATCGCCGGCACCCAGTTCGAGCGGCGCGAGTGGCCGCTTGCCAGAGCGGTGCCGATGCTGCTTGCGGCCGGGCGGTTCGACGATGCTGGCCAGCGAGTCGCGGCTGCGGCCGAGGCAACGGACGGTGCGGGCGGGGATCGCGCCGAGCTCATGCGGCTCTATCGCGAGATTGCCCGGGCCGAGCTGGTGCGCGGCTTCGATGACGCCGACTCGGACACGCGCGTGGGTGCCGTGCGTGCGGCAGGTGCGGCCGGCCTTACCGACCAGGTTCCGAGGCTGCAAGTGCTCGCGACCTCCGACGCTGCTCCCGAGACGCGCCTTGCGGCGCTCGCAGCACTCGGGGCACTCGGGGATCTTGCAGCGCTGCCCACCCTGCGTGCGGCCACGGCGGGGCTCGACGGTGCGAGAGGCGCGGTGGCGGCTGCGGCGCTTGCGCAGCTCGGTGAGCGTGGCCTGGCGTGGGCGCTGCTCGCCGAGCCGCTCGCGGATGCCGAGGCGGGCGAGCGAGCGCGTGCGGCGGCACTCCAGGCTGTCGCGGCGGTCGGTGCGCCGGAGAGTGCGCCGGCGTTGGCCGCGCTGCTTGCGGATCGGACACAGCCTCGCGCGCATCGGGCTCTCGCCGCGCGTGCGCTCGGGCCGGTGCTCGCATCGGGCGGCGCGGGAGCAGAGGCTGCGCTGCTTGCGGCGCTGCGTGAAGGGGACGCAGCGTTGCGTGCGGCCGCGGCCGACGGGCTCGCGGCGGCGGCGCGGCGTGGTTTCCGCTCGCGCGCTGCGTACTACCGGCTGCTGCCGCTGCTGCCCGAGCGGGATGCGCGGGTACGTGCCGCGGCGGTCGGCGCGGCGATTGTCGTGAAGCCTGACGCCGCGCTGCTCGAGGTGATTGTGCTGCTGCGTCGCGAGGCCGACCCCGCCGTGCTCGTGGTGGCCGCGACCGCGCTCGGCGAGATCGTCGAGGCGGGTGCAATAGCGCCGTTGCTGCGGCTCGCGGGCCACGCCGATCCGACGGTGCGGATGGCTGCGCTGCGCTCGCTCGCTCGTCGGCGGGACCCGGCGGCGAAGGCGCGGCTCGTCGCCGGACTCACCGACGAAGACCCGACGGTGCGCGCGCTCGCCCTGCCGGCCGAGTCGTCGCTCGCGGCGATCGTGGGCGCGCTCGCGGACGCTTCGATTGAGGTTCGCGCCGTCGCCGCCGGCGAGTTGGTTCGGCGTGAAGGCGACGCCGCGCTCGCCCGCATCGCGGCGGTCATCGCGGGCTCGCGCACGCCGCGTGAGCGCGTGCTCATCGCGGGCGCTTGGCTGGTCGCGAACTCACCGCCGCGCTGACCGTCGCCCGTCGCCGCGCCGGTTGCGCTCGCGCGGTGGGGGGCTATCTTCGAGCCATGCTCGTCGCTCCTGCGGCTGCCCGTCCGTCGCCCGCCCTGCGGCATGCGCTGGTGTGGGGCGCGTGGGGGCTGTCGCTCGCGGCGAGCGTCGCGTTGGCGACTGAGCCAGGGCCCGGGAAGGGCGCTGAGCACGCGCGGCGGGTCCCTGCGGAGATGGTGCCGGTCCCCGCCGGCCCGTTCGTGATGGGGCTGTCGACTGCCGAGCTGCCGCGGTTCCTCGCGGAGTGCGTGGCCGAGCTCGGCGAAGAGGGGGCGGCGTTCTGCACGCCGGCGGCACCGCTCATTGCGGCGCTTGTGACGCCAATGCGGCGCGTCGTGCAGCTACCCGACTACGCGATCGATCGCCACGAGGTCACGACGCTCAACTACCGGGCCTGCGTCGCCGCGGGCGCGTGCGACGTACGACCGCTCACCTCCGGCGACACGCGCTTCATCGCGGACGCGCTGCCGGTGGTGAACGTCTCGTGGGACGACGCCGACGCGTACTGCCGCCATCGCGGCAAGCGGTTGCCGACGGAGGCGGAGTGGGAGAAGGCGGCTCGTGGTACCGACGCGCGCACGTTTCCGTGGGGCGAGGGCCTGCGCGAGGGTGCTGCGAATCTTGGCAGCGTCGTGCCGGCTGAGGTCTCGAGCGGCGGGCAGTCGGGCGTGGAGCTCACGACCGACGTGAGCGACGGCGCGCGGGCGATGGTCGAACCTGGGCGCTACCGGTGGGGGCAGGGCCCGTACGGCACGTTCGACCAAGCCGGCAACGTCGCCGAGTGGGTCGCCGACCGATATTCGGAGCGGGGCTACGACGGGCTTCCGACGACCGCGCCGACCGGCGTCGCCGACGGACCGTTGCGGGTCGTGCGCGGCGGGAGCTACTTCGAGCCGGCGCTCATCGCGCGCAGCTACTTCCGGGTTCCTGCGCGGCCCCGCGAGCGCTCGATCACCCGCGGCTTCCGCTGTGCGCGCGACCTGCCACAGGTGCACTCGGCGGCGACGCCCTGAGCGCGGCCTGCGTGGTATACGCCGCGCAGAGGGTGGTCATGCAGAAGCTCGCAACGGTCGGTGCCAGTGCGGCGCACTTCGTCTTCGTCGTCGGCTTCCTCCTCCTGTTGGCCGTCGCCGGCTGCAGCCAGGGGGAGGGCGAGCGCTGCCAGCTCACGCGCGACTGCGACGAAGGGCTGCTCTGCTCGCCGCAGGGCGAGTGCCGCGTCCCTGGTGTCACCGCCGACGCGGCACCCCGCGCCGACTCGTCGCCCGCGCCCGACGCTGCGGTCGCCGTCGATGACGCAGCGGCGCCGGATGTCGCGCTGCCGGTGTTCGATGCCGGCGATGCTCCGACGATCGACGCGTCGTAGCGCCGATGCCTCTAGTGTAACCTTCTAGGGGATGAGGCGACACGCTCGGTGGCTTTCGGCACTGCTGGCGGTCGCGGCCCTGGGCGCGGTACCGACTCCTCGCGCCGGCGCGACGGTCACACAGGTGGACGGCACGATCCTGCCGGTAACGGGCGCCCTCCAGCTGTTCCTCAATGCCGAGGAGGGCGGGCCGACGATCAACGCGACGCTCGACGCGGCCCAGTTGCCACAGATCTACCGCCCCAGGCTCGGCGTCGTGACGTTCAAGGACATCGGCGAGGGAGCCGGCTACGAGAACAGCTTCGGCTACTACAACGTCGGCGACGACGTCCGGGTCACCACGAACCTGCACCCGATCCTCGGCTGCAGCGTTAGCGCGGCGACTCACACCACCGAGGCCGCGGGCTACGTCGTGAACGCCGAGCCCGGCACGACGACGACAGTGAACTTCGCCACCGAGCTGGCCGCAGGGCGCTACGACGGTGGCTTCATCGCCTTCTACCTGATCACCCCGGAGGGCAACCCCTCGAGCGTGAACTGCGGTGACTTCAAGAACGACAGCTTCGGGATTTCACTCTTCGGCCGCATCTACTTCACCGAGCGCGACCTCAACGACGACGGCGATTTCGTCCACCACCTCGTCTACACGTCGCGGACGATGGCGGACCGGTTCTACTTCGGCTTCGAGGATCTGTTCCGCGGTGGCGACAACGACTTCGAGGACATGCTCGTCTCGGTGAGCGGACTCACGCCGCCCTGCGTCCCGACGCCCGAGCTGTGCGACGCGGTCGACAACGACTGCGACGGGCTGGTCGATGCTGCAGATCCGTCGCTCGTGGCCGTCGGCGTGCCGTGCGTGTGCAACGGTGCGGGCGGGCTCGTCTGTCAGGGCGGAAATCGATCCGGCATCTGCTTGACCGGTACGACGGCCTGCGCTGCCGGCGGGGTCGTCGAGTGTCGCTCCACCGTGCTGCCCACCTTTGAGGGCTGCGACGCGCTCGACAACAACTGCAACGGCGCAGTGGATGACGCGACCCTCGACAGCGGCGCGGCGTGCGACGGTTCGGACGGCGATCTCTGCGCCGAGGGCGTGACCCGGTGCAGCGCGGGCGCGCTCACCTGCGGCGACGCGACCGGAACCAGCAGTGAGGTTTGCAACG
>SHYZ01000142.1 GCA_009692535.1 Myxococcales bacterium
TCCCCACCTAGCCCGGCGGCGGCGGCACGGCGCCCCCCACCTCGGTCCACTCGAACAGAATGCAGACGCGCGCGTCGTCCGTGATCGTGTGCTCCGGGCACGGCCCCGCGATGCACTGCGACATGCGCGCGCAGACGCCGCTCGCATCCGCGCAGTCCCACGTGTGATCGCACCAGCTCTCGGGATACTCGGTGGCCAACGCCTTGGCGCGGCAGGTCTTCGGCGCAAACGTGACCCCGCTCGTCGGCCGGCAGACGAGCGCCCCCTCGCACTCGAAGTTGAACACGCAGCTCTCGCCCTCGAGACGCGTGCTGCTCACGCCGTCGGCCTTCCCGTCGCTATCGGCCCACTCCACGACGGCGTCACAGCCGGCCTCAACCACCTCTTCAGCGTCCTGCGCATGGCACGCGGATAGGATCGCCGCAGGTGCCGCGAGCCCGGTACACGCCTCGAAAAGGTCCGCCGCTTCCTCGCAGGCGCCGGTGTCGGCACCGGACTGAGCAGCGCAGGCGGCCGAGAACAGCACCAAGCAGACGCCGAGGAATCGCTTCATGGAGAGCGACTTTACGGCCGATGTGCCACCCGCACATCGCCTGATTCTCAGCGGTTGCCCTAGCAGGTGGCGACCCGTGCAGCCGGGCACGCAAGCCCCTCTGCGGCACCAACGCCCCCACCTTGCGCGAAAGATTCCTGCTGTTCGTCCCGCCGCCCCCTTGACGACGTATCACATTGTGTTTACCTGTGACACGCGATGACGGACGACCGACGCAAGGAGAAGGTGCTCCACACCCGCATCCCCGCCGCCCTCGAGCTGCAGGTGAAGCGCCTTGCCGAGGGCCTGCGCGTCCCGGTGTCCAACCTCGTGCGGAACATGATCGAGGACGCCATCACCGTGGCCACGCGCATGCGTGACAGCGTCGGCCAGCCGTCCACGACTGCGCGCCGCGCCGCCGCCGACCACGCGGAGCTCGCCGCGGTCTACGGCTGGCAGCCGCTCACGCTCAACACCACCGCTCCCTGCGCACGTTGTGGCCGCAGCATGGTGCCCGGCGACGACGCGCTGCTCGGCCTCACCGATCGCCCGCAGGCCGAGCGGCTCTTCCTCTGCCTCGACTGTCGCCCCACCCCCTCCCCACGCCGGGCACCCGCCCGCAAATCCTCGCCCCGAAACCCGTTCGCCAAGGAGAAGTGACATGGACACCAAGATCGAGCTCGGCCTCCTCATGAAGAACCTCGAGTCGACCGCGCGGTCGTACGCGCACTACGGCCTCGAGGCCGGTTCCAAGGCGCTTGGCCTCACCGCCGAGACGCTCACCATGCTCGGCAACCAGCTCAAGCAGCACGCCGAACAGTTCGCAGTTCGCAAAGACGACGACGCCACGCCCCGCGCGTAGCCTGCGCACCTTCCCGGGTGCGCACCTTCCCGGGTGCTCACCTTCCCGGGTGCGCACCTTCCCGGGTACGCACCTTCCCGGGTGCTCACCTTCCCAGGTGCGCACCCACCTCCTCGCCTCGTCCACCACCGGCGAGGAATCACCATGACCGCCCGCACGTTTCACCCAACGTGGCTCAGCGTGGCATCGCACGCGGCGTAGATCGTCGCGCCGGATGCCGCGTAATTCTTCGGTGCTATAACGGGTGAGCCTGAGGATGCTGCGCGCGGATCTCGAGCGGATTGAAGCGGTCGTCGGGCGCACGCGGTCCCGTCTGCGGGTCCAAGGCGCGCTCGATGGTGCCGTGCTGGCGCTGGTGCCGGCGCAGGCGGCCGGGCTCGGTGTGCTCTGGCTCCATCGCACCGAGCAGGTCGCCCCAACCACCGCGCTCGGCCTTGCGCTCGCGCTGGCCGCACTGGTCCCGCTCGGCGCGCTTGCGTTTGCACTTCGTCGCCTCCCGTCGCAGCGGGTCGCTGCGCGGCTCGACCGCGCGTCGGGCCTCGCGGATCGCCTCGCCACCGCGTGTGAGTTCGCCGACCGCCTCGCCGTCGCCGACCCGTCGCTGCACCCGGGCACGCGCGCGCTCATGGAGGCAGCCGTGCGCGACGCCGGTGCCTGCGCCGAACGCGCCGACCCACGCCGCGCCGCCCCGCTGCGCGCCCCCGCCGACACCCGCCCCGCGCTCGCCGTGACGGTCGTCGCCGCAGTCGTGTTGGCGCTCGCGTTCGCGCCGGGCGTGCGCGGTGCAGCACCGCCCCAGGTGCGCCCGTCGGACGAGGCGCGACTCGCCGAGCTGCAAGCGGAAGCGCAGGCGCTCGAGCCCGAGGACGTCGACGAGGCGCGCGAGTACGTCGCCGAGCTGCGCCGAGTTGCCGAGGAGACAAAAGATCCCGCGCTCGCCGCGCTCGCCCGCGAGCTCGAGCAGCTGCTCGCCGAGGCGGAGAACGGCGCCATCTCCAAGGAGGAGCTGCTCGCGCGCGTCGACGAGCTGGCGAAGCAGCACCTCGAGGGGGAGGACGCCGACGTGTCGTCCACGCTCGAGCGGCTCCGCGCCACCGGCAAGGAGCTGGCGAAGGAGCCGCTCACACGCCGGCTTGGCGAGGCGCTCGAAGCCGGCGACATGGCGGCAGCAGAGCAGGAACTCACGCGGCTCGCCGACGAAGTGGCGCGGAACGAGCTTGCGCCCGAGAAGAAGGAGCAGCTCGCGCGCGCGCTCGACAAGGTGGCGAAGCAGCAGGAAGAGCACGCCAAGCGGGAGCAGCGCGACGACGAGCAGCAGCAGGAGAAGGTCGCAAAGCAGCAAGACGAAGTGCGCCGTCTGAAAAAGCGCGTGGCGGAGCAGCCCGAGGACAAGGACGCGCGGCGGCGCCTGGACCGGAAGCAACGCGAGCTCGAGCGACTCGAGCGCGACCAGAAGCAGCAGCAGCAAGCGCACAAGCGGCGGCTCGAACGGCTGCACCGCAACCTGCAGCGCTCCGCCGAGGATCTGCGTCGCGAGCAGCCGGCCGACGCGGAGCAGGCGATGCGTGACGCCGCGAACGACGCGAAGGGCATCGAGGACGAGATCCGCAAGATCGACAACCAGCGCAAAGCGAAGGGGCAGCTCGCCGATCTCAAGGAAGCGCTCAAGCGCGCGCGGCAGCAGCAGGATGGCCAGGGGCAAGCGGGCCGACGCCGACGGCTCGCGCGCCTCACGCGCATGGACGAGTGGGAAAAACGCGCGGGCGGCGGGCGCGGCGATCCGTCGCAATGGACGAAGCAGGCGGGACAGGGACAGCCGCAGCCGGGACAGGGCCAGCCGGGCCAGCGGCAACTCGGGCGCGGCCCGGGCGGCGAGCGGTGCAACGATCCGAACGGCTGCCCCGGCATCGGCGACGGCAGCGACCCGAACCTCATGGGCGATCCGACCCGCCTCGGCGTGAAGCCCGAGGACGTGGACCTCGCCGGTCAACACGGCCGCGGTCCCTCACGGCGCGAGGCGGTCCTCACCTCGGCAAAAAAGGGCTTCGCGTCCGCCGGGTACCGCAAGGTGTTCGCCGACTACCGCAAGGTCGTCGAAGCGGTGATGAACCGCGAGAAGGTGCCGCGCGGCTATCGCCACTTCGTGAAGCGCTACTTCAACCGCATCAAGCCGCACTCGGTCGACTGACCGACGAGCATCCGCTTCCGACACGCACCGCACACGAGCGAGGACCGATGGCGACGACGAGCGCACGAGCAGATGGAACGCAGCCAACAGCGGCCGGAGGGCGCGAAATCGAAGCCGAGGTCGCCGCCTTCCTCACCGACGTGAAGACGCTCCGCGCCGAGATCGGCAAGCTGATCGTCGGCCACGAGGAGATCGTCGAGGGCGTCGTCAGCGCCCTGCTCGCCGGCGGGCACGTGCTGCTCGAGGGCGTGCCGGGGCTCGGCAAGACCATGCTCGTGCGCACGCTGGCCGAGGCGATCGACGCGACCTTCTCGCGCGTGCAGTTCACGCCCGATCTCATGCCGGCCGACATCCTCGGCACCAACATGATCGTCGAGGACGCCGGCGGGCAGAAGCGCTTCGAGTTCCAGCGCGGGCCGATCTTCACGCACATCCTCCTCGCCGACGAGATCAACCGCGCCACGCCGAAGACGCAGTCCGCGCTGCTCGAGGCGATGCAGGAACTCTCGGTCACCGTCGCCAAGACCACTTGGCGACTGGAGCAGCCGTTCTTCGTGCTCGCTACCCAGAACCCGCTCGAGATGGAGGGGACCTACCCGCTCCCCGAGGCGCAGCTCGACCGCTTCTTCTACAAGCTCAAGGTGCGCTTCCCCGACCGCGCCGCGCTCCACCTCATCATGGACCGCACCACGCGCGACGAAGTGCCGCGGGCGAACAAGGTGATCTCCCGCGCCCGCGTGCTCGAGCTGCGCGAGCTCGTGCGCCGCGTGCCGCTCGCGCGTGCCGTGCAGGACTTCGCGGTGCGTTCGCTCCAGGCCACACACCCCGACACACCCGAGGGCGCTGCGGTGCCGATGGTGAAAAAGTATGTGCGCTACGGCGGCTCGCCACGCGGTGCGCAGGCGCTGCTGCTCGGCGCCAAGATCCGCGCGCTGCTCGAGGGGCGCTACGCCGTCGCCATCGACGACGTGCGCAGCGTGGCGACGCAGGCGCTGCGCCACCGGCTGATCTTGAACTTCGAAGGGGAGGCCGAGGGCGTATCCACCGACGCGGTGATCGCCGAGATCCTCGAGCGCACGCCCGAGCTGGTGAAGTAGGAACCCGACCCGCGTGGGCCCCGCCACGACCCAGCGGCTCGGCAGGGCCGACGCGCTGTTCGACGAAGCGTTCCTGAAGAAGCTCGAGTACCTCCACATCGTCTCGCGCAAGGTCTTCTCCGGCCGGATGCGCGCCGAGCGCCGCTCGAAAAAACTCGGCGCCGGGATCGAGTTCGCTGATCACCGCCAGTACTCCGCCGGCGACGACATCCGCTACCTCGACTGGAACGTCTACGGCCGCATGGGCCGACTGCTGCTCCGCCTCTTCGAGGAGGAGGAGGACCTCTCCATCTACCTCCTCGTCGACTGCTCCAAGTCGATGGCGATCGGCACGCCCTCCAAGTTGGATCACGCGCGCCGCATCGTCGCGGCCCTCGCGTACCTCGGCCTCGCCAACCTCGACCGCGTCTCGATCGTCCCGTTCGCCGACGAGCTGCGCCCGCGCATGGAGCCGGCGCGCGGCAAGGGGCGCATCTTCAAGACGCTCGAGTTCCTGCGCGCGGTCGAGCCGGGCGGGCCGACGCGCATCGGCCCCTGCCTCACGCGCTTCGTCCACCAAGCCAAGCGGCGCGGCCTCGCCGTGGTCATCAGCGACTTCTACGATCCGGTCGGCTGGGAGGAGGGACTGAACGCACTGCGCCACCACGGCCACGAGACCTACGCGATTCAGGTCTACGACGAGCGCGAGGCGAACCCGGCGCTCCACGGCGACCTCACGCTCGTCGACTGCGAGACTGGCGAGACGCGCGACGTGACGATCTCCCGCTCGCTGCTCGCGTCGTACCGCGAGGAGTACGCGCGCTACTGCGCCGAGCTCGAGAAGTTCTGCGCGAGCAAGGGCGTGCCCTGCTTCCGTGCGCCGACCGACCTGGCCTTCGACGAGCTCGTGCTCCGCGTCTTTCGCGCCGGGGGCTTCCTCGCGTGACGTTTGCCGGACCGATCGATCTGGTCCTCCTCGCAGAGGCTGCCGCCGTGGCGGGCGGGCTCGTGGTCGTGGCCTACATCCTCAAGCTGCGCCGCCGCCGCCAGGAGGTGCCGTTCTCGCGCCTCTGGCAGCGGGTGCTTGCCGACAAGCAGAGCTCGTCGCTGTTTCACCGACTGAGGCGGCTGCTCTCACTGCTGGTGCAGCTCGTCTTCCTCGCGCTGCTCTTCGCCGCCGCGCTCGATCCGCGGCTCGGACTCGCCGACGACGCCGGGCGCACCGTGGTCGTCATCGTCGACGCGTCGGCCTCGATGAAAGCGCGCGATGGCGGCGCGACCGGCCCCACGCGACTCGACCGCGCCAAGCTGCGCGCGAGAGAGGTCCTCACCGGCCTCGGCGGCGCTGACGTGGCGATGGTGCTGCGCATGGACGGGCAGCCCGCGCCGCTCACGCGCTTCGAGCCGGATCCCGCACGGCTCGCACGCATGGTCGACGGCATCGAGGCCACCGACACCGCCGCCGACCTCGGGCGCGCACTCGGCGCCGCCGCCGACGCGCTGCGCGGACGAAGGCGACCGCTGATCGTCATCGTCGGCGACGGCGCGTATCCCGAGGCAGCGCAGCATGAAGTCGACTGGCTGGCGGCGACGCCCGCCGCCGGGCGCGTCCAGCTCGCCGGCATCGACGTCACCTTCGCGCCGGTCGGTGAGGCCACGCGCAACGTCGGCCTCGTCGCGTTCAACGTGCGCCGCTACTTTCAGAACAAGCTCTCGTACGAAGCCCTCGTCGAACTGCAGAACTTCGGCGACGAGCCCGAGACCGTGCGCTTCTCGCTTCACGCCGGCGCCGAGGCGATCGCCGTCGAGACGATTACCCTGCCGCCGGGCGAGCGCGTGCGCCGCGTTTTCCCCGACCTCGGCGGCGGCCGCGACCGCACGATGCGCGCGCGCATCACCGCGCAGCCGCGCACGACCGCCTCCGGCCGCGCACTCCCCGAGGGCGACGCGCTCGCGCTCGACGACGAGGCGCTCGCGCTGCTCCCCGAGCGCCGGCGTCAACGCGTGCTGCTCGTCACCGACGACAACCTCTACCTCGAGGGCGCGCTCCTGCTCGACGACAACCTCGCCGTCGACAAGCTCGCTCCCGCCGCCTATGACGCCGAGGCCGCCGCCGGCCGCGTCGCCGGCTACGACGTGATCGTCTTCCACGGCCACACGCCCGCCACTCCGCCCGCGGCCGCGACGATCCACTTCGCCCCCGACGGCCCGGGCAGCCCGGTCGCGCTCCGTGGCGAGCTCGCGCGCCCCTTCATCACCGACCTTGCGCCCGACCACGCGGTGACGCGCTGGGTGACGCTCGCCGACGTCAACATCGATCGCGCGCGAGTGCTCATCCCCCGCGCCGGCGACACCGTGCTCGCCGCATCGATCCGCGATCCGCTGATCATCGCCGGCGTGCGCGACGGTCGCCGCTTCGTCGCGTTCGGCTTCGCGCTCGGCGGCACCGACCTGCCGCTCCGCGTCGCCTTCCCAGTGCTGCTCATGAACGCGCTCGACTGGTTCTCCGGCGACGACGCGGCGCTCGTGAGCACGCTTCGGACCGGCCGCACGGTTGAGCTCCCGCTCGACGCCGCGTCCGACGCGAGCGAGGCCCGCGAGGCCCGCGTGTTCGATCCGAAGAAACAGCAGACCCGCGCCCCGGTCGACCACGGCCGGGTCCGGCTCCACCCGAAACACCAGGGGCTCTACCAAGTCGGGCTCGACGGCGACGAGGTCTTTGTCGCGGCCAACCTCGCCGACCCGACCGAGTCGAACATCCGCCCCGCCTCCGAGCTCGTGCTCGGCGGCCGCAAGCTCGCCGCACCGCCGATCTTTGAGCGCACCGTGACGCGCGCGCTCTGGGTCTGGCTGGTCGTCGCCGCGATCGCGCTGTCGGCGATCGAGTGGCTCACCTACAACCGCCGCGTGACGGTGTAGCGATGCGGCTCCCGCCCACGCGCCTCGTCGTCCGCACGCTCATCGCGCTGCTCGCGTCAGCCGGCATCGCCGCGCTCGTCGAGCTCTTCCTCGTCCGCTCCCCCCCCGTCCTCCTCCTCGGCGCCCACGAGGTCGAATTCCTCGCGCCCCGCTGGTTCACCCTGCTCGCCCTCCTCCCCTGGTTCCCCCTCGTCCTCGGCGAGTCGCTCTCCGATCTCGCCCTCGCCCAACAGGCGCTCGCCGTGCTCCTGCGCGGCACGCTGCTCGCCGGCGCGACCATCGCGCTCGCGCGCCCGACCACGCTCACCCGCGAATCGCGCGTCGCCACCGCGCTGCTCGTCGACGTCTCAGCCTCGGTCTCCGACGCACAGCTCGCCGAAGCGCAGGCCTTCGTCGATGCCGCCTTCACCGCGCGCCGCGGCACCGACGAGCTGAGCGTGATCACTTTCGCCGAGCGCCCGCGTCTCCTTCCCTCCACTGCCGCCACGCCACCGCGCCTCGCACGCCACACCGGCGCCGAGCTCGGCACCGACATCCAAGCCGCCGTCCAGCTCGCCTACGGCCTCTTCCCGCCCGGCACGTTGCCGCGCGCGGTCATCCTCTCCGACGGCAACCAGACCGCCGGCGATCTCCTCGGCGAGGCGTATCAAGCGAAGGAGCTCGGCGTGGAGCTCTCGGTCCGCACGCTCGCCGCGCCACGCATACGCGAAATCCGCGCCGTCGCGCTCCGTCTGCCCGACGAGATCGAGGCCGGCGCCGCGTTCGAGGTCGTCGCCGAAATCCTCTCCACCCACGAAGCGGAGGTCACCCTGCTGCTCCGCCAGGACGACTTTCCAAACGGCCTCGAGCCGCGCAAGAAGGTCCGCCTCACCGAGGGCGTGAACCGCGTCGCCTTCCGCAGCGAGGTCAAGGTCGGCGGCTACGTGAGCTACCGCCTCGTGATCGACCAGCCCGAAGGCGACGCCGATCCGCGCAACAACGTCACCGTCGCCACCGCGCCGGTCCGTGGCAAGCCGCGCGTGCTCTACGTCGAGGGCGAGCCGTCTGCCGCGAGCTACCTCGAGCGCGCGCTCATCGCCGAGAAAATGGACGTCGAGGTGCGCGGCCCGCGCGGTCTTCCCTCGAAGACACGCGAGCTCGACCGCTACGATCTCGTCCTCGTCTCCGACGTGCCGGCCGCCTTCGTCGGCTTCGCGCAGATGCAGGCGCTCGAAGAGTACGTGCAGCGCGGCGGCGGCTTCATCATGGCCGGCGGGCAAGACTCGTTCGGCTCGGGCGGCTATCAGGGCACGCGCATCGAGAAGCTGCTCCCGGTCCGCTTCGACGGTGAGAAAGAACGCAGCCAGCCATCACTCGCGCTCGCGCTGGTCATCGACCGCTCCGGCTCCATGTCCGGCGAAAAGCTCGAGATGGCCAAAGAGTCGGCGCGCGTCACCACCGAGGCACTCGACGCCAGCGATCTCATCTCGGTGATCGCCTTCGACAGCCAGCCCTACCCGATCGTGCGGCTGCAGCGCGCCGCCAACCGCCTCCGTATCGCCAGCGACATCGCCAAGCTCCAGCCCGGCGGCGGCACCAACATTTTGCCAGCGCTGCAGGAGGCACAGAGCACGCTCGGCCCGGCGAGCGCGAAGGTGAAGCACATCATCCTCCTCTCCGACGGGCAGGCGAACGTCGAAGGGATCGCCGAGCTGTGCGACGAGCTGCGCAAGGCCCGCATCACCGTGTCGGCCGTCGGCATCGGCGACGCCGATCGCAACATGCTGCAGATGATCGCAGAGCGCGGCGCGGGGCGGCTCTACCTCGCACAGGACGCCTCCGAGCTGCCACGCATCTTCATGAAGGAGACGAGCGAAGTACAAAAGTCGACGCTCGTCGAGGAAGCGACGCTCTTTCACATCGCCAAGCGCGTCGAGGCGATCGAGGGCACCGGCGTCGAGCGCGCGCCATTCCTTCACGGCTACGTCTCGACCAAACCGAAGCCGCTCTCCGAGGTGATCGGCGTGAGCGACGGCGGCGAGCCGCTGCTCGCACGCTGGCGTGTCGGCTCGGGCCAGGTCGTCGCATGGACCAGCGACGTAAAGAACCGCTGGGCCTGGGAGTGGCTCAACTGGCCCGGCTACCAAAAGTTCTGGGCCCAGCTCGTGCGCTCGACGATGCGTGATCGCCAGCTCGAGGGCTACGACCTGCTCGCCGAGGTCTCACTCGGCCGCGCCCGCGTCGTGGTCGACGCGATCGATCGCGAGGACCGCTTCGTGAACGACCTTGCGACCACGCTCGTCGTCCGCGACCCCGCCACCTTGCGCGAGGTGCGCCGCGTGCCGATGGACCAGACCGCGGCCGGCCGCTACGAGGCCGACTTTCCAGTCGACCGCTACGGCAGCTTCATCCTCGAGGCCGAGCACCGCCGCGACGGGCGCGAGGTCGCGCGCTCAACCGGCGCCGTCGCGCTCCCCTACCCCGCCGAGCTGCTCCGCTCGACCCCCGATCCCGCACCCCTCACGCAAGCCGCCACCGTCACCGGCGGCACCATCGCCCCCGAGCCGGCGCGCATCTTCGACGCCAAGGGCGCCACGATGGAGCACCACAAAGAGCTCTTCCCCTACGTGCTGCTCGGCGTCGCCGCACTCTTCGTGCTCGACGTCTACCTCCGCCGCGTCCGCCTCTTTGGCTACCGCGCGATGAAGTTCTGAGCGCGCATCCCGTGCCCACCCG
>SHYZ01000143.1 GCA_009692535.1 Myxococcales bacterium
CCGTGCCTGTCCGTCGCTGGGTTGCGCGTGCGAGAGACCTGCGCGAGGTCGAGGATGACGCTGTTCTCGTCGTCGAATTCCGTGCGAGATCGCGCGATCGCCTCGCGACTCACCGACGAAGCGGAACTCCGCGGCGCCGGCGCACGCGGCGCCGGACGCTCGGGGGCTCGAGGCGCGGGCACTTGTACTGCGGGCGCGCGGAGAGCGGCGGCGGGCGCTGCCGCTACCACTTCCGCTGGATCGAGTATCTGCCGCATGAACGAGCAGAGCCGGGTTGGCGTGTAATCGGGCGCGTGCAGGTGCAGCCAGCGCTCAAGCGCGGTGGCGAGATCCTGCGCCGACTGGAACCGCGCCTCGGGTCGGCGCGCGAGCGCGCGCATGACGATGCGGTCGAGGTCGGGCGGCACGTCGCGGCGCCGGGACGAAGGCGGCGCGATCTCCGCCTTGCGGACCATGTCGAGCAGCCGACGCAGGTCGTCCTCGAGGTAGAGCATCTGGCCGCAGAGCATCTCGTGCAGCACGATCCCCGCCGAGAACACGTCGGTGCGATGGTCGACCGGATCGCCCCACGCCTGTTCCGGGGACATGTAGTAGTACTTGCCCTTGATCGTGCCGACCGCGGTGTGGACCGCGCGCTGCGCCGCTTTCGCGATCCCGAAATCGGCGATTTTTACCTCGCCCGAGTGCGACAGCAGCACGTTCTGTGGCGAGACATCGCGGTGGACGATGCCGAGCGGTTCGCCGTTCTCGCCGCGCTTGCGGTGCGCATAGTCGAGCCCGGTGGCGAACTCCTTGGCGACCCAGGCGGCGACGGCGAGCGGCGTCGGCTCGTTCTTCTCCGAAGCGACGCGCAGCAGCTTGAACAGGTCGCATCCGTCGACGAACTCCATCGTGATGTAGTAGGTCTCGCCGACGCGCCCGAGGTCGAAGGTCTGCGCGATGTTGCCGTGCTGCAGCTGGACCGAGATTTTCGCCTCGTCGATCAGCATCTGCACGAAGCTCGGGTCCTCGGACAGGTTCGCGTGGATGGTTTTGATCGCGACGAATTTCTCGAAGTCGCCGAGGCCACGGATCTTGGCGAGAAAAACCTCCGCCATGCCGCCGCTCGCGATGCGGTGGACGAGGCGGTAGGGCCCGAAGTCGCGGTCGGGCGTCGGACGGTCGGCCGCCCCCATCAGGTCGCGCCCTGCGGTGCGCCCGGTCGCCGCACCTCTGTTGATCGCCGCTTCACGTAGGTCCTCAGAATCCGGATCATGCTATCGGATCACGGGGGAGCGAGAAAGCCGCGCACGGTGGTGTGTCCCGGGGCGCCGCGCGAGCGGGTACGATGGCGTCATGCGGCTGGGCGCGCACGAGAGCATCGCGGGCGGATTGTTGCGCGTGTTCGAACGCGCCGACGCGGACCGCGCCGACGCGATCCAGATCTTTACCGCCAACGGCAGCCGGTGGGAGCCGGGACCGAGGGATCCGGGCGAGGTCGCAGAGTTCGCCGCCGAGAAGCGCCGACGTGGCCAGCCGGTGCTCTCACACGCGTCGTACCTCATCAACCTCGCGGCCGCGCGTGGCGAGCTGCTCACGCGTTCGCGGCGAGCGTTTGTCGCAGAGCTCGAGCGGTGCGAGGCGCTCGGTGTCGATCACCTCGTGATGCATCCGGGCGCACACGTCGGCGCCGGAGTGGCGACGGGGCTGCGCCGCGTGGCAGCGAGTCTTCGCGACGTGCTCGCGAAGACCGCTGGCTTTCGCGTGCGCGTGCTCATCGAGCTGACCGCGGGGCAGGGGACCTGTCTCGGGCACACGTTCGACGAGCTCGCCACGCTGCTCGACACGATCGACGCGCCGACGCGTATGGGCGTCTGTTTCGACACCTGCCACGCGCTCGCGGCGGGCTACGATTTTCGCACGCCCGACGGCTACGAGGCGATGTGGCGTGAGTTCGACGACAAGATCGGGCTCGGTGAGCTGCGCGCGTTTCATCTGAACGACTCCAAGAAGGATGTTGGCTCGCGCGTGGATCGGCATGAGGCGATCGGCAAGGGCTTCGTCGGTGACGAGCCGTTCCGCCGCCTGGTCACCGACCCGCGCTTTACCGGCGTGCCGGCCGTACTCGAGCTGCCACCGTCGGTGGTCCCCGCGAACCTCGCGCGCCTCGTGAAGTGGCGCGCCGAAATGCTGGCAGCATGAGTCTGCCTCGACTGCTCGCGGTCGACGACGAAGTGGAGCTGCTCGGGTTCCTCTCTCGCGTGCTCCTCGGGCGATTCGAGGTTGTGTGTGCGACGAGCGCGGAGGCTGCGTGGCCGCTGGTGGAGGCTGGCGGCTTCGCGCTGCTGCTCGCCGACGACGGGCTGCCCGGCGAGCGCGGCGCGGCGCTCATCCGTCGCGCACAGGCACGGCACCCGACGCTGCCGACCCTGCTCACCTCCGGTCACGGCGGGGCGTCGGGGGCGCAGCTCAAAAAGCCGTTCGACGCCGCGGAGCTCGTGGCCGCCATCGACGCGGCCTTGGCGCAGGGCAAGGGGTCGTAGCGAGCGCACGGGGCGCGCACCGCCGTGGGCGCGCACCGCCGGGCGCGCACCGCCGTGGGCGCACCGCCGGGCGCGCACCGCCGTTTACACCGGCCCGCGCGAGGAGTAGCTTCCGCCGCGATGCGCACACTCACTCCTTCATTCCTGTCCTTGGTCCTTGTTGCTGCCTGCGGTGGCGCAGCGGTCCCGACGCCGGTCGCCCCGACTCCGGTCGAGCCCGCGGCGGTCGTCGAGCCTGCGGTCGTCGAGCCCGCGGCGACCGTCGAGGAGGCGCGCGCCTTCGTCGCCGAAACCGATCGCGAGCTGCGCCGGCTCTGGGTCGCGCAGGCCGAGGCCGAGTGGGAGAAGAACACCAACATCACGCCCGCGACCGAGGACGCCGCAGCCAAGGCCAGCGTCGCGGCGATGACGTTTCTCAAGGAGGCGATCCTTCGCTCACGTCGCTTCGACGCGATCCTCGCCGCCGCCGACGAAGACACGCGCCGGCAGATCGCGCTGCTGCGCATCGCCGGCATCCCGGCGCCCGCCGATCCCGCGCAGGCCGAGGAACTCGCGATGCTCGGCGCACGCATGGAGGGGATGTACGGCAAGGGCAAGGCGTGCGAGGGGGAGAAGTGCCGCGACCTCGGTGACCTCGAGGACGTGTTCGCCAAGAGCCGCGACCCGAAGGAGCTGCTCTCCGCGTGGACGGGCTGGCACGGCGTCGGCGCGGAGATTCGCCCGCTCTACTCGCGCTTCGTCGAGCTGACCAACATCGCCGCGAAGGGCGCGGGCTTCGCTGACGTTGGCGACCTCTGGCGTTCCGGCTACGACATGACCCCGGCCGAGTTCGAGGCCGAGGTTGAGCGGCTCTGGCAGCAGGTCCGCCCGCTCTACGAGAAGCTCCACTGCTACACGCGCCGCAAGCTCTCCAAGGCCTATGGCGCCGACGTGGTCGCGCCGACCGGTCCGATGCCGGCGCACGTGCTCGGCAACATGTGGGCGCAGGCGTGGGGCGGCGTCTACCCGATGCTCGAGCCGCACGCCAAGCAGGTCAGCCCCGACGTGACGCCGGCGCTGGTCAAGCAGAAGTACGACCACCTGAGGATGGTGCAGCTCGCCGAGGGCTTCTTCACCTCGCTCGGGCTGGACGCGCTGCCCAAGACTTTCTACGAGCGCTCGATGTTCCTCAAGCCCGAGGGGCGCGACGTGGTCTGCCACGCGAGCGCGTGGGACGTCGGCTACAACGGCGACCTGCGCATCAAGATGTGCATCAAGCCCAATCAGGACGACCTCGTGACGATTCACCACGAGCTTGGGCACAACTACTATTACCAGTACTACTTCACCCGTCCGATGCTCTACCAGGCGGGCGCGCACGACGGCTTCCACGAGGCGATTGGCGACACCATTGCGCTGTCGATTACGCCCTCGTACCTCAAGAAGGTCGGCCTGCTCGCCAAGACCGGCGTCGGCGAGAAGGCCGCGATCAATCAGCTCATGTTCCTCGCGCTCGACAAGGTCGCGTTCCTGCCGTTCGGGCTCGCGCTCGACAAGTGGCGCTGGGATGTCTACGCGGGGAAGGTCGCGCCCGCGCAGTACAACGCGCATTGGTGGGAGCTCAGGCGGCGCTACCAGGGAATCGTCCCGCCGGTCGTGCGCACCGAGGAGAACTTTGATCCGGGCGCCAAGTACCACGTCCCGGCGAACGTCCCCTATGTGCGCTACTTCCTCGCGCACGTGCTCCAGTTCCAGCTGCACCGCGCGCTCTGCAAGGTCGCGGGGCAGAACGGGCCGCTCCACGAGTGCTCGATTCACGGCAGCAAGCCCGCGGGCGACAAGATGAAGGCGCTGCTCTCGCTCGGCGCGAGCCGCCCCTGGCCCGAGGCGCTCGAGGTGGTGACCGGGCAGCGGCAGATGGACGCCACCGCGATGCTCGAGTATTTCGCGCCGCTCTCGAAGTGGCTCGACGAGCAGAACAGCGGCCAGACCTGCGGCTGGTAGCTCGGTAGCGACGGGCAGGTTCACGCTGGGGGGCGTGAACGGCGGTTGGCGTTCGGCTTGCGGCGCGCGTGAATTCACGCCGTTGACCGTGGCACTCGGCTCGCAATGCGGTCGGGTGTGCTCGTCTCCAAGTTGCTCCCCGTCGTCGCCGCCCTGGGCCTGCTTACGCTCGGCGGCGCGTGCGGCGGGGCGCGGCCCTATGTGAGCGTGCTCGGCGTCTCGCAGGCCCACGCGGCCGACGAGACGGTGTCGGTGATGGTCGAGGTACACAACCCGACCGGTACGACGATTCACCTCTCGCGCTTCGCCTTTCGCTACACGCGTGAGGGCTCGGTCGCGCCGGTCGTGGGGCACGTCGCGCTCGACCGCGCGATTCTCCCCGGGCACCTCGCGGTGATCGACGTGCCGGTGCCGGTCGCTGCGGCGATGCGCCACCGCTACACGCTCCACGGGACGCTGCGCGGCTTCGCTGGCGAGACCGAGATGTCGTGGCAGGTCGCGTCGCGCGGGGAGCTCGGGCCGGCCGGGATTGCGCTGCGCCTCGACTGATTGTTAGTGTCGCGGGCGATGGTCGACCCGACGCTCTGGCAGACGCTGGCGACGCGGTCGCTACAGACCGCGGGGCACGGCATCACGCGCGACGACGCGCGCCAGGTGCTCGATGCGCCGGACGACGAGCTGCTCGCGCTCCTCGACGCGGCGTTTCGTGTGCGGCGCGAGCACCACGGCCGGCGCGTACGGCTGCATGTGCTCGAGAACGCCAAGAGCGGCGCGTGTCCCGAGGACTGCCGCTTCTGCTCACAGTCGTCGTCCTACGAGACGCCGGCGGGCGAGTACCCGATCGAGACGGTGGAGCAGCTGGTCGAGGGCGCACGGCGCGCCAAGGCTGCGCACGCCTGGAAGTACTGCATGGTGACCGCCACGCGCGGCCCGTCGCGGCGCGATCTCGACGTGATCTGCGAGGCGGCCAAGCGCATCAAGTCCGAGCTCGACCTCACGCTCTGCGCGTCGCTCGGCCTGCTGACGCCCGACAAGGCGGCGCGGCTCAAGGAAGCGGGTATCGACCGCTTCAACCACAACCTCGAGACCAGCGAGCGTTTCTTCCCCGAGGTCGCGACGACGCACACGTGGCAAGACCGCGTCGCGACCGTGAAGATCGCGAAGGCGGCGGGGCTCGAGGCGTGCTGCGGCGGCATCGTCGGCATGGGCGAGCAGCAGGACGACGTGATCGACCTCGCGCTCGCGCTGCGCGAACTCGCGGTCGAGTCGGTGCCGGTGAACTTCCTCGATCCGCGCCCCGGTACACCGATGGCGGAGCGGGCGCGGATGACGCCGTCCGAGTGTCTCAAGGTGCTGGCCATGTTCCGCTTCGTGCACCCGCGCGCCGACCTGCGCGTCGCCGGTGGGCGCGAGGTGAACCTGCGATGGATGCAGCCACTCGCGCTCTACGTGGTGAATTCGATCTTCACCTCGGGCTACCTGACGACGCCCGGAGCGACGCCGTCAGCCGATCACCAAATGATCCGTGACCTCGGGTTCGAGGTCGAGGAAGTCCCGTCACCAGCGCCGTGGCGCGAAGGTGCCGTCGCGGCCAAGGCAGGTGCATGTGGTCAGGATCAACCGGGTCTACACGCGGACCGGTGACGCCGGCGAGACCGGCCTCGTCGGTGGCGAGCGGGTCGCAAAGGACTCGCTGCGCATCGAGTGCTACGGCACCGTCGACGAGCTGAACGCCACGCTCGGCCTGGTCGGCGCGGCACTCGCAGCCTCGCCCGCGGGCCCCCGACTCGTGCCGATCCTGCTTCGCGTGCAGAACGAACTCTTCAACCTCGGCGCCCAGCTCGCCGCGCCCGACGAAAAAGTGCTCGCACGGATGCCGGGTGTCGAGCCGCGCCACATCACCGCACTCGAGCTCGAAATCGACGAGCTCAACGAAGCCCTGCCGGAGCTCAAGAGCTTCGTGCTGCCCGGCGGCGGCGAAGTGTCGGCGCGCCTCCACATCTCGCGCACCGTCTGCCGCCGCGCCGAGCGCCTAGTCGTGACCCTCGCGCGCGAGTCCCTCGTGCCGCCGCACGCCGTCATCTACCTAAACCGGCTCTCCGACGCCCTCTTCGTCCACGGCCGCTGGGCCGCCCAAACCGAGGGCCGCCCCGAGCCGCTCTGGGAGCCCGAGAAATCGTGATCCCCTCGTCCGTCCGCTCCGCCCGCGCGCTCTCCGCCCCCTCTCTCTCTCTCTCCCCCGTCCCCGTGCGTGTGCTCGTCCTCGGCACTCTTCTCCTTTCCTGCTCTGCTCTCTCCTGCTCCCCCCCCGTGCGCCCGCCGCCGCTCCCTCTCCTCGCCCAGGTCCCCACCTTCGCACTCACCGATCACACCGGCCGCCCCTTCGGCAGCGCCGATCTCGCCGGCAAAGTCTGGGTCGCCAACTTCATCTTCACCCGCTGCCCCGACATCTGCCCGCTCTTCACGCGCAAGCTCGCCGAAGTCCGCACGCTCTCCCCCTCGTCCATCCACCTCATCTCCTTCAGCGTCGACCCGACCTTCGACACCCCGCCGGTCCTCGCCGCCTACGCAAAATCCCACGGCGCAATCGATCCGCGCTGGCACTTTCTCACCGGCGACCACGCCGAAATCCAGCGCACCGTCGAGCAAGGAATGAAGATCGGCATGGAGGGCCAGCCCGGCGCGCCGCCCGCCTCGATCGTACACGGCAGCTGGTTCGTGCTCGTCGACGCCACGATGCGGGTCCGCGGCTACTACCCGATGGACGAGAAATCCGCGCCTGCCAAGGTCGCCCGCGACGCGGCTCGCCTCGCGACCGAGCCGTAGCCCGCGCCGCTCACTCCGCTCGCTACCGGCCGCCGCGCTCTCGCGGCCGCCGCTCACTCCGCGCCGGTGCCGGTCAGCCCGTGGCGCTTGAGCAGCTCGCGCAGGTGATAGCGCGTGAGCCCCGCCTCCTGCGCCGACCGCGTGATGTTCCCTTCGTGCCGCGTGAGCACCGCCTTGAGATAGACCGCCTCAAACGCGTCGACCACGCGCTGCTTCGCCTCTTTGAATTCCACACCGACCTCGAGCGACGCCGCATCGAAGCTGCCACTGCCACCACCAGTCGGCGCGCCCGCCCCCGCCCCCGCCGCCACCAACGCACGCGCCGCCCCGGTCCCGGTCGGAGGCGCATACGACGACTCACGCCCGAACGCGAGGTCCGCACGCGTGATCACCGGCCCCTCCGCCAGCGACGCCGCGCGCTCCACCATGTTGCGCAGCTCGCGCACGTTGCCGGGAAAGTTCCCCGCCATCAGCGCCGTCATCGCGTCCTGCCCGAACGAGAGTGAGAGCCCTCGCCGTTGCGCGACCTCACGCAGGAAGTGCTGCGCCACCTGCGGGATGTCCTCACGCCGCTCGCGCAGCGGCGGCAGGTCGATGAGCATGACCGACAGGCGGAAGTAGAGGTCCTCGCGGAACGTGCCGGCGTTCACCATCGCGCGCAAATCACGGTTCGTCGCCGCGACCACGCGCACGTCGACCTTCACGCTGCGATCACCACCGACGCGCCGGATCTCGCGCTGCTCGAGCACGCGCAGCAGCTTCGGCTGCAACCCGATGTCGAGCTCGCCGATCTCGTCGAGGAAGATCGTGCCGCCGGTCGCCTGCTCAAAGTGGCCGCGGTACTGGCCGACCGCTCCGGTGAACGAACCCTTCTCGTGGCCGAACAGCGTCGACTCGATCAGGTCCCGCGGGATCGCCCCGCAGTCGAGCACCACGAACGGCTTCTGTCGGCGCGGCGAAGCGTTGTGCAGACCCCGCGCGACCAACTCCTTGCCGGTGCCGGTCTCGCCGGTCACGAGCACCGTGAGCTCGCTCGGCGCGACCTTCTCGAGTACCGCGAAGATCTCACGCATCGCCGCCGAGCCGCCGATCACCCGGTCGAAGCGGTCGCGCTCCGAGAGCGCGATCTCGACGATGTCCTGCAGCGGCTGAAAACGGATCTCGGTGTGCCCGACGCGAAACGTCGCGCCCGGCGCGAGGTAGACCTCGTGGATCCGCGTCTCCCCGACGAACGTGCCGTTCCTCGAGTCGAGATCGCGCAGCCGGTAGCCGTCGTCCCGCGCGAAGATCTCGAAGTGCGCGCCGGAGATCGCTTTGTCCTGCAGCACGAGGTCGCTGATGATGCTGCGCCCGCCCGACACCCGGGCCTTGGAGACCTCGACCTCACGCCCCTTGTCGGCGCCCGAGACCACGACGAGCTTCGACTTGCGCAGCCGCCGCACGGTCGCGCGTTCCCCGTCGAAGATCGTCGTCAGCGCGACATCATGTCCGTGGGGTGACATCGACACCGCGGCAGCCTATCGCGCCGAATTGCACAGGGTCAACAGCAGCGGAGCGTCGCCTCGTAGCGTCGCAGGTGACGCTAGCCGTGCACATGGGCGACGTGTTCGTACCTGGTCGACTCGATCTGCAGCGTGGAGTGCGAGATGCGGTGGTTGCGATGGAGCAGCTCTTTTACCGTGCGCAGCAGGCGGTCGTTGTCGCTCGCGGGCTGGTCGTGGCGCACGACGAGGTGCGCGGAGAGCGCGAACATGCCGCTCGTGATCGACCAGATGTGGAGGTCGTGGACGTCCTCGATGCCGGCGATGCCGCGGACCTCGTCGCGCACGCGCTCGAGGTCGATGGTCGGCGGGACCGCTTCGAGCAGCACGTCGATCGCCTCCCTGAGCAGCAGCCACGCGCCGAAGATGACGAAGCCAGCGATCGCGAAGCCGAGCAGCGGGTCGATGAGCCACGCGCCATGGCGGACATGCATGACGACGCCGCCGATGATGACGGCGAGCGAGCCGAGGCCGTCGGTGATGAGGTGGAGGTACGCGCCGCGGACGTTGAGGCTCTGCGCGCCGTGGAGCAGGCGTGCCGCGCTGAGGTTGGCGACGAGGCCGATGCATGCGACGCCGATCATGAGGCCGGTGTCGATGCTTGGGGGGTGGCCGAGGCGGCTCCAGGCGTGGATGGCGATGTAGCCGGCGAGGAGGACGAGCAGCACGCCGTTGGCTAGCGCGGCGAGGATCTCGAGGCGGTGGTAGCCGAAGCTGCGGCGCGGCGTGGCGGGCCGCGTGGCGAAGACGAGCGCGAGCAGCGCGAGGAGCTGCGCGGAGAGATCGCTGAGCATGTGGCCGGCGTCGGAGAGGAGCGCGAGCGAGCCCGAGCGGAGTCCGCCGATGACCTCGACCACAAAGACGACGCCGGTGAGCGCGAGCGCGCCGAGCAGGCGGCGGCGGTCGGCAGCGCGCGACGGCGTGTCGGCCCCGTGGTCGTGGTCGTGCGCGTGCTCATGGTCGTGCCCGCTCCGCGCGTCGTAGACCACCTCGCAGCGATCGTCGGGCCTGCCAATGCGGGTGCTTGTGCCGGCGACCGACGGTGGCGCGTGGCTGTGATGCGGGCGCTTACCCATGGCGGCTGCCCGTGGCACCGGCACTGCTCACGGCTTCGGCCGGGCCGCGAAGTGGTGGCTGGCGGTGCCCCGCGTGCTCGGCCGCGCGGGTGATCAGCGACAGGACATGCTCGTCATCGAGCGAGTAGATGACCTCGCGCCCGGCGCGACGGTGGCGCACGAGGCGCGCCGCGCGCAGCGTGCCGAGCTGGTGGGAGACGGCCGACTGGCTGAGCCGCACGCGTGCGCAGATTTCGTGCACGCAGGCGCCGTCTCCTTCGGCCAGCGTCGCGAGGATGCGCAACCGAGTCGGGTCGGAGAGGGACTTGAAGATCTCCGC
>SHYZ01000144.1 GCA_009692535.1 Myxococcales bacterium
AGACGTCGGGTGGCCGGCGAGGAGCTGCGCGGGGAGGTCGGCTCGGCCGCGCGCGGGATAGCGCGGGCGCACCAGCTCAGTCGAGGCCGGCGCGGCGGGGCTCGCTGCTTGCGGGAACGTCGCAACCTCCCACTCATGGAGCAGCCGCTTGTGGGGCTCGGCGGCGCTGTCGGCAAGCGGTGCGCCGCGGATTCCTCGACGGCTGCGTGTGTCATGCGCGGCGGCTGCGCCGGTCGTGCCGTCGCCGATGGCCATGTCGTCGCCCGCAGCCTGCGCGGCCGCGCGCGCTGGAGCGACGCAAAGAAGCAGCATCGCGAGGAGGCGAACGCCAGCCTGCCGCACGGAGAGAGCATAGCCCGCGCGTCGGGCCGCGCCAAAAAGTACCGGCGCCGAACTCAGGTGAAGACTGTGCCGCGCGCGAGCCAGCCGGGCCGCGGCTTCCGGCAGCGAGGGGCGCGTGTTATACGAAAGACGCGGCGCACGTCGCGCCAAAGGAGCCGATTCCCATGTTTGGCCTAGGAATGGGTGAGCTGGTCGTCATTCTGCTCATCGTCGTGGTGCTGTTCGGCGCTGCGAAGCTGCCCCAACTCGGGGATGCAATCGGGCGCAGTATCCGCAACTTCAAGCGCGCCTCCACCGGCGGAAGCGAGATCGAGGTCTCCAAGCAGAAGGAGATTTCGGTCGGCGCCGCGCAGGCGGAGCTTCACGCTGACGTCGAAGTCAGCAAGTCGCGCAAGGAGTAGCTAGCCGTCGCCCCTGCGGGTGGACAGCGCGAGCTGTCGTGCCTGCGCGCGTACCGGCTCGGTGAGCGACTCGTCCTCGGCGATTTTCGCGAGGTCGTGTCCGCTAAGTGCCGCGCAGAGCCGCACGCCAAGATCGGTCGGCGTGCGCGGGTTCATCACCAGCGCGCGCATGACCGAGCGGCGCACCAGCCAGCGCGACTCGAACACCACGCGAAGCACCGCCGGCTGCCCGGGACGGCGCGCAGCGATGGCGACGACGTCGCGCTCGATCAGGCGCGGGTTGTCGAGCAGCACGCGGATCACCTGTGGATCGGCGTCGCACGCGAGCTGTGCGAGCAGGTCGCGGCGCCGGCCGCGTGCGAGTGCCTTGCGTTGGCCCAAGGTGATCGGTGGGCCGGTCGGCGTGAGGGCTCGCTCGGGCGCAGGGGAAGACGCGCGCGTCGAGGCTGTTGCCGCTGGACGTGTGGTCGAGAGGAAGAGTCGAGCGACGGTGTCGAACCCGGCCTCGCGCGCCGCTTCGTAGAGGTCGGTGCGCACGGGGTAGGGGAGGCGCCCGTCCGTGGCGAGCGCAGTCGCGAGCGTGATGAGCGCCGCGGCCCACGCCGGCTCGGACTGGCCGCGTCCGTCGAGGGTCAGTCGGTCGAGCAGGCGCACGGCGTCGGCGGGCGCGGCCGTCTCGAGCCATTCGAGGAGCACGGTCTCGCGCATCGCGGGCGTGGGGAGCGCGGTGAGCCGGCGCGCGAGCAGGAGCGCGGCGCGATGTGCGGAGCGGCCGGCTTCGTCGTCACGACCGGCACGCGCATCGGGCTCGCGCTGCGCGCAAGGGGGACGGGTGCGGGGCACGGCGTCATTATCACATCACCTGCCGCATGGTACGTTGCCAGCAAGTCATTCACCGACGAGGCGACACGCGTCCATGTCCGAGCCCCGCGTCATCAAGCGGTACGCAAACCGCAAGCTTTACGACACGTCGACCAGCCGGTACGTGACGCTGGATCAGATCGCCGAGCTGGTCCGCACCGGGGACGAGGTGCAGGTCGTCGACAACACTTCACGAGAGGATCTCACCTCGGTCACGCTCGCGCAGATCGTGTTCGAGGAGGAGAAGAAGCAGCGCAGCTTCCTTCCGCTCGGCGCGCTGCGGAACATCATCCAGACCGGCGGCGTGCGGCTCGAGGAGATCGTGTCGCAGGCGAAGGGCGGCGTGACCGGTGTGATCGCGCGCGTGCGCTCGGGTGCGCCGGAGTCGGGGGCGGCGACGCCGGTCGTGGCTGCCGAGTCAGCACCGGCGGTTCGCGAGTCGAAGGAGCATCGAGAGAACCGCGAGGGGCTGAAGGCGCTGCGCGAGGTCCGCGAGTGGCTCGAGGGTTCGCAGCGCACGATCGAGGACTGGCAGAAGCGGATCGACGAACGCGTCCGGAATGTGGTCGTCGGGATCTCGCCGTTCAGCGGGCTGCAGAAAGAGGTCACGAGCCTCTCGGCGCGGATCGCCGACCTCGAGCGTCGGCTGGAGCAGGCCAGCCGCAGCACCGACCGCCGCGATTCGAAGTAGCTGCGTCGTCTAGCTGACGTCTAGCTGACGTCTAGCTGACGCCTAGCTGACGTCTAGCTGACGTCTAGCTGACGTCTAGCTGACTACGAGCCGACTGGCTAGAAGTCGAGCGCGACGGCGACCGAGTAGGTCTGCTGCGAGCCGGCCCGATCGGCGGCGTCGCAGTTGCTCGGGCTGACGCCGAGTTGATCGCATGCGGTGTCGGTGCCCTGGCGATCGTCGATCGACTCGCCGGCCATCGCGATGTTCACCTCGGCGATGACCGCGAAGACGTAGTACTTGAGCTTGAGCCCCGCGAAGTAGCGCTGACGCGTGATGTTGTCCTGCGTCGGGAACACGAAGTTGAGCTGCACGTCGGACGGCATCGCCGCGACGTCGATGTGCGGCGAGCGGTCGATCACCTCGGAGCGCGGGATCACGATCAGGTAGTTCCAGCCGCCGTACGGCGACAGGTTGACCGTGCCCTGGAGGCCGAACGACTTCGAGATCGAGACGTCGATCGACGCGACGGTGAGGTCGAGTTGCTCGGAGCCCATCAGGCGCGAGGCGGCACCACGCGCGGCGAGCGACGGGAGCGGCCAGTCGTGGAAGCCCTCGTGCAGCGCGAACTTGGCGTAGGTCTGGGCGACGAACATCGCGGAGTCGCTCACGGAGAGGACCCCCGCGCCGACCTCGAACGAGGGGAGCGGCAGCCAAATCCCCTTGCGTGCGAACAGCCCGATGGTCGGCACGACCGACGAGCCCTTCTGCTGCGAACAGTCGAGCGTCTCCTCGGTCGCGCACCAGTAGGTGGCAGAGGAATTGATGGTCGTGTAGGAGAGCTCGGTCGAGAACTGGAAGCCCGAGAAGCCGAGCGTGTCGGCGGGAGAGAGAAACTTGGGCGCGATGACGACACCGAACTCCGACACCAGCGAGCGAAACGCCTGATTGTCGGGGATCACGTCATTGCCGGTGGCGTTGATTTCGCCGAGGCGCGAGAGCACGAGGTCGTTCTTGCCAGCGAACGCCGTGGATGGGGTCGCCACAGTCGCCGTCGCCGCAGCGACGGTCAGAGCAGCCGCGAGCGTCTGGCGACCACGCATGCCGCGACCGTAGACGCCGGTGGGGTGCAAGTCAAGGAAGCGCCCGGGTGTGCCCGGTTCGTGTACCATTCGCGCGTCGACGCTGATGGCCGACGGGAGAAAACAATGACGACGATGACGCGCAAGGGAGTTCGACTCATGACCCGCGTGATGGCCGCGCTACTCCTTGCAGTTGCAGCGGGTGCGTGCGGCACCACGGATGACTCGGCTGACGCCGGGCCCGCGCCTGCGATCGACTCGGCCACGCCGACGATCGACGCCGCGCCGCCGGACGCGTTTCCGTCGATTTGCGGCCTGCCAGGCGATGTCGGCAACGAGCTTGGCGTGGGGTTCTTTTGCAACACCTCGGCCGACTGCTCGGGCACGCCATCGGCGCGGTTCTGCGCCACGCTCGGTGATCCGCTCGCGCATTTCTGCACGACCACCTGCTCCGCCGGCAATCCGACGGCGTGCGGCACCGGCGCGACCTGCGTCTGCGACGGTCCGCTCTGCGGCTGCACGCCCGACGTCTGCCTGTAACGAACCGCGACACAACATCACCACAACGCAAGACCCACGACCCAAGTCGAGGACGATGTGACCCATGCGCGCATGTGACCGGATGATTGGCAACGGCTTCCTGCTCTTTGCGGCGCTCGCCGCGTGTACTGGAGAATCCGACCCGCCGGCCGCGCCCGATGCGGCCCTCCTCGCGCCCGACGCTGGCAACGGCGCGCCCGCGGGTTACAAGCGCTACATCGGCTCGCCGATCACCGTGCAGCCAGGCGAGTCGGGCATGTGGGCTGAGTTCGTAACCGCACCGTTCACCGAGGACATGGACGTCGTCGACGTCACTGGCACGCAGGGCCTCGGCGGTCACCACGCGATCATGTACGCGACGCAGGAGAGCCAGCCGATCGCCACGGTGCGGCCGTGGGGTTCGGCCGATCAGCTCGGCGTACGCTTCCTCGGTGGCACCGGCGGTGAGGGCGGCACAGCGGTCAAGCTGCCCGACGGGCTCGTGTTCCGCGTGCGGGCCGGCTCGTCGCTGCTGATGCAGACGCACTACATCAACACCACCGACGCGGCGATCGACATGACGTCGCTGATCGACATCCGGCTCGAGCCGTCGTCGGCCGACAACCGCGTCGCCGGGCTCTTCACCAACGTCGACCCGGGCGTAGTCGCCACGCCGGGCGAGTCTTCGCTCACCGTCGAGTGCGAGCTGCAGGAGTCGATCGACCTCGCGATGTGGGCCAACCACATGCACGAGTGGGGCGCGCGCATCGTGACCACGGCGCTGCTGCCCGACGGCACGCTGATCGACGTGAAGCGCGACGAGGAGTGGAACTACGAGTGGGTGGTGAACGCGAATTTCGACAAGCGCGAGCTTGGCAACCCGTTCACGCTGCCGGTCGGCACGCTCGTGAAGACCGAGTGCTCGTGGCGTAACGACGGGACCACCGACATCCGGTTCCCCGACGAGATGTGCGTCTTCTTCGGCTTCAACTCGAACGGCTTCGACGTGAACTGCGTGAACGGGTTCTGGATGCGGCAGTGACCACGCGCCGCGCGAGTCGGCGTTGACCGCGATGAGCGATGGCGCGAGCTACGGCACCATCCGCTGCGAGCGGCAGGGCGCGCTGCTGCGCCTCACGCTGAACCGACCCGAGCGGAGGAACCCGATCGGCCCGCTCACCTGCGGTGAACTCGTGCACGCGCTCACAGACGCGCGGGACGACGACACCGTCCGCGTCGTGCTCCTCACCGGCGCCGGCAAGGTCTTCTCCGCGGGGGGCGATCTCGCGCAGCTCGGCGGCGGCGGCGCGCCCGAGGGGAGTGTGCCGCCCGCTTCGCTGCCCGCGCTCTTCACCACGATGCACGCGCTCGGCAAGCCGATCGTCGCCATGGTGAACGGCCATGCGCTCGCGGGTGGGCTCGGGCTCGTCGTCGCGTGCGACCTCGTGCTCTGCGCTGACACCGCGGAGCTCGGGCTTACCGAGATCGGCGTTGGACTCTGGCCGATGATGATCACCGCCGAGCTGGTGCGAAATATCGGGCGCAAGAAGACGCTCGAGCTGATGCTCGGCGGTGAGCGGATCTCCGCAGCCGAGGGGGAGCGGCTCGGCCTCGTGAATCGGGTCGTGCCCGCAGCGCGGCTCGAGGAGGAGACGCTCGCCCTCTGCGCGCGCCTCGCTGCACGGAGCCCGACCGCGCTGCGCCTCGGGCTGCGCGCTTTTTACGATACGCAGGATCTTTCGCACGGTGACGCGCTCGCGCACCTCGAGGGGCAGCTCGGCGCGGTGCTGGCGACCGAGGACGCCGTCGAGGGGATTACCGCGTTCCTCCAGAAGCGCGCGCCCGTCTGGAAGGGCCGCTAGCTCGCGCTGCCGGCGCGGCTGTGGCATGAACCGGTTCGTGTCGGCCCCCTGGGAGCTCTTCGTCGGCTGGCGCTACCTCTATCGGGGCAAGCGCTCTCGGCGCGTACTCGTCGGACTCGCGGCCTCGCTGGCCGTGCTCGCGGCAGGAGTCGCGTGGACCTACGGCCTCGGGCAGCCGTCGCCAGTCGGCGTGCTCGTACTCACGGCCGGCGCGATCGGCGCGGTGGTCTCGTCGCTGCTCTGCCTGCTGACCGTGTTCACCACGGTGTCGGTCGTCGGCGTTGTGCTCGGGGTCGCGTCGCTCACCGTCGTGCTGTCGGTGACGAGCGGTTTCCAAGCGGCGTTTCGCGACAAGGTGCTCGGCGTGAACGCGCACGTCCTCGTGATGAAGAACAGTCAGGACTTTCACGAGTACCGCGCCGTCGAGGCGCGCGCGAAGGCGCTACCGGGCGTTCTGGCGGTGCAGCCGTTCGTGTTCATGGAGATGCTCGTCACGCGCGGCAAGGGCGAGCTGTCGGGCGTCGCGATCAAGGGCGTCGACCCCGCGCGCGTCGGCACGGTGCTCGATCTGCCGCAGCACATGATCGACGGCGAGGTCTCGGCGCTCGCGGTGCGCGAGCCGGGGCGCGAGCCGCCGATCATTCTCGGCAAGGTGCTCGCCGAGAAGCTCAACGCCAAGCGCGGCGACGTGGTGACGATCGTGTCACCGCTGTCGGGACGCGACCCGGCGCGCGAGCCGACCGACTGGCGGCTCGTCGGTGGCCCGCCGCGCACACGCAAGTTTCAGATCGCCGGCATCTTCTACAGCGGCTTCGACGAGTACGACCGCCGCCTGATGTACATCGATATCCGCGAGGCGCAGGATTTCCTCGGGCAGGGGGATGTCGTGATGGGCGTGGAGCTCAGGCTCGCCAACGTGGAGCAGGCCCGCGCCACCGCGCACGCGCTCGACCGGCAGCTCGAGCAGGAACTGCCGCGCGCCAGCTTTGTGGTGATGGACTGGCAGAAGCTGAACGAGAACCTGTTCGCGGCGCTGCGCGCACAGAAGGTCGTGCTGCTCGTGTTGCTGACGCTCATCATCCTCGTCGCCGCGTTCAACATGGTCGCTGCGCTCACGATGATGGTGTTCGACCGCACCAAGGAGATCGCGATCCTCAAGAGCATGGGCGGCAGCTCGGGCGGCGTCGCGCGCGTCTTCCTCGTCGTCGGCACGGTGATCGGCGGCGTCGGCACCGCGCTCGGGCTCGCGCTCGGGCTGCTGCTCTGCAGCGTCGTCTCACGCTACGGCTACGCGCTCGATCCGCGCGTCTATCTCATCGACCGGCTGCCGATCCGCGTGAACCCCGAGGAGGTCGTGCTGGTCGGCGCGATCACGATCGTGATCTGCGTGCTGACCACGCTCTACCCGGTCTACCGGGCGTCGAGTCTCCGTCCCGTCGACGGGTTGCGGTACGACTGACAGCGCGTCGCGTGTTGTGTGAAAGTCCGCACGGTCCTGTCTTGACAGCGTGGATGGTTCGAGTATTTTCCGTCGCGCTCCAAGCGGGAGTAACTCAGTGGTAGAGTGCCACCTTGCCAAGGTGGACGTCGCGAGTTCGACTCTCGTCTCCCGCTCAATGCTCACGGCCGGCTAACCCCGGCCGTTTTCAATTGGGGTGTGCCGTCGGCCGTGTGCCGTGCGCGGCCCGGAGCGTAGTATCTGCGCCGAACGAGCTTGGGGACGCGGTCGTTCGCCTCGTAGGCGTGACCGGCAGCTGGATGGAGAGGGAGCCATGGACAGAGCGACGCTTCGGTGGGGTGGTTGTGTTCTCGTCGTGGCAGCGCTCGCCGTGGGCTGCGGAGATGTGGCGCTGCCACAACAGAGCAGCACGGTGCGCGGCGTCGCGTGGATGTCGGGCCCGCTCGCTGGCGCGGTGGTCACGGCGTACGAAGTTGACGGTCTCGGCGAGCGCGTCGGCGCGCCGCTCGGCGTGGGCGCACCGACCGGCGCTGACGGCGTGTTTGAGGTGGTCGTCGGTGTGTCGTCGGGGAGCGTCCTGCTCGAGTTCGACGGTGCAGGGGCCTCGTGGCAGGAGCTCGCCACCGGAGCAACCGCACAGGGCGCAGCCGGCGCCGTGCTCGCGGTCGTGGTCCGCAGCCTGAGCGTCGACGAGCTGCGCGACGGTGTGGTCGCCTCGCCAATCACGACGATGGCGGCGGCGCACGCACGTGCGCGCGTAGCGGCGGGCAACGAGGCGACCTACGCGCTCGCGGTGGAGCGGAGTGAGGTGCTGCTCGGCACCCACTTCGGTGGCATCGAGCCGCAGCGCACGCGTCCAGTGGCCCCGACCGCAGCGGCGCAGGCCGCGCTCGACCCCGCGCTGCGTTACGGCCTCGTCCTCGCCAGCCTCTCCGGGCTCGCCGCGGAGCTCGCCGCGCTCGAAGGTGCGGCGATCGACACGCTCGCTGTCACCGCAGCGCTCGCCGAGGATCTTGGCGGCGCGGACGCGCTCTTCGATGGCGCAGCTGCGGGCCCGATCCTCCTCGGCCTCTGCGGGCCGTGCGCGCTCGACGCCAACACGCCGCGCGCCGGAATCGCGAGCGCGCTCACCTCGTTCATCCGCTCGCCCGAGGATGGCACCGGGCTCGATGTGGACGACGTGCGCGAGTTCGTCGAGGGGATGCGTACCAATGTCGAGCCGGAGCTCTTCCCTGCGGACCAGCCGCCGATCGCGTTCGACGTGACGCCGCCGACGGTGCGAATCCTCGCGCCGTCGGTCGATGCGGTCGTCAATGGCACGGTCGACCTCGAGGTCACCGCGCTCGACGAGAACGAACTGGCCAGCATCGTGGTCACGGGGTCGGGCCCGTTCGTGGCGCCGGCCGACGATGACCCGACCGCGGAGCGCTACTTTGCCAACTGGGACACCACGTTGGTCCCTGATCAGCTCGTTACGATCACTGCGGTGGCGACCGACGCGGCGGGGAACCGCGCCTCGGTGACCGTGGAGGTCGAGGTGAACAACCTCGGGGCAGGCACTATTTTCGGGTGGTGCGTGAAGGGACCGGTCGAGGGGGCGGCGGCGCGCGTCTTCGCCTTCGAGGACGGCGCAAAGGGGGAGCTCGTCGGCGAGGGGCTCACGGACGTCGCCGGGAGGTTTCGCGTCGAAGCCGGCGTGACCTACAACGGCCCGGTGCTGGTCGAGTGCGGCGGCGACGGCGCGAGCTATCTCGAGGAGGCGTTCGACGCCACCGTCGGATTCGCCGCCGCCGACCAGCTTCGCGTCGTCCTGCTCGACTACGTCGACGGCGAGAACCACGGACCGATCGTCGCGACGCCGTTCTCGTCGTTTGTCGTCGCGCTCGTCGAGTGGCTGATGGAGACGCAGCCCACGCTGACGCTCACAGCGGCGCACGCGACTGCGCTCGCGCGGGTGGCAACGCTGCTCGACCTCGCCGACCTCGTCGGCACGATTCCCGCGCCGCTCGACGGCAGCGTGCCTGCCGACGGGGACGACGCGCGCTACGCAGTCGCGCTCGCCGGGCTCTCGCAGCTCGCTGTCGCGCTCGCCGAGCGCGGGGGCGTGCTGCCTGGCGCTGATGCGAGCGCGCTGGTGCTGTGGCGCAGGCTCGAGGAGGACGTACGCGCCGACGGCTGCTGGGACGGTCGCGGACGATCAGGCGAGTTGCTCACGATCGCCGGGGAGCTCCTCGGCGACGACGCGCTTCGGCTCCAGCTCGCCGACGCGGTGGCGAGCTGGGTCGACGGGCCGTTCGACACAACGGGGAGCTATTCGGTCGCGGACTTTCGCGATCTCGTCGAGCACCTGAGCGCACTCGGGCCGCTATCGGGCGCGGCGGGAGATCCCGCGGTGTGCGAGCCTGGGTCGGTATTCCCCGATGCTGGTGAGGCGTTCGACCGGACGCCGCCGCTGGTCGCCTTCGCGGATCCGACGCCCGCGGATGGCGCGGTCGTGCGAGGGACGATCACCGTGCGTGCGTCGGCAAACGACGCGTGGGACTCGGCGCCGGTCGTGACGCTCGCCGAGCCGGCGGGGCTCGTCGACGACGATTCGGGTCCTGCTGGGGTCGCGTCGATGATCGATACACTCGTTGTCGGCGACGGTGCGCTCGGGCTGCGCGTGGCGGCGGTCGACCTCGACGGCAACGCGGCCGAGGCGGAGCGCGCGCTGGTTGTGGACAACACGGCGCCAGTGCTCGCGCTCACGGCGCCGGTCGACGGCGCGTGGGTCAACGCCGACGTCGCGCTGTCGGCGACGGTGACCGATGCGAACCCAGACGTTGTGGTGGCGACGCTCGACGGCGTGCCCGTCACGCTGCCAGTGATGGTGACGATCGAGGGGGCACACACGGTCACCGCGTACGCGCAGGACCTTGCGGGGAACGTTTCTCCGACGGTGACGCGCGCGTTTACGCTCGACAAGGGCGCGCCGTCGATCACCGTGACGCCTGCGAGCGGTGGCTACGCGCGCACGACGGTGACGTACACCGCGGT
>SHYZ01000145.1 GCA_009692535.1 Myxococcales bacterium
ATGAACGCCGACCCGCACGCGGGGATGAACGCCGACCCGCACGCGGGGATGAACGCCGACCCGCACGCGGGGATGAACGCCGACCCGCACGCGGGGATGAACGCCGACCCGCACGCGGGGATGAACGCCGACCCGCACGGTGCCGCGGAGTCCGACCCACTGCGCGCCATCGCCGGCATGCTCACCATCGCCCCGGCGCACCTTGCCGCCGTGAAGCCGGGCGACACCATCTTCCTTGCCGCTCGCGCCGCCGACGGCTCGCTGCTCGGCGTCGAAATCCTCTCAGCGCCAGCGACCTGGCCGCTCGCGTTCACCATTTCCGCTCGCGCTGGGGCCCGCGCCACCATCACTGCGCGGGTCGACCGCGACAGCGACGCCGGCACGCGCGCGCCGGGCGACCTCGAAGGGCAGGTCGTCGCGACCGCGCCGTCCTCGGGTGCCGCGCTCGTGATCGACACGCCGGTTCGTTGAACCGCGCGGCGCCACGGCCACGCGTCATGGTATAAGCCGCGACGACATGCCCGACTACACCAAGCTCCGCCAGATGGTGTCCCATCGCGTCACCTTCGAGTTCGACACCGGTGCCCGCGTGACCGGCTACGTCGCGGCCTGCAAGCCGCCGACGGGTCAGGTTCAAGTCGTGAACCTCGTGCGCGCAGATCTTTGCGACTCGACGGGGCGCGTGCTTGAGCACCACGAGGCGTACTCGTTCGTGCCCAACGCCCTCGTCGGCGTGCGCGTGACCGAGGGGCCGAGCGGCCGCGAAGCCTGATAACCTGCCAGCGTGGACGCTGGCCACCTGCTCTTCGCGCATGCGGTACGGCGTGACGAGCGGGCGATCGACCTCGGCGCTGCAGCCTTGCTCGTCGCTGAGCCGGAGTATCCCGCGCTCGATGTCGCGCGCTATGGCGACCTGCTCGACATCTTCGCCGACGGTGCGCTCGGCTCTGTGCAGCGTGGCGAGTCGCCCCGGCTGGCGCTCGCGCGGCATCTGCACGGCGAGCTCGGCTTCGCCGGCAACGAGACCGACTACTACGATCCGCGCAACAGCTTCTTCAACGAGGTGCTCGATCGGCGGGTCGGCATTCCGATCACGCTGTCGCTGCTGCACCTCGAGGTCGGGCGCCGCATGGGGCTCTCTGTCGAGGGAGTGGCGTTCCCCGGGCACTTTCTCGTGCGCTACCTCGGCGTCGCGGGCGACCACGACGAGGTCGTCGTGGACCCGTACCACGGCGGCATCGCGCTCGATCAGTCCGCGCTCGTGGACCGACTCCGGCGCGTGGCCGGGCAGGGCGCGACCCTCACCGCGTCGCACCTTGCACGCGCGGGCAAGCGGCAGATTCTCGCGCGGCTGCTGAACAACCTGCGCGGGGTCTACCAGCGCAGCGGGGATGCTCAGCGCGAGCAGAGCGTAGTCGAGCGGCTCGAGCTGCTCGGCGCAGCGGGTACGCACGGCCAGGATCGTGGCGGGCGCCTGAACTGAACTGCCAGGGCCTGTGGGAACGCGTGGCGGCAGTCGCTTCCCAGGGGCACGAATCCGAGTACGATTCGCGCGGAGGTTGGCCATGCCGACGCATACCCGTTCTGCCCTGCTCAGCTACTTCACGTTGCTTCTGGCGCTACTCGTCGGCGCATGCGCAGGGGGCAATACTCCGGGCCAGTCGTGCGACGGCGACGGCACCTGTGAGATGGGGGAGAACGTGACCTACTGTCCCGAGGACTGCGTCGGCGACTGCGGCGACGGCACCTGCAGCGCCGACGAGGACTGCATGAGCTGCGTCGCCGACTGCGGCGGCTGCTCGATCGAGTGCGGTGACGGTGTCTGCGACCCCACCGAGTGCTTGAGCTGCGACGTGGACTGCGACTGTCCGCGCTGCGGCGACAGCATGGTGCAGGTCGGCGAGCAGTGCGACGACGGCAACCTCGTGAACGGCGACGGCTGCAGCGCGACGTGCGGCCGCGAGACCGCGGGTTGCGACATGGACGGCGTGTGCGACGCAGGCGAGCCCGCGAGCTGCGCCGACTGCACGCCTGTCGGCTGCAACATGGACGGCGTCTGTGATCCCGGCGAGGACCCGCTCTTCTGCGCCGACTGCAGCGGCGGCGGCGGTTGCAACATGAACTTCGTCTGCGATCTCGGCGAGACGATGGCCAACTGCCCCACCGACTGCGGCGGCGGCGGCGGCGGCGTGTGCAACATGGACGGCGTGTGCGATGCCGGCGAGGACATGACCTGCTTCGACTGCCTCTTCGGCGGCGCCTGCGACATCGACTTCATCTGTGAGATCGGTGAAGACCCGATGGCCTGCTTCGACTGCATCATCGCGGGCTGCGACCTCAACGGCGTGTGCGACGGATTCGAGAGCGCAGACGACTGTGCCGACTGCATGGGCAGCAGCATCTGCGACGCCGACGGCGTCTGCGAAATCGGCGAGGACATGACCTGTGCCGACTGCATGATCCTGCCGCCGGGCTGCGACCTCGACGGCGTGTGCGATGCGGGCGAGGATATCTTTTGTGCCGACTGCATGATCCTGCCGCCGGGCTGCGACCTCGACGGCGTGTGCGATGCGGGCGAGGATCCCTTGAGCTGCGCGGACTGTCTGATCCTGCCGCCGGGCTGCGACCTCGACGGCGTGTGCGATGCGGGCGAGGACTTGACCTGCGCCGACTGCATGACGCCATGCATCTGCGACACCACGATGGCTTGCGACATGGTGATGGGCGTGCCTTGCCTGTGCGACAGCGACTGCCCGTAGGGGCGCCGTAGGTGCCGGTGCCGGTTACGCCCGGCGCACGTACTGGAAGTCGAACGACTGGCCGTTGATCCCCTTGGACGGCGGCGCGATCCAGCTCGCGATCTTGCCCGGTGCAAAGACGCCGGTCATGAGCGAGGCCACGTAGGCGGCGTCGTAGGCCGACGGCAGCCACTCGCTCCGACGCTGCGCGAACTCCTCGGCGGAGAGTCGGTGCCCCGTGACGTCAAAGTGCAGGCCGGCGTAGATGCCGATCTTTCGGTGAAAGCGGCGGTGCGGCAGCGCGAGCGTGAAGTTAGTGACGCCGGCGCGGGCCAGCGTGCGGTTCCACTTGTCGACGGCGCGCTGGCAGTCGTCGACGTAGTTGTCGCGCAGCACCTCGTTCATCGCGGTGCGGAGCGGGACGTCCTCCTCGACGAGCTGCCCCTCCCTCGGCACGGTCATCCGGTAGCTGCCGGTGAGCGCGGCGTGGTCAGCGTGCTGGTGCTCCTTGTAGCGGCCCTTGAGGCCCGACGCGAAGTAGTCGGCGGCGTTCGACGAGATCTCGCCGCCGAAAAGGTCGAGCGAGAGCGTGAACCAGAGGTTGATGTACTTCTGGATCAGCGGCAGATCGAAGCCGCCGCCGGCGCGCGCGTCTTCGTTCGGGTCGGATTTCATGAGCGCGGCGGAGCGGGCGACGATGCGGTCGACGCCGGTCTCGCCCACGAACATGTGGTGCGCCTCCTCGGTGAGCATGAACTTGCACGTGCGTGAGAGCGCGTCGAACGCACTCTCCTGCAGCGAGGCGAGCTGATACTTGCCGTCGCGGTCGGTGAACATCGTGAACATGTAGAAGTCGAGCCAGTTCTCGATCGGCTGGTTGAACGCGCCGAGGATGCGCGGCTTGTCGGCGTCGCCGGAGCGGCGCTCGAGCATGGTGTCGGCCTCCTCGCGCCCGTCACGGCCGAAGTGGTTGTGCAGCAGGTAGACCATCGCCCAGAGGTGGCGCCCCTCCTCGACGTTGACCTGGAAGAGGTTGCGCAGGTCGTAGAGCGACGGCGCGATCGCGCCGAGCTTGGCTTGCTGCTCGACGGAGGCGGGCTCGGTGTCGCCCTGCGTGACGATGATCCGGCGCAGCATGTTGCGGTACTCGCCGGGGATCTCCTGCCACGCCGGCTCGCCCGCGTGATCGCCGAAGCCGATGGTACGGCCCTCCTCGGGCGGTGCGAGGAAGATGCCCCAGCGGTAGTCCGGCATCTTCACGTAGTCGAAGTGCGCCCAGCCGTCGGTCTCGACGGAGATCGCGGTACGGAGGTAGATGTCGTCGGCTTGGTAGCCCTCGGGGCCGACCTCCTTCCACCAGTTGATGAAGCCCGGCTGCCACTGCTCGAGCGCGCGCTGGAGGCGGCGGTCGGACGAGAGGTTCACGTTGTTCGGGATCTTGTCGTCGCTGATCGCGGTGCTCATGGTCAGGTCCTCCTGAGATCGAACTGCGGGCGCTCGGGGCGACCGTACATCGTGAGTGCGCCGCGATCGCCGGTGGCGTTCGGGCGGATGAAGATCCAATTCTGCCAGGCCGAGAGGCGGCCGAAGATCTTGGTGTCGGCGGTCTCGACGCCGGCAAAGCGGAGGTTGGCCTCCATGCCAGTCAGCGCGTCGGGGGACATCGAGACCCGCTCCTCGATCGCGATGCGGACCTCGTCCGCGAAGTCGATGTCGTCGGCGACGAGCGTAATAATGCCAGCGCGCTCGGCGTCGGCAGCAGCGAGTGGTGCGGCCTGTGCGGTGGCGAGCGCCTCCCTGGCGCGGTCGGCCGAGTGGAGAAAGCGCAGCGCGAGTCGGCTCGGGCCGTGGGTCATCGGCAGCGCGCCGCCCGTAAGCTCACTGGCGTGCACGGTGACGCCGGGCGCGTCGAGCATGTAGCTGCGATCGGCGGCGAGCACCAACTCGAGCAGCGAGCCGGCGAACGCGCTCCCCTCGTCGACGACGGCGAAGATCGAGCGCGCGGTGGCATCGAGGCGACGGAGCGTACGCGCCATGAGCAGCCGGACCTCGCGCACGAACCAGTGATCGGCGTGGGCAGCGAGGGCGCGGTCGGACGCGAGGATGTGCGCCGCGTCGCCGCGCGTCTTGAGAACGATGAGGCCGAGCTCTTCGTGGTGGAAGCGGAGACGGAGCAGCGCGTCGTCGAGCTCGCGGAAGGCGCGCAGGGCCCAGAGCGACGCGCCGGCCGCGACGAGCGCGTCGAGCGTGGCGGGCGGCGCGGCCTCGGGCGCGTGCATGGTGAGCTCGGCGAGGCGGCGGGCTGGATCGAGCAGCACGGTGACGTGTCGGTAGCGGAGCGTGTTGCCTTCGACCACCGGGTCGACGTCGTCGAGGTGGATGCCGGGGCCGGCGGGCGCGGCGGGCGACTTGGCGGCGAGCTGCTTCGCGCGCTCGGCCACGACGTCGGCGAAGCGCGAGCGCGGCGCGACGGCGTCGACCAACCGCCACTCGACGGCGCGCTTCCCTTTGATGCCCTCGGCGAGGGTGGAGAAGACGTCGGCGTGATCGCGGCGCACCATGCGCTTGTCGACGACGCGGGTGAGGCCGCCGGTGCCGGGGAGCACGCCGAGCAGCGGGACCTCGGGCAGCGACACGGTGGAGGACCCGTCGTCGATGAGCACGATGTCGTCACACGCGAGGGCGAGCTCGTAGCCGCCACCAGCGCAGGCGCCGCTGACCGCGCAGAGGTATTTCTGGCCGCTGTGCGTCGAGGCGTCCTCGATCGAGAGGCGTGTCTCGTTGGTGAACTTGCAGAAGTTGACCTTGAACGGGTGCGTGGAGCTCGCGAGCATGTGGATGTTCGCGCCCGAGCAGAAGACACGGTCGCGGTCGCTCGTGACGACGACAACCCTGACCTCGGGGTGCTCGAAGCGAAGCCGCTGGATTGCGTCGGCGAGCTCGAGGTCGACGCCGAGGTCGTAGCTGTTCATTTTCAGCACGTAGCCGGGGCGAAACGGCTCGTCCTCGCGGATCGAGAGCACCAGCCGCGCTGCTCCGCCGGAGACCGAGAGGCGCAGGTGCCGGTAGCGGTCAGGGCTGGTCGAGAAGGAGAAGACCGGCGACGGGCCGGGGGAATGCGACGGGGACTCCATGCGCGCATCTTGCCGGGGAGCGGTCGGTCGGTGCAAGCAGTTTATTGCTTGAGATGTGGATGGAAGAGGCACTATAGTGCCTCTATGACGAAGCGTGACGCGGTCTTGTCTCACGTCGGCGAGCGGGTGCGCGTGCGGCGCGATGCGCTCGGTCTCACGCAGCGCGCGCTCGCGGCGCGGGCCGGGCTCTCGGTGCGCTTCCTCGCGCAGCTCGAGCGCGGCGACGGCAACATCTCGCTCACGCGCTTCGCCGACGTGGCGGGTGCGCTCGGCGTGGAGCCGGCCGCGCTGCTCGCGGGTGCGCCCGCGGCGGGGCACGCGCGGCCCCCGGTGATCGCGCTGCTCGGGGTGCGCGGCGCTGGCAAGAGCACGATCGGCGCGCGGCTCGCCGTAAAGCTAGGCGTGAGGTTCGTGGAGCTCGACGCTGCGATCGCGCGCGCCGCCGGCCTCACCCTAGCGCAGCTCTTCGAGCTTCACGGTGAGTCCTACTACCGCGGGCTCGAGCGGGAGGTGCTCACGCGCCTGCTCGCGGAGTCGTCGGGCGCGGTGATCGCGACCGGTGGCTCGCTGGTGACCGACCGCGCGACGTTTCGGCTGCTCACCGAGCGGGCGCACACAGTCTGGCTGCGAGCGACGCCGCGCGACCACTGGAGCCGCGTCGTCGAGCAGGGGGATCGGCGGCCGATGGCCAAGAATCCGCGGGCGTTCGCCGAACTCGAGGCGCTGCTCCGCGCGCGCGCGCCGCTCTATCGGACGGCGCGGCAGACCGTGGATACGTCGCGCACGCCGATCGCGGCAGCGGTCGCTGCGATCGCTGCTGCGGTCTGATTAGCGCCGCTTCACCGACTTGGGGAGCGGTGGGAACAAGGGGTGTTCGTCGTCGGGCTCGCGCAGCTCTGGGGGGAGAACGATCTCCTTGAGCGTCGGGTCGTCCAGCACCCCGGATGACGCGCCGGGCGTTGGCTCCAGCACCATCTCGGCGCGTAGGCGCGCGATCGTGCTGGCCTCCACGATCGCGGTGCGAATCTCGGTGAACGGCACGGCCGGCGGGGCCGGGATCGGCGCGAGTCGTGTGGCGGCATCGCGGGTCGGCACGGGCGCGAGTCGCGTCGCGGCGTCGGGCGCGAGTGCAGGCTCGAGGCCGGTCAAGGCATCCTGCGCCAGCGCGGTGCGCGTGGCCGGGTCACGTCTGGAGTCGCGCTTGGACTCGCGCGTTGGGATCGGCGCGAGCCGAGTGGCGGCGTCGCGTGCCACGTGGCTCGAGCCCATGCTCACGCGCGAAATCTCGGAGTGCGAGGCGGAGTAGGAGGAGAGGTTGGCGAGCAGCGACACATGGCTCTCTTCGTCGGCGAGGCGGGCGCCGTCGTCGCGCAGAGAGCGGAGGATGCGCGTGACCTCTGCTCCGCGTGGCCGGCTTCGCTGCGCCTTCCCTGGTTTCGACTTCTCGTGCTGCGCGCGCGCGAACTCTTCGAGCGACATCGGCTGGTCGCGCGTCGGCTCCCGTACCGATGGCGTGGACGGTACCAGCGGCGGCCCCGTCTCCTCTCGGCCGAGCAGGTAGAGTCCGGTGCGCTCGCGGCGCGCGAGTGCGACCCGCGGATCCTGGCCGGGCAGCACCAACGGCCGCTCGCGTGCACGCTCGGGGCGGGGGCGGATTACCGACGGCACCGGCGGCATCGGCAGCGCGGCGACAGCGCGCGCGGCGGGCGCCTGCCGACGGACCAGGGCGATCACCTTGGCCAGCTCGCGCGGCGTCTCCGGCTGCTTGCCGAGCAGCGAGTCGACGAGCAGATCGGTGGCGCCAAGCGCGTACCAGTGCGGCCGCAGCGCGTAGGTGACACCGAGGCGCTGGAGCCATGCGACCGGCGCGTCGGCGCCGATCAGCACGAACGCGAGTTGGTTCGCGAGCGTGGTCTCGGCCTCCTCGCCGAGCCGCAGCGTGACCTCGCCGGGCGCAAACGCGACGACCGACGAGCCGAGCAGCACGCCGACCCGTCCGGCGCCGGCCAGCGCCTCGAGCCGCTCGCGGTTCTTCGCCTGCGCGCGCGAAAGCCGTGCGCCGCGGTACGAGAGCGTCACGCGCGCACCGGCTTCGGCGAGCGCGCAGGCGGCCTCCACCGCGCTGTCACCGCCGCCCACGACGAGCACCTCGCGATCGCGCCCCTCGGCGGGGTCCTCGAGCAGGTTGCGGACACTGGGCAGATTCTCGCCGGGCACGCCGAGCGTGCGTGGCTTGCCCCGCGTGCCGATCGCGAGCACGACGCGCTGTGCCTGCAGTACGTCGACCGTGGTGCGGACCTCGAACAGCCCGCTCGCGCTGCGCGTGACCGACTCGACCGCTTCGCCGAGCCGCGGCTGTATCCCGACGGTCTCGACCAGCTCCTGCCAGCACGGGACGATCTCCTCTTTGGTCATGTCCCAGACCGGGAGGAAGGAGACGTTGCGCGTCGTGTACGGCTCGGCCATCACGTCCTTACCTTGCGGATAGCGCGCCACCGTCGAGGCGAGCAGCTGCTCCTTCTCGAGCAGGACGAACGAGAGGCCGTGATGCACGCAGGTGAGCGCGGCTGAGAGCCCGCCCGGTCCTGAGCCGACGATCACGACGTCGATCGCCTCGGCGCGCGCGGGGAGCGGATGCAGCCCCTCGCGCAGCATGTGCTCGACGACCGCGCGCCCGACGTTCGCCGCGTTCTTCACCAGCGGCTTGCCGGCCGCCTCGCCGACGAGGTAAAGGCCCGGCAACTGCGTCTGGTAGTAGGGGTCGAGCTCCGGCACCTCGAGCGGCGGCGGCTCCTGCCCCTCCCAGTGCATCACCAGCGCCTGCGTCGGGCAGACGAACATGCACTGCTCGCACTGGATGCACTGCCCGAAGCGGAGCACGCGCGACTTGTTGCCCTCGAGCTCGAGCACGTCGGTCGGGCAGACGACCACGCAGGCATCGCAGCCGGTGCAGCGGTCGTCGTTGATGCTGTGCACGAGCACCGGTGGCAGCGGCACCGAGGCTGCTGCGGCGCTCGCACGCAGCGCACGGCGCGCGTCGAACGCGTGACCGCCGAGCATGATCACCACGGCAACGCCGAGGAGGAGCAGCGGAACCGTTGCGGAGATGCTCACCTGCACCAAGGATCGAGGTCGCCCGGCCGAGGTGTCAACCGGCGAGGCGCGTGGGGGGTGGCGTGTCAGGCGGCGGCGGTTTCGGTTATCCTCGGCGCATGTCGGTGCTCGCCACTGAGTTGCTTGAGCTCGAGCTGGAAGAAGATGGCGGCGGGCGCGTGCGCCTCGGTGAGCTGCTGCGTGAGCGGCCGGCGGTGCTGGTCTGGGTTCGACACTTCGGCTGACTCTTCTGCCGTGAGCAGGTCACGCAGTTGCGTGGCGAGGCCGACCGGATTCGTGAGCTTGGCGCCGAGCTGGTCGTGATCGGCAACGGGGCGCCGCGCTACGTTGCGGGCCTGCGCGAGACCACCGGATTTTCTGGCCGGGTGCTCTGCGACCCGACGCTGGCGAGCTACCGTGCGATGAAACTCCGGCGCAGCGTGTGGCGCACCCTCGGGCCGCAGAACCTGCTGCACTCGGTGCGGGCGTTCGCCCGTGGCCATCGGCAGGAGAAGTTGCAGGGGGATCCCTGGCAGCAGGGCGGTGTGCTGGTGGCCATGCCGCCGAACCGCGTGGCGTTCCGCTTCACGAACGCCGGCGCGGGCGGACACATGCCTGGGCAGGCGATCGTGCGCGAGCTTGAGCAGGTGCTCGCGGCGCCGGCCCGCGCGTAACGACTACTCGGCGGCTGGGGCGGACTCGGTCGGAGTTGCCGCCGCGACGGTGAGCAGCGGCGCGGCGGTCGGCGTTGACGATGGCGGCATCAGCGGCATGCGCCGAGCGTTCTCCACCCGCACCGACGCGACGTATTCACGCACCGCGCGCCGCACGTCGCGCGCGAGGTCGGTCATGGCGGCGGCGGTGAGGCGCGTGCTCAGGCGACCGAGCTTCTCGTCGTGCTGCCAGACGTTGGCGGTCTGCGTCGCGTCGACGCGTCGGCGCACGGTGAAGAGGAGCACGCCGGTCTTGACGTCAAATAGGCTCGCCTCGACGAGGCCATCGATCCGCAGCGTCTCGCCCGGGAGGAACAGTGCGCCGAGGATGGTCGCGTAGCCGGCGGCCCA
>SHYZ01000146.1 GCA_009692535.1 Myxococcales bacterium
CTCCTGGGTTAATCCGTTCGACTGAGTCGCGCGGCGGGGCGCTACGGCGCGGGGCAGGAGTCGTCGAGCGCGCCTGGCCAGCAGTTGCGCTCGACCGTCGCGGTGAGCGGCGGCGTGCCACCGAGTCGCACCGCGTTGATCATCGCGGCCGGATCGACGGCTTGCAGGTTGTCGGTGATCTCGACCTCGTCCCAGCTGAGCAGGCGCACCACGGCGGGGCAGATCGTGTTGGAACGGAACACCAGCGCGCCGATGTTGCGGTTGCCGACGAAGCGGAAGCCGCGCCGGGGCGTGAGCTCGTCGGCCTCGAGGCAGAGCCGGAACACACCGACCTCGATCGTGTTGTCGACCAACTCGAGGCGATCGCCCACCGAGCGGTTGCGGCCGTTGTGCTGCAGGTAGCCGAGGTCGCCCGAGTGACCGGTGTTGCCGGTGATCGAGACCTGCTGCCAGCCGTGTGCGGGGAGCACCTCGGAGTCGAACAGGAACCGCTCGACGTCGCGCAGGTCGTTGTTTCGGATCGCGAGGCGCGTGCCGCCGTGCACTACGATCCCCTGGCGACCGGCGTCCTGCATCGTGCAGCGCTCGATCACGACGTCCTGTAGCTCGTGGCCGCTGGTCGTCGCCGACACGATGTAGATGAAGTCACCCCAGACGTGGCGGACGGTGAGGTCGTGCAGCCAGACGTTCTCCACCACCGCCTCGTTGGCGTCGCCGGTGATGCGGGCAGCACCATGCTAGCCCGCGTGCGCGCCTATTCGAAGAGACGCAGCTGGCCGCCCTTGTCGGGGCGGCGGAAGCTCGAGTGCTGCTCGTCGCGCTGCTCATGCTTGTCATCGAAGCCGAGGCGGCGGCAGGTGGTCTCGAACAGGCGCGCGATGGTGTCGACGTACTCGCCCTCGCCGCGGAAGCGCACGCCGAAGCGCGAGTCGTTCGTGCGTCCGCCACGCGTGTCGCGCACGCGCGCGAGGATTCGCTCGGCGCGGAGTGGGAGCTCCTGCCGCACGCGCTCCTCGAACACCTGGGCCACCGAGCCGGGCAGGCGCAGCAGGCCCCACGCGGCGAACTTTGCGCCGGCGGCGCGCGCCGCCTCGAGCACGCGCACCAGATCTTCGTCGCCGAGGCCCGGGATCATCGGCGCCACCATCACGCCGACCGGCACGCCTGCGTCGGCGAGCCGCGCGATGGTGCGCACGCGCCGCTCCGGCGTCGCGACCCACGGCTCGATCGCCCGCGCCCGCTCGCGGTCCCAGATCGGGATCGAGATCATCACCCGCAGCTTCGCCACAGCAGCGAGCCGCGTGAGCACCTCGAGGTCGCGCTCGATGAGCGGCGCTTTGGTGATCACGCTCGCGGGGTTGCGGTAGTCGGCGCAGACCTCGAGGCAGCGGCGTGTCAGCCGGTACGACGCCTCGAGCGGCTGGTAGCAGTCGGTGACGCCGCTGAACATGACCAGCTCGCCAGTCCATGAGCGCCGCTCGAACGCCTCGGCGAGCAGCTCCGGTGCGTGCGGCTTCACGACGATGCGCGTGTCAAAGTCGGTGCCGGCGCCGAACCCGAGCTGCTCGTGCGACGGGCGCGCGTAGCAGTAGGCGCACGCATGCGCGCAGCCGCGATACGGATTCACGCTGAAGCGGAAGCCGAGATCGGGCGAGTCGTTCTCGGAGAGGATCGTGCGGCTCGCGTCCTCGAAGACCTGTGGGCGCGCGGGGGGCGGCTCGCCGAGATAGTCGACCGCCGCGCTTGCCCAGGGGTTCGGCGGGTTGGCGATCGGCCGCGGCAGCACGCGGCCAGCCTACCGTGACATGCGTTCAGTGCGAAGTTCCTGCGCGCGGCTTGGCGTTCCAGATCCGCAGCGTGAGCAGGAAGCCGACAACGGCGAACGGCACCATGAAGATCGGCCAGTAGGCCCAATCCTTGGTCGTGAGGTAGCCGAGCGCGAACGACTGCACGGCGGTGCCGAGGTAGACGAAGCCGTCGATCAGGCCGACGGCGGTGGCGGCCGACTTGCGCCCGCCGAAGTCCATCGTCGCGGTGCCGGAGAGCAGCCCGTGCGTGCCGATCACGCAGAGCGACATGACGAACACGATGATCGCGAGGAGGATCGGCCCACGCGTCGAGACCGGGCCGGCCTTGAGGGCGCGACGGTCGCCGGCGCGCATTTTGGCGCCGGGATCAGCGAGTCGGAGCTCGAGCGTCTTGCCGTCGCGCACGACGCGAGCGGCGATCGGTCCTGAGTGCGGCGTTCCGACGTACGCCTGCTCAGGGGCGGTGGCGCAGATGCAGGTGACGGTGTCGAAGCGAGCGGGTGCTCTGCAGGCGGCCGGGATGCACGCGACCGCCTGCTGGACGTCGGACCAGTTTTCGACCGGCGTGCCGGCGATCGCGACGACCTCGTCGCCTGGCATGAGCTGGTCGAGCCCGGAGGCGGCGGCGGCTTTGGCGCCGGGCGCCTTGTTCGCCGCGGTCCACGCGACCTCGTTGGTCGGCTCACCGAGCGCGAAGACCATGCCGACCGCTGCGATCGTGAGTACAAAGTAAAGGCCACCGGCCGCGGGGGCGCGACGGCTCTGGAAGAAGAGGTCGCTCACCCAACCGGCGACGTTGCCGCCGATCACGCCGGCAACGAAGAGGATGCCGCCCCAGCCCGCCGAGAGGAACGGCGCGAGGAAGACGAGCGCGCCCGAAACGTAGAACCACGCCTTCTTGGAGCCCTGGACGCGGCGCGCGAGCAGCAGGAACGCCACGCCGGTCGCGACCGCGAAGAGCACCAAGCCGAGGTGCGCCCACTCGCCGTTTCTGAACCAGTGCGCGTCGGGCAGCGCGATCGACTCCTTGGTGTAGATCGGCGTCCAGTGCATCACCGCCTGGCGCAGCACGCCGGTGCAGAACTCGATGCCGGCGATGGTGAGCAGCACCGGGTGGCTGAGCATGCGCTTGAGCACCTCGAACGTCGGCAGCGGCTTGTCGTCGTCAGACAGACGCGCGTCGCCGGTGTCGAAGTCCTCGTGGCCGGCGAGCGACGGTCGGTCGCGCAGCAGCAGCCACTCGGCCACGGCGATGCTAAGGAGCAGCACAGCGGGCACGAAGAAGACCCACTTGGCGGCGAGCGCGCGCGACGCGCTGTCGGTGCTGGCGAGGTCGAGGATCCAGCCGTTCACGGTGAACGCGAAGAAGATGCCGCTCGAGATCATCGTGCCGAAGATGCCCGAGAAGCCGCCGCGCTCACGCACGTGGAACCAGTGCGCGTTGACCTTCACGATCGCGACCGCGCCGAAACTCTGGAAGTACATGTTCGTGGCGTAAAGGACGGTGAAGGTGAGGCGCATATCCGACGTGTCACCACCGACGGTGAGCGCGAGGTAGCCGCCCATCAAGGCGTTCACCACGCCGGTGCCGACGAGGGCGAGCATCATCGCGGCCTTGCCGCCGATGCGATCGGTGAGCGGACCGTTGATGATGAAGGAGAGGCCGTAGACCAGCGTGCCGACGCCGAAGATGACGCCGAAGTCCTCCTTGGTCATCGCCTCGCCGAGCGCGTTCTTCGCGACGGTGAGGTTGTAACGGCCCATGTAGAGGAAGGCGTAGGCGAGGCCGAGCGGAAACCAATTCATGAAGCGGCGCATCCGGAACGCGTCCGAGTGGGCCGGCGCTGTTGCAGCCGAGGAGAGATCGACGGGAGCGCTCACGCCTCGCGACAGTAGTCGTCGTCGTCGTCGTTTTCAACGCACACCCGATGGTGCTAGCTTCCGCGTCGAGGTGTCGTGATGACGAAGTCGATGAATGCGCTGGTCTACGACCGCACGAAGATGGTGTGGGACCAGTCAAAGGGGCTCCTCTCTCAGACGGTCGCGGCCCCGGTGCTCGACGAGAAGAACGACCACCGCGACTCGCACATGGTGCTCGTGAAGCCGCGCTACGCCGGGTTCTGCGGGTCGGATCGCGGAATCTGGTTCCGTCGCGCTTTCGGCGACATGATCCTGAACTCGCTCGCCGCCGAGGAGAAGGCCGCGCGGGTCTGTGGGCACGAGCTGTTCGGCGAGGTGGTCGCGGTCGGTTCGCAGGCGTCGCGCCAGTTCGGTTTCCAGCTCGGCGACACCGTCTCGACCGAGTCGCACATCGTCTGCGGGAGCTGCTACCAGTGCCGCGTCGGCGACAACCATGTCTGCGCCGACGACAAGATCATCGGCATCTCGACCGACGGCTGCTTTGCCGAGCAGGTGAAGCTGCCTGGGCACTCGCTCTGGCCGACTGACCTCCGGAAGATCCGCCCCGAGGTCGCGGCGCTGCAGGAGCCGTTCGGCAACGCGGTGTATGCGTGCACCAAGGTGAACCTCCGCGGCAAGCGGGTGGCGATCATCGGCTGCGGCACGATCGGGCTGTTCGCGGTCGCGGTCGCACGCGCGCTCGGCGCACGCGAGGTGATCGGCGTCGAGCCGATGCCGAGCCACATCGACATGGCGAAGCGGCTTGGTGCGGACCATGTCCTGGTGCCGGGGAACACCGCGAAGGACGCGTACGAGCACGACCCTGAGCTGGTCAAGCGGATCCGTGCGCTGACCGACGGCGTCGGCGTCGACGTCGCGCTCGAGATGAGCGGTCAGAACGCGAGCGTGAACAACGCGATCCAGGCGGTGCGGCGGGGCGGCGACGTGATCCTCTTCGGGCTCAAGAGCGGCGACGCGGTGGTCGAGGATCTCGACCGCGTCATCGTCAACGGGATCTCGCTCCACTCGGTGGTCGGGCGCCGGATCTTCGAGACGTGGCACATCACGCGCAATCTGCTCGAGTCGCGCGAGCCGAACATTCACGACCTCATCTGGGAGGTCATCCTGAATCGCGGCGAGGGCACTGTCTCCGACTTCGCGCGCTTCGATGCGAGCGCGTTCGAAGAGCAGATCACCAAGTACCCCAAGGTGCTCATCCGCTTCGAGTGAGGGCTGTCATGTTCGCCGACGACGCGCGCGCGCACTACGCGAAGATTCTCGCTGAGATCACCGAGGCAGGACTCCGCAAGGACGAGCGGATCCTCGAGACCCCGCAGGGCGCCGAGATCGGTGTCGGCGGCAAGACGGTCGTAAACTTCTGCGCCAACAACTACCTCGGGCTGTCGTCCCACCCGGCGGTGCTGGCGGCGGCGCACACGGCGCTCGACGAGCGAGGCTTCGGGCTCTCGTCGGTGCGCTTCATCTGCGGCACGCAGGACAAGCATCGCGAGCTCGAGCGGAAGGTGGCTGAGTTCCTCGGCACGGAGGAGACGATCCTCTACTCGAGCTGCTTCGACGCCAACGGCGGGCTGTTCGAGACGCTGCTCGGCGAGGAGGACGCGATCGTGAGCGACGCGCTCAACCATGCGTCGATCATCGATGGCATCCGGCTCTGCAAGGCGGAGCGGCGGCGCTATCCGAACGGTGATCTCGGGGTGCTCGAGCAGCACCTGCAGGAGACGCAGGGGAAGCGCATCCGGCTGATCGCCACCGACGGGGTGTTCTCGATGGACGGCTCGATCGCCGACCTCGCGCGGATCTGTGACCTCGCTGAAAAGTACGGCGCGCTGGTGATGGTGGATGACTCGCACGCCACCGGCTTCGTCGGGAAGTCCGGGCGTGGGACGCCGGAGCACTGCGGCGTGATGGGGCGCGTCGACCTCGTGACGTCGACGCTGGGGAAGGCGCTCGGCGGCGCGGCGGGTGGTTTCACGACGGGGCGAAGGGAGCTCATCGACCTGCTTCGGCAGCGCTCGCGGCCCTATCTATTCTCGAACACGCTCGCGCCGGCGATCGTTGGCGCGTCGCTGGCCGTGCTCGAGCTGCTTGGGCGGTCGACCGAGCTGCGCGACCGCGTGATGGCGAACGCGGCGCGGTTCCGTACCGAGATGGCGGCGGCGGGGTTCGCGATCAAGCCCGGCGTGCACCCGATCGTGCCGATCATGCTCGGCGATGCGCGGCTCGCGCAGAACGTCGCGCGCGACCTGCTCGACGAGGGGATTTATGTGATCGGCTTCTCGTTCCCGGTGGTGCCGCGCGGCGAGGCGCGGATTCGCGTGCAGCTCTCGGCCGCGCACACCGACGACCAAGTGGGGCGTGCGATCACTGCGTTCACCAAGGTCGGGCGGCAGCACGGCGTGATCGCGTAGCCGTACGAGCAGCGGCTGGCGGGTCAGGGCACGAGCGCGGGGAAGCGGCGCGCGAAGTCTTCGAGGCGGGCGGCGCCTTCGCGGAAGCGGTGCGTGCCGTAGCGAACGCGCCCATCGTAGTAGAAGGTGGCGGGGCGGCGGGCGACGAAGGCGGCGTCCTGTGCGAGCGGCTCCAAGCGATCCTCGGCGCGGAGGTACTCGCCGTCGTGGTAGTCGAGCACGGCGAGCAGGAGGTCGAGGTCCTGCCCCTCGGGGGATTTCGCGCGACGGGGGAGGGCACGAGCATGTTCGCGTGCCTCCTGGAAACGGCGGGCATCGACTGCGGTCATCACGTCGCCGAGCAGGCCGACACCGCGAGTGACTTCGGCGGCGGAGAGCTCAGGCGAGAAGCGGGCGGCGGCCGAGACGGCGTCGAGCGGAGGGCCGCCGGCGAAGGCGGAGAGCTCCGCATCGTCGTATTCGCTCTCGGCGAGGAGCCGCTCGAGCAGGTTGAGCGCGGGGGCGAGCGCCGAGCCGTCGTCGGCGGCGAGCGTGGCGTAGCGATGGGCCTCGCGGCGTCGGCCGTGGGCGAAGAGGCCGCGGGCGAGGGCGGCGGCGCGGTCGGCGCGTGCCGGTCCTGGCTCGAGGCCGGTGAGCCACGGCTCGAGTCGACCGTATGGCCAGCCGGCCGAGAAGAGGCTGTCGGCGAAGCGATCGGTGCGGCCGGCGGCGAGGAGATCGCGCGGCGCACCGAACTCGAGCAGCGCGTTGTCGTCGGTGTTTATCGGTGCGCCGGCGGTGAAGGCGGCGACCTCGTCGGGCGCGAGCACCAGCATGCCGACGAGGTCATGGACGGTCGGCACCGAAGCGCGCCTGAGCTCGGCGGCGAGCGTCGGGTGCGCGGCGCGCCGCTCGAGACGGATGAGATCGATCGGCAGCGGGGCGAGCGTGGCGATCAGCACGGTGTCGGCCGATTGGTCGTCGGTGGTGAAGGCGTAGACGTAGGGGAAGACGTCGGCGAGCGTGCGGTAGATCGTCTTCACATGGATCGGGCCGAGCTCGTAGGTCTGGGCCCACTGGCAAAAGACGCCACCCGGCGCGAGGTGGCGACGCGCGAAGGCGTAGAACTCGCGGGTGAAGAGGCTCGACACGCCGGCGATCCAGGGATTGGACGGCTCGGAGACGATGACGTCGTACGCGGTGGCGCGCGCGGTGAGGAAATTCCGCCCGTCACCGACGTGGCGTCGTACGCGCGGGTTGCGCTCGGGGTGATGGTTGTACGGGCCGAAGAAGCGGTCGGCTGCACGGTAGACCGCCGGCTCGAGTTCGACGACGTCGACCTGGGCGACGTCGGGCGACTCGGCGATCGCGCCGACGGTGACGCCTGAGCCGTAGCCGATCACGGCGACGCGTTGCGCCGTGCCAGGGTGCAGCAGGACCGGAATCAGACCGACGAGGATTTGCGTCGGCATGTCGCCGGCGGAGGAGGCCTCGACCTTGCCGTTGTTCTTGAGCGCGAGCTTGTCGCCATGCCGTTCGACGGTGACGGTGGTCGATGCGCCGTCCTCGTGGTGGAGCAGCGTCGGTGTTCTGAGCGCGCCGTGGGCGAGGTGCCGGCGCGCGTTGCCGATGCGGAAGACGCCGCTGGTGAGCGCGCTGATGTCCCACCGGGGCGCGAGCAGGGCGACCGCGATGAGCGCGATGGCGAGCGCGGGCACGATGCGACGCACGTGACCGGTGGCGCGGCGGGCGAGCGCGGCGGCGAGGAGCAACTCGGCGATGGCGGCAAGGCGGATACCGAGCTCGAGGCCGAGCAGCGGCAGCACGACGAAGCCGCCGGCGAAGGAGCCGATGATCGCGCCGACGGTGTTGTAGGCGTAGGCGCGGCCGACATCGCGCGCCACGGCGTCGGGGGCGCGGGCGCAGGCGGCGAGCGCGAGCGGCAACACGGCGCCGAGGCAGATCGAGGTGGGCAGTACGGCGAGTCCGGCGAGGAGGGCGTGGATGAAGAGGATCGCGCCGACGGTGTAGTCGGAGCCCTCGAGCAGGGTGAGGAAGATGAGCGGGAGATCGTCGAGCGCAGCGTGGGTCCCGAGCACGGCGGCACCGGCGACGAGGAAGACGACGCCGAGCGCGCCGACCGGATCGCGTGCCCGTGCGGCCGCGCGGCCGAGGGTCGCGGCGCCGCCGGAGAGGCCGACGAGGAAGACGACGAGGACGATGGTGAAGGAGTAGATCGACGAGCCGCAGACCAGCGCGAGCCCGCGGCTCCAGAGCACCTCGAGGGTCATCGCGACGGCGCCAGAGACAATGAGCGCGAGCAGCGCGGGTCGGCGTGCGGCGCGGAGCGTGGGAGTGTCGGCGTCCGACTCGCTCTGTGGAGCGTCGAGCGCGCGGTACTCCTCATCGAGCAGGTTGGTTCGTCGGCGTCGCCAGAAGACGGCGCCCGCGACGACGACCGCCAGCAGTGCGCCGACGATGGCAGCGAGGAGGTTCGCGTGGCGCGCGCCGTAGAGCGGCACGAGGTAGAAGCCCGCCGCGGTGGTACCGACGACGGCGCCTGCGGTGTTCGCGGCGTAGAGCGTCGCCACGCGCCGCCCGATTGAGGAGCCTCGGTCGCGCGCGGTGACGGCATGACGCGCCAGGAGCGGCAGCGTCGCGCCCATGAGCGTCGCGGGCGGGACGAGCAGCAGCGCCGCGAGCAGGAAGCGGCAGGCGGCGAGGAGCGCGGGGGTCTCCTCGAACGTGCGCGTGAGGGCGCCGTGAAGCTCGGGGTAGCCGAGGAGCGGCGCGGGCAGCAGCAGCGCGAGGCCGGCGATCAGGAGCTCGCAGCCGGCGTAGAGCAGCAGCGGCGAGACTCGCAGCGAGAGCCGATCGACCACGCGCCCGCCGAGAAAGCTGCCGAGCGCGAGGCCGGCCATGAACGTGGTCAGCACCGTCGAGATTGCGAGCGTCGTCGAGCCGAACACCGCGGTGAGCCAGCGGCTCCAGACCACCTCGAAGACGAGCGAGGTGGCGCCCGAGAGGAAGAACGCGGCGAGCAGGAGCGGGGACATCGACCGCATGATAGGCGGCGCGGGCGCGGCCTGGGAGCGGTGGCATGCTGGGGCAACCGTCTTGCGTGCGCCAGGGTCGAAGCGGTCGTGCCCGGTGCCGGGAGCTGCGGAGCGTGAGCCGGTGAGCGCGGAGACCGCGGTGCGGGGCGCGGGCGGATTTGCGTGGGCCGGGCCGGGCGCCGAAGCGGAGGAGGGCGCGCTCGTCGAGGCGTGCCGGCTCGGCGACCGCCGGGCCACCGACGCGCTCTACCACCGGTACCGGCGGCGCGTGTTCGGCGTGGCGGCGAAGATCGTCGGGCCGGTGGAGGCGGAGGAGCGGCCACGACCAGCCGGGCCTCTCGCTCACCGTGGTGAAGCGCGCGCTCGACGCGGAGACCCTCGGACGGCTGAAGCTGAACCTCTCACCGGATCCGCGCACCGGCATCGTGTCCCTCGGCGCCGCGCTGCTGCCGGGGCGTGAGCTGCGCCCGGTCCGTGCTGCCGACGTGCGCATCGATGTCGTCATCGCGGTGCCGCGAACGGCGCACGTGGTGGTGCGTTCGTGGAACGGCCGTATCGAGGTGAGCGGAGTGCGCGCCGGTGCGAGCCTGTTCGCGCACGACGCGGAGATCCGCGTGACTGACGTCGCCGGCGCCGTCGCC
>SHYZ01000147.1 GCA_009692535.1 Myxococcales bacterium
CACGACGCGCAGGCGCCGCCACTGCCGGCGGGCTTCGAGCCGAGCGCTCGCGAGCTCGAAGTCGGTGCTGAAGTCGCCCGCGTCAACCTTCGTCGCAGCAGCGCGGAAAAAGACGCGTCCGGACAGTTCGATCTCCGGGCGTGGCTCGCGGTCCTCCTTCGCCTCGGCCTTCGCGTCCGGCGCTGCCTCGATGCGCGGCTGCGTCGTCTGCGTGACCTGTGCGGTCTCCGTCGGTAGCGGCTCGCTCGCAGCCGCGGTGCGCGCTGCCACCAGCAGCAACGCGGCCGCGCCGAACCGAAGGCTCACGACCGCTCTCGTCGGAGCTCGCTCGGGATCATCAGCGGCTGCGTGGCTCGGGTCTGCGCCGGCGCCGTGAGCGCCTGCATGCCGAGATGGTACTTGGAGAGGTGCGCTGCCTCCGTCAAGCCGTCGACCGCCTGCGCCAGCCAGTCGGGTAGGTCGCGCATCGGTTTCAGCTCGAGCAGCCGGTAGGGGAGCACTCCGATTGACCAAGGTGGCTCCGCCGGATCGCCCGCGACGCCAGGTGCCGGCGGCAACGCGAAGCGCACGTCCTCATCGATCGTGATGCGCACACTCTCGCCGCGAAACGAGATCCGCCGGTACCAAGTGGTGACGCGTGGCGAGAAGGTCCCGTCGACCAGCTGCGTCGCGATCGTGGCCGACAGCGCCCCGAACCGTGCCGCAACCGACGCGCTCGGCCGGCCACCCCTGAGGAGGTTCGCGGCCTCCTGCAGGTCGACCGGCACGCGAAGCTTCACGCGCTGCCGCGCCTCCGTCTCCTTGTACTCAAGGAACGCGACCCCGGTCAGCCGCGCCGGATCTGCCGCCCCGCGCGCTGAGGCGTACTCGCGCACCCGAAGGCGCCGCCGTACCGGCCCGTCGTGCGAGCGGTGGAACGGGAGGTCATCGGCGTCGAGGTAGGTGGTGCGCGTGTACGCCACCGGCATCGCAGCGTCGCGCACCTCCAGCTCGAGCTGTCCGGCAATGCGCGCGAGGAAGGCCTCTGCCTGGTCGCGCGTAACGGAGAACTTCCACTCGTGATCGTGTTCGGTCATCGTGGCGAGGGCGCTCCATCTTCGCACAGATCACCCGGCGCGCGCCGCTATCCCCCTGGGCGCAGCGGTCGCGCCTGCTTGATCCAGAGTCGCCCGTCGGCGCCGAGCTTCCACTCGATGTCGATGGCGCAGCTTGGGTCGAGTCTCGGCGGCTCGCTTGCTGGAACGACGCAGTAGAGCGGCCGGAAGTGGTTGTGGATCCGCTCGAGATAGCCAGCGAGCTCAACGTAGTCGGCGTCGGCCAGCACCGGTGCGCCGCCGGTGAGCGTGGAGCGCGCGAGCACCTCGTAGAATTCGGGCAGCCCCTGATAGTAGCGGTACCAGAGGATCTGCTCGGGCGTCGCGTCGCCGACTGGGTTGGTCACCGAGACCTCGCCGAGCTGCGAGTTGATCTGAAACGCGGGCCGCAGCGTCGTGAAGTCGTTCATCGTGAGTGCTACGCCGTTGGCGAGCTCGGCGCCGAACGCCCGGTGGAGCAGCACGCCCATGCGGATCAATCGGTGATCGACGCGATAGAACTCGCGCTCGAGCCACGCTGTGGTGTTGAACGCGCTGGCCCAGACCACCTTCACCGCGCGCTCGGTGGCCGCCGGTCCATCGTCGGGGTCGGCACCGGCGGAAGAGTAGAGGCCGGCGCCGGAAAACTCGGGAAGGTCCTCGGCGTTGGTGGACGAGCGGAAGCGCACGCTGTCGCCGCCGTAGCTCGCGACGAGGTGCGCGTGCAGCGTGGCGATCAGCAAGGGGTCGACCGGCGCTTCGTAGATCGCGAGACGGAGCGCGAACAGGCGCCGCTCGAGCTCGTCGCCGGCGGGTGCATCGCGTGCGAGCTGGTCGATGATCGGAAACAGCGCGTGCGTCGAGAGGTGCGCGTCGAACGCCGAGAAGGGGAGCGCGAACGCGGGGCGCGGCACCGGCACCTCGGGCACCATGCCCATGAGGCCGGCGTAGTTTGCCGCCTTCGCTCCGACGGTGATGACGTCGCGCTCGTCGCGGGTCGCAAGGTCGACGATGCCGGCGGTGACGATTTCGAAGCGCGGCGTGAGCGGCTCGGTTGGGCGGCGCGCGTCCCACGCCGCCTGCGCCTCGTCGGGATCGGCCGGCTCGACGAAGAAGTCGGACGCGCTCACCGTGAGCCGAACCAACTGTCCTTCGAGGGCGCGCAGGCGCGGGTCGTCCCACGCGCCGCGCAGCGCCATGTTCGGGATGCCGCGCTGGCGTGCGAGCACGCCGACGTGTGAGAGCGGCGTCTGGAACTCGGCGGTGATGACGCCCGCGACGATCGGGATGTCGAGCGGCACGCGGTCGAGCACCAGCAGGTCGACCGGCAGCGGGTGAACTCCGGCGAGCTGGGCGGCGCGCACGAAGCGGAGGAAGCCGTAGCCGGTGGTCCGGTGGAGCGGCTGGTAGGTCTTGCCGGCGAAGACCTCGCCGGTGGTCACGATCGGCACGCCGCGCGCCTCGAGCTCGTCGATGAGCTGCTCCTGTCCGTTCGACACCGGGCGGTAGCGGAGCGCGTCGCCGTCGAAGAGGCGCGCCGAGATCGCGGCGAACGCGGGGGCGATGATCGCGGCGCCGGCGTTGTCACCGGCGGCGAGTTCGTAGACCAAGTGGCCCGAGTCGAGGTGCTGCACGACCTTGCCCATGACGTAGCGGCGCGTGGCGGTGGTGTAGTTGCGGTTGAACGCGACGTGCGCGCTCACGTACTCAGGGTCGTTCGCGGGCACCGGCGCGTGCCCCTCGAGCACGAAGTAGACGAAGTCGAAGTGCAGCCACCAGGTGGCGCTGTCGATAAAGTGGACGGCGGTGGTCGCGCCGCCGGAGGCGCGCTCGACGATCACGTTCACCGTGTTGGTGTGCGCGAAGGTGCCGAACGGATCGTCCTCGTAGCCGAGCGCGGCGTAGTCAGCGGGGCAGCCGATCTCGGCGGTGGCGTCGGGGACGGCGCCGATGACGGCGCACTGCTGCGCGGGGGGCGTGGTGCAGGCGACGAGGAGGAGGGCGACGAGTGCGCGCTTCACGGCTGCACCGCCGGATTTGGCGCGCCCGGCGTCGGTGCGGCGGCGAAGAAGAGGCCTTCGTGATCGGGCAGCCGCGCGAGTGCGGTGCCGTTGGTGGGGGCGAGGTAGTTGAGGCCGTCGGTGACGAGGCCGTCGGCGGCGAGGAGGTAGAGCCCATCGGCCTCGCCGAGCTGGAAGGGCGCGTGGTGGCCCTCGCCCGTGGTAGTCGCGCCGTTGTCGGCGTGGACGACGAGGTACGCGCCCGCCGCGAGCGTGGTGCCGGGCGGGAAGCGGTAGAAGTGATCGAGCCGGTCAGGGGCGTCGGTGACGTAGGCGCCGGAGAGGTCGAGGTCGTCCGCGCTGCGGTTGGCGAGCTCGAACCAGTCCGCGCCGGTGGTGGGCGCGGCGACGAGCTCGTTGACGATGAGGGCAGAGCGCGGCTCACCGCCCTGACCAAAGGTCGCGGCGTCGGGAGCGGGCGGCAGCGCGGCGTCGGGGGATTCGTCGGGCACTGCGTTGCAGGCCATAAGGAGGAGGGAGAGGGAGAGGGGGAGGAGGCCGGCCACGAGCAGGTGCACGGGGAGGTAGAGGAGGTGTTGCATGGGGGCGGCGAGTGCACTGGTTGTGCCCGACGTAAGTTGTGGGAGGTGTGTCGGTGGGGGCGGTGTGCGTCTCGGAAATCCGCGAAGGGGCGCCACGATGATCATGGTACCTGAGGAGCGCGTCGGCTTCGTTGACCGGTCGGCGCGGCTGCCGTAGAACGGTTCGACCTTCCGGAGGAGAACGCATGGGATCGCTTTCGCTGCAGAGCTCCGACGCACAGGCTGCCGATTTTGACCCCGGCGTCATCGTCAGTCAGAACCCCGCCACCGGCGAGAAGCTCGGTGAGGTGCCGGTCGCTACGGAGGAAGAGGTCCGCGCGGCTGTTGCGCGTGGGCGCGCGGCGCAGCGCGAGTGGGGGCGGCTCCCGGTGCGCGAGCGCGCGCGTCGGGTGTTTGCGTTTCGTGACGAGATCATCAACCGCGCCGAGGAGGTCATCGACTGCATCGTGCGCGAGGGCGGCAAGACGCGGCTCGAGGCGCTCAACATGGAGGTGCTGGTCGCGGTCGACCTCGCTGACTACTTCGCGAAGCGCGCCGAGAAGCTGCTCGCACCGCACCCGATCCCGCTGCATCTGCTCAAGACCAAGAAGAGCTATCTCCACTATGTCCCGCGGGGCGTCATCGGGATCATCTCGCCGTGGAACTTCCCGTTCTCGATCCCGCTCGGCGAGACGATCATGGGGCTGCTCGCTGGTAATGCGGTGGTGCTCAAGCCGTCGGAGATGACGCCGCTCACCGCGCTCAAGGCGAAGGAACTCTTCGATGCGTGCGGCCTGCCGCGCGATCTCTTCCAGGTGGTGACCGGTCGTGGCGCGACTGGTGCTGCGCTCATCGACTCGGGCGTCGACCAGGTGATCTTCACCGGCTCGGTCGCGACCGGCCGCAAGGTCGCTGCGGCCTGCGGCGAGCGGCTCATCCCCTGCACCGTCGAGCTCGGCGGCAAGGCGCCGGCGATCGTCTGCGCCGACGCTGATCTCGAGCGCACCGCCAACGCGCTGGTCTGGGGCGCGTTCGCGAATTCGGGACAGGTCTGCGCGTCGGTCGAGCGCGTCTACGCGCACGAGGCGGTCCACGATGAGCTCGTCGAGCGTGTCGTGACCAAGGTGCGCGCGCTCAGACAGGGCGATCCGAGTTCCGACGACACCGACGTGGGCGCCATGACGTGGGATCGCCAACTCGCGACGGTGGAGGCGACCGTGAACGGTGCTGTCGCAGCCGGTGCGCGCGTGCTCGTCGGCGGCAAGCGCGGTCCCGGGCCGGGCCTGTTCTTCGAGCCGACCGTGCTCGCCGACTGCCGGCAGGAGATGGACGTCATGCACCGCGAGATCTTCGGACCGGTGATGCCGATCATGAAGGTCCGCAGTGAAGAGGAGGCGATCCAGCTCGCCAACGACTCGCACCTCGGACTCTGCGCGTACGTGTTCACCAAGGACCGCGACAAGGGGCGCCGCATCGCCGAGCGCGTCGAGGCCGGCTCGGTGATCGTGAACGACGTGCTCTTTTCGTTCGGCGCGCCGGAGACGCCCTGGATCGGCGTGAAGCAGAGCACCGTCGGCTTCACACACTCCGACGACGGGCTGCGCGAGCTCTGCCAGAAGCGCCACGTCAACGTCGACCGCTTCGCGACCAAGCGCGAGCTCTGGTGGTACCCGTACAGCCCCAAGGCGTTCAACTTCATGCTGAAGGCGATGCGCTTTCTGTTCCGCGCCAAGCGCCGCGCATGAGCACGCGCACGCCCGAGCTGCCGCGCACGATCGACAAGCCGTGGGGGCATGAGCTGATCTGGGCCGAGACCGAGCGCTACGTCGGCAAGATCCTCCACGTCCGGCGCGGCGAGCAGCTCTCGCTCCAGTACCACCGCGAGAAGGACGAGACGATCATGCTGCTCTCGGGCCGCGTGGCGCTCGAGCACTTCCGTGACGGCGAGTCGCCGACGACCGTCGAGCTGGCCATCCGCGCGCCGTTTCACGTGCCGCCCGGGCTGCGCCACCGCATGACCGCGCTCGAGGACAGCGACCTGCTCGAGGTCTCGACGCCCGAGCTCGACGATGTGGTGCGGCTCGCCGACGTGTACGGTCGCGTCCCGACCGGGGCCTAACGCCCGCGTTACTTCGCTTCGGCGGCGCCCGCAGCGTCGGTCGTCACGGGGCCCGCATCCGCGCCCGCGCCCGGCGGCAGCGCACCGGCCGCCTTGTCGTTGACCTTCGCCGGCGGGGGCGCATCGTCGCGGCGCTCGACCTTGCCGTCGAAATCGTCGTCGTACAGGATGGCCTCGAGCTCGCCGTCGTCGCCCTGCTTGCGATAGAGCTCCCAGTAATCGGGCCGCTCGTCGCCGTTGCGATCACGCAGCACGCGCGAGAGCCACTCCTTGCCCCCGCCGTCCTTGTCGTACGACCACTCTTCCCAGAGGTCCGACTTCTTGTCGTGCCCGGTGTCGCGCTCGACGAGGAAGCGCTTGCGCGTCTTCCGGTCGTAGTGGATACGCGCGTCGAGGTGGCCGTCGAAATCGAAGTCGTACTGCTGCAGCACCACGTCGCCGCTCTCGTCGTACTGCTCGACGAAGTCCTGCTTGCCGTTGTGGTCGAGGTCGACCTGCTTGCAGGTGATCACGTCGCTCGTCGCCGCGCCGTTCTTCTTCTCGACGTAGAGCTTCCACACGTCCGGCTTCTCGTCGCCGTTCAGGTCGAAGGCCGCGACCTTCTTGCCGTCGGTGAGGCAGAGTTCCGGGTCGATCTTCGGCACGATCAGCGGCGCACCCACCACCGGATCGGTCGCGCCCGCCGCGCCTTCGCCGCCCGATTGGGCATCCTTCTTCCCCCCGCTACCACACGCGACCAGCATCGCCGCCGCCACCACACCGAGGGTCTTCGACATGCGCGAACACTACTCATCGGCCGCAGCGTGTGCAAGCCGACGGCAACGCCCGACGGCAACGCCCGCCGACAACGCCCGCCGACAACGCCCGCCGAGCCGCCCGGCACCGCTTAGTTTGACTGCATACGTATTGTCACGCATGGTCACTCGCGCAGATCGCGAGCCCGCCCATGTCACGCAAGAAAATCTCCACCACCGTCTACATCACTCCCGAACAGGATGAGCGCCTCAAGGCACTCCACGCCAAGACGCGCGTGCCGGTGGCCGAGTACATCCGGCAGGGCATCGACCTCGTGCTCGACCGCCACAAGGACTCGCTCCCCGGCCAGGTCGGGCTGTTCGACGCGCCTCGGCGCTAGCGCGCAGCAGTCTGCCCGCGGGCGCGACGGTCCACGGTGATGGTGATGCGTGAGGGCCCACCCCGACGCGCGCCGTTCCACCGCGGTGCCGTGTGGTACAAGTTCGCCGCGTCATGACCGACCCCGCCTTGATCCGCAATTTCTCGATCATCGCGCACATCGATCACGGCAAGTCGACGCTCGCGGATCGACTGCTCGAGGCCACCGGCGCGCTCTCGGATCGTGAGCGCAAGGACCAGTTCCTCGACAAAATGGACCTCGAGCGCGAGCGAGGCATCACTATCAAGGCGCAGGCGGTCCGACTCAGCTACCGCGCCGACGACGGCAAGAACTACGTCTTGAACCTCATCGACACGCCCGGGCACGTCGACTTCCATTACGAGGTCTCGCGCTCGCTCGCCGCCTGCGAGGGTGCGCTGCTCGTGGTCGACGCCGCGCAGGGCGTCGAGGCGCAGACCCTCGCCAACGTCTATCTCGCGCTCGACGGCAACCTCGAGATCGTCCCGGTGCTGAACAAGATCGATCTCCCGTCAGCGCGCCCCGAGGAGATCCGCGCCGAGATCGAGGAGGTGATCGGCATCGACGCCTCGGAGGCGATTCTCGCGTCGGCCAAGACCGGCATCGGCATCCACGAGATCCTCGAGGCGGTCGTGAAGAAGGTCCCGGCGCCCACGGGCGACCGTGATGCGCCACTCCGCGCGCTCATCTTCGACAGCTGGTACGACACCTACCGCGGCGTCGTGGTGCTGGTGCGCGTGATGGAAGGGACGCTCCGGCGTGGGCAGAAGATCCTCTTCATGGGCACCCAGAAGGCCTATGAGGTCACGTTGGTCGGCATCTCCGATCCGCACCCGCGCGAGGTCGATGCGATCTCCGTCGGTGAGGTCGGCTTCTTCGCGGCCGCGGTAAAGGAAGTGAGCGACACACGCGTCGGCGACACGGTGACCGAGGCCGCGCGCCCGGCGACCGCCGCGCTCGCCGGCTTCAAGGTGGTCAAGCCGATGGTCTTTGCCGGGGTCTTCCCGACCGATCCGAGCGACTACCTCGCGCTGCGCGAGGCGCTCGAGAAGCTGCGCCTCAACGACGCGTCGGTGACGTTCGAGCCTGAGTCGTCGCTCGCGCTCGGCTTCGGCTTCCGTTGCGGGTTCCTCGGCCTGCTCCACATGGAGATCATCCAGGAGCGCCTCGAGCGTGAGTTCGACCTCGACCTCATCACCACCGCGCCGACGGTGCGCTACCGCGTGAACCGCAACGACGGGACCTCGGTCGAGATCGACAACCCCGCGCTCATCCCCGACGTCGGCAAGTTCGAGTCGATCGACGAGCCGATCATTGTCGCGACCGTGCACGTGCCGCAGGAGTACGTCGGCGCCATCGTGACGCTCTGTGAGGAGCGCCGCGGCACCCAGCTGAGCATTACCTACGGCCACGGCGGTCGCGTCGTCGTCAAGTACGAGCTGCCGCTCGGTGAGGTCGTGTTCGGGTTCTACGACCGGCTAAAGTCGCTCACGCGCGGCTACGCGTCGCTCGACTACGATCCCGCCGGCTACCGCGACGCCGACCTCGTGCGCATGGATCTGCTGGTGAACGGCGATCGCGTCGACGCGCTCTCGGTGGTCTGCCATCGCGAGCGGGCGTTCAACCGCGGCCGCGATCTCTGCGTGAAAATGAAGGAGCTGATCCACCAGCAGATGTTCGAGGTCGCGATTCAGGCGGCGCTCGGCACCAAGGTGATCGCTCGCACGACGGTCAAGGCGCTGAGAAAGAACGTGACCGCCAAGTGCTACGGTGGCGACATCTCCCGCAAGCGCAAGCTGCTCGATCGCCAAAAAGAGGGGAAGAAGCGCATGAAGTCGGTCGGCAGCGTCGAGATCCCCCAAGAGGCATTCCTCGCGGTGCTGAAGATCGACTGATGCCGGGGTCGGGGCCAGGGCCGAGGGACGAGCGGGGCGGCGGGTTGGGCGCCATGTGGCGGAGGTTTCGCATTCGGCGGCGGGCGCGGCGCGAGGCGAAGGCGCTCGTGCGGCTCGCTCGGGGCGCGCTGCGCAGGTCGGCGTACCGCATCGGTGAAGCGGTTCGCGCCGAGCTGATCCTGGCGACCGGGGCGCTCGAGCGCGCGCTCGCGGCCGGTGACCACGACGCGACCTGCGTGGGCATGGTGCGGCTCGACGAGCTGGCCGAGCGTCACCTCGGGTTCGCACGCAAGTCGACGTTCCGCGAGTACGCCGAGTCGATCGCCGCGGCGGTGATGATCGCGCTCTTCCTGCGCACCTTCGTCGTCGAGGCGTTCAAGATCCCGTCGGGCTCGATGCTCCCGACGCTGGAGGTGGGCGACCACATCTTCGTCAACAAGTTCATCTACGGCGTCACGATCCCCTTCACCGACCTGCGCCTGTTCGATCAGCGCAAGCCACGGCGCGGCGAGGTGATCGTCTTTATCTACCCGAAGGAGCCCGACAAGGACTTCATCAAGCGGATCATCGCCGTCGAGGGAGACACGGTCCTGGTGACCAGGCAGCAAGAGGTCATCGTCAACGGCGCGGCGGTGCCGCGGGACAAGCTGCCGGGACGCTGGCCCTACCAGGACTACGAGGAACACGACGACTCATGGCGCAAGCACGAGTACTCGCGCTACGCCGAGCGGCATGGCGGCACCTCCTACACGACGGTCATGCGGCTCGAGAAGGAGTACTTCCACGTCCGCGACCTGGTCACGAGCGGGGGCGAGGTGATGCAGCCGGGCGGCAGCTACGCCGTCGGTGAGCCGTTCGAGGTGCCGCGCGGCCACGTCTTTGTCATGGGCGACAACCGGAACAACAGCCACGACTCGCGGTTTTGGGGTGCGGTCCCGGTCGGCAACATCAAGGGGAAGGCGCTCGTGGTCTGGTGGTCGTCGGGCAG
>SHYZ01000148.1 GCA_009692535.1 Myxococcales bacterium
GCTGTCACCGGCCCCGGCAGGCGGCTGAGAGATGACCTCGTCGTCGGGGGCTCGGGTCATTTCGGCAGCTGAATTCCCCGACCACTCTAGAGCCGGTCAAGGCGATGTCAACCGAACCGACGAGCCTGGACCCCGTGTTATAGAGGCGCCGATGGACAAGCCCGACTCGCCGGTGCTCCTCGGCGATGGCCCGCTCCTCCTCTCCGACCTCGCCCGCGTGGCGCGAGCGGGTGCTCCGGTGCGGCTCGCGGACAGCGCGCTCACGCGCATGAGTGCGTCGCGCGCGGTCGTGGACGCCCTCACGCGCGCCGGCGCAAGCGGCCCTGCGGTCTACGGGATCAACACCGGCTTCGGCGCGCTCGCCGAGGTCCGCATCTCGCCCGAGCAGGTGCTCGAGCTGCAGCAGAACCTCGTCCGCTCGCACGCGGTCGGGGTCGGCGCACCGCTGCCGACCGACGCGGTGCGCGCGATGATCCTGCTCCGCGCCGCGACGCTCGCGGCTGGCGTCTCGGGCGCTCGCCCCGAGGTCGCCCTCGCCCTGCTCGCGATGCTCGAGCGCGGCGTCCACCCGATCATTCCCGCGCAGGGCTCGGTCGGCGCGTCAGGTGACCTCGCGCCGCTCGCGCACCTCGCGCTGGTCGTGATCGGCGAGGGGCGCGCAGACTTTCGCGGCGAGATCCTCCCCGGCGCCGAGGCGCTCCGTCGCGCCGGGCTCACGCCGCTCACGCTGCAAGCGAAGGAGGGCCTAACGCTGCTCAACGGCACACAGCTCATGACCGCGGTGGCCGGGCTCGCGGTACACGACGCGCGCGCGACCGCTGTCGCGGCGGACGTGATCGGCGCGCTCTCGCTCGAGGCGTACAAAGGCACGCCGCGCGCGTTCGACCCGCGCATCCACGCCGCGCGTCCGCACCCGGGGCAGGCAGCGTCGGCGCGGAACCTCGCGCGCCTGCTCGCGCAGAGCGGCATCGTCGAGTCGCACAAGGACTGCGGCAAGGTGCAGGACCCCTACTCGTTCCGCTGCATGCCGCAGGTGCACGGCGCGACCCGCGACACGCTCGAGTACGCGCGCGTCGTGCTCGAACGCGAGGCGACCAGCGCGACCGACAACCCGCTGGTCTTCGTCGAGACCGGCGACATCGTCTCGGGCGGGAACTTCCACGGCCAGCCGATCGCGCTGGTGGCCGACTTTGCCGCGATCGCCATCGCCGAGCTGGCGAGCATCGCCGAGCGGCGCATCGAGCAGCTGGTGAACCCGCACCTCTCGAGTGGGCTGCCTGCGTTCCTCGCGCCGGAGAGCGGGCTCAACTCGGGCTTCATGATGGCGCAGGTCACCGCCGCCGCGCTGGTCTCGGAGAACAAGGTGCTCGCGCATCCCGCGTCGGTCGACTCGATCCCGTCGTCGGCCGGCCGCGAGGATCATGTCTCGATGGGCGCGCACGGTGCGGTCAAGCTCGCGCGGATCCACGATCACGTTCGCACCGTGCTGGCGATCGAGCTGCTCTGCGCGGCACAGGGCATCGATCTGCGCGCCCCGCATCGCCCGGGTCCCGGCCTCGCGGCGGCGCACGCGCTGGTCCGTGAGCGCGTGCCGACACTCGGGCGGGACCGCGAGCTCGCGCCCGACATCGTCGCTGCGCGCGCGCTCCTCGACGACGGCTCGCTCGTCGCCGCGGTCGAGTCCGCGCTCGGCCCGCTCGAATAGGACGTCCATGGCCATCATCCGCGCGCCCCGTGGCACGACGCTCTCCTGCAAGGGTTGGCCGCAGGAAGCCGCGCTGCGCATGCTGATGAACAACCTCGATCCCGACGTGGCCGAGCGTCCCGAGGATCTCGTCGTCTACGGCGGCACCGGGCGCGCGGCGCGAAACCACGAGGCGTACGAGGTGATCTGTCGCGAGCTGCGCCGCCTCGGCGACGACGAGACGCTGCTCGTGCAGTCGGGCAAGGCGGTCGGCGTCTTTCGCACGCACGAGGACGCACCGCGCGTGCTGATCGCCAACTCGAACCTCGTGCCGGCGTGGGCCACGTGGGAGAACTTCAATCGCCTCGAGGCCGCGGGCCTCACGATGTACGGGCAGATGACCGCCGGCTCCTGGATCTACATCGGCACGCAAGGGATCCTGCAGGGCACCTACGAGACCTTCGTCGCAGCGGGACGCACGCACTTTGGCAGCGACCTCGCCGGGCGGCTGGTGCTCTCGGGCGGGCTCGGCGGCATGGGCGGCGCACAACCGCTCGCGGCAACCCTCGCAGGCGGCGTCTTCCTCGGCGTCGAGGTCGACCCAGCGCGCGCACAGCGTCGGCTCGAGACGCGCTACCTCGACGAGATCGCGCCCTCGCTCGACGCCGCGCTCGCCCGCGCCGACGAGTGCGTGCGCAAGAAGGAAGCCCGCTCGATCGCCGTCGTCGGCAACGCCGCCGATCTCTTTGCCGAGCTCGCGCGGCGCGGCATCGCGCCCGACCTCGTGACCGATCAGACGAGCGCGCACGATCCGCTCGCCGGCTACATCCCACAGGGGCTCGACGTCGCCGCCGCTGCCGAGCTGCGCGCGCGCGATCCGGTCGAGTACGTGCGCCGCTCGCGCGCCTCGATGGCGGTGCACTGCCGCGCGATGATCGCGCTCGGCAAGCTCGGCTCGCACGTCTTTGACTACGGCAACAACCTGCGCGGCCAGGCCGAGCTCGCCGGCGTCACGGACGCGTTCTCCTATCCTGGCTTCGTGCCGGCGTACATCCGCCCGCTCTTCTGCGAAGGGAAGGGGCCGTTCCGCTGGGCCGCGCTCTCGGGCGATCCCGACGACATCCGCGTCACCGACGAGGCGGTGCTCGAGGAGGTCCCCGGCGACGCCGCGCTCGCGCGCTGGATCCGCATGGCGCAGGAGCGGGTCGCGTACCAAGGGTTGCCGGCGCGGATCTGCTGGCTCGGTTACGGCGACCGACACCGCGTGGGGCTGCGCTTCAATGAGCTCGTCCGCGCCGGCAAGGTCAAGGCGCCGATCGTGATCGGGCGCGACCACCTCGACTCCGGCTCGGTCGCATCGCCCAACCGCGAGACCGAGGCGATGCGCGACGGCTCCGACGCGATCGCCGACTGGCCGATCTTGAACGCGCTGGTGAACACCGCCTCGGGCGCGACCTGGGTGTCGTTTCACCACGGCGGTGGCGTCGGTATCGGCTACTCGCTCCACGCTGGCATGGTCATCGTCGCCGACGGCACCGAGCGCGCGGCGCGCTGCCTCGGGCGCGTGCTGGTCGCCGACCCCGGGATGGGCGTGATCCGCCACGTCGACGCCGGCTACCCCGAAGCGATCGCCTGCGCGACCGAGCGCGGCGTCGTCGTGCCGCACCGTCGGCCATGACGCGACGGCTGCTCCGCGGCGCCGCCCGCGTGGTCACCTGCGATCCGGCGCTGCCCGGGCTCGGCGTGGTCGAGCGTGCGGCGATCCTCGTCGAGCACGGACGCATCGCGTGGCTCGGTGCCGAGCAGGACCTCCCCGCCGGACTCGGTCCGGTCGAGGAGCACGACGCGAACGGCGCGCTGGTCACGCCGGGCCTGGTCGACGCGCACGCGCACCCACTCTTCGGCGGTGATCGCGCCGACGAGTTCGCGCAGCGCGCAGCCGGCGTGAGCTACCGCGAGCTCGCCGACGCAGGCGGCGGCATCGCGAGCAGCGTAGCGGCGACGCGCGCAGCGTCGGACGAGGAGCTTTGCGCGGCCATGGGTGCGCGCCTCGCGCGGGCGCGCGCGTGGGGCACAACCACGATGGAGGCCAAGACCGGCTACGCGCTCTCGGTCGCCGGCGAGCTGCGCCTGCTGCGGCTGCTTGCGGGCGCGACCGGGCACGGCGTCACGCTGGTCCCGACGCTGCTCGGCGCGCACGCGCTGCCGCCGGACGGCGAGAGTCGCGCGGCGTACGTAGCGGCGTGCGCCGGGCCGATGATCGACGGGGCGCGCGGACTTGCCGTCGCGGTCGATGTCTACTGCGACGAAGGCGCGTTCACGCTCGCCGAGGCGCGCCAGATTCTCGCGGCCGCGCGTGCCGCCGGGCTCGCTGTGCGTGCGCACGCAGGACAGTTCGCCGATCTCGGCGCTGCGGGGCTCGTCGCCGAGCTGGGTGGACTCTCGGCCGACCACCTCGAGCAGGTCTCCCTCGCCGACGCGCGCCGCATGGCCGACGCCGGCACCGTCTGCACGTTGCTCGCCGGCGCGTGCGTGCAGCTCCGGTTACCGCCGCCGCCCGTTGCGATGCTCCGCGCCGCCGGCTGTGCGTTCGCGCTCGGAACCGACCTAAACCCCGGCTCGTCGATGAGCGAGTCACTGCCGCTGCAAATGTGGCTCGCCACCACGCACCTCGGTCTCACGGTTGAAGAGGCGTGGCTCGGCGTGACGCGTATCGCCGCGCGTGCCGCCGGGCGTCCGGAGGCCGGCGTGCTGCGCATCGGGGCACCGGCCGACCTCGTGCTCTTCGCCGCCGATGCTCCGGCGGAGATCCCGTATCACTACGGCGCGAACCTCGTGCGCTCCGTCTGGTCCGACGGCGCGCCGGGGCGTTAGCGCATCACCGAGGTGACGAACGCGTAGGCCCGGTCGCCGCGCGGCCCGGTGCGGGGGAACGCGGCGTAGGCGGTGATCAGCAGCGCGGCGATCATGCAGGCCACGAGCGTGCTCGCGCGCCGCCCCCGCTCGCAGATCCCGAGCAGGCCGAGCGCGAGCGCGATCACTGCAACGTAGAGCGGCACCATCGCGACCAGCAGCGGCAGGCCGAGCGCACTGCCGACCGAGGGCGCGACGAGCCCGTCGCCGACCAGCCGCAGCGCGAGCTCGTAGAGCGGGTTCACAAAGACGTCGGGCCAGTGTGGAAACGTCGTCGCCGCGAGTACGTGGATCGCGACGCCGGCGAGCACCAGCCCGTGCGCGATGGCGCGCAGCACGCGGCGCCCGTCGAGCGCATTGAGACCAGCGCCGGCGAGCCAACCGAGGAACGGCACGGCGACCGCGATGTAGCGCGGCCCGACCGACCAGCCGCCGCGACCAAAGGTCGGCACGAGGCAGCCGAGGAAGACGACATACGCGAGCACGACAGCGCCCGCGCAGAGCGCCTCGGCCCCGACCCGCGCACGCGCCTCTGCGCTGCGCCAGATCGCCACGGCGCCGACGAGCGCGAGCAGCGCCCAGGGCATCAGCACGAACAGCCCGTTGCTCGGCGCAAGCAGCGCTTGGAAGAACGCCGCGCCACTCGGCCCCACGATCCCGAGCACGCCGAGCTGGTGCGCCGGATCCGGCGCGAAGCTGTACGCGGTGCGCAGCGGCGAACCGAACGCGCTCGCGTGGTACGCACCGAGCGCCAGCGCCGACGGGACTCCGCCGAGCGCGTAGCGAACGCTCGTGCCGAGCCGAGCCGGAGCGCGCGCGAACAGATAGACGCCGACGGCGAACGTGCCGAGCAGCGCTTGGTAGTCGACCAGCACCGCGAGGCCACCGAGTACCCCGGCCGCGAGCGCGCACCAACCGGGACGCGCCGTCTCGCCGCGCACGACCGCCATCGCTGCGATGAACGCGCCGCCGACCAGCACCGCCGCGAGCTGGTGCGAGAAGAAGAGCAGCCCATACGGCAGCGCCATCGAGCCGAGCCCGTAGGCGACGAGTGCGGCGCGGCGCGGCGCAGCGCCGGGGGCAAAGCGAGCGCTCGCGCGGTGGAACCAGTAGAGGAACAGCAGCGCCGGCAGCGTGACGACCAGTGCGCGCAGCACGCGCGTCGTCTCAGGAACGCTCGGCGCCACGCCGACAGCGCGCAGCGCGCCATAGATCGGAGCGCCGAGCAGCGACACCCCGGGGGCCTTGTTGGCGTAGGCGTGCCCGTCGGGCGTGCGCGCGACGTCGAACGTCGAGCCGAGCTCCCCGAGCCGCGCGTCGATGCGAAACGTGCCGCGGTTCACGAGCTCCTGCGTCGTGAGCACGCGCGGCAGCTCATTCGCGCTCCGCAGCCGCTCAAAATACGGCGACGCATAGAGGTAGACGACGGCGAAGCCGCCGACCACGAGCAGCAGCCGGCGCGTCACGGTCCGCAGGCGATCACCACGACGCGCCCGCGGGTACCCGGGTCGCCGGGGAAGCCGTCGCCGCCACACGCGGCGAGGAGTGCAGCCGTGAGCCCAACGCCGGCAGCTACGACGAAGCTCGGCAGGCAGCGCACCATGCCGCGAGTCTAGCCCGCGTGTCGTCACCGCCGAAGCCACACCGAACCGACACACCGAACCGACCCGGTGGCCCGCCCCCCCCGACCTGTGGTAACGACTCACCGCCGATGCGGCTGTCGATCCTCATCCCCGCGTACCATGAGGAGCGGACGATCGCCGAGGTGCTCCGCCGCGTCGCGTCGGTCGACACGCTCGCCCACGGCTTCGCGAAGGAGATTATCGTCTGCGATGACGGCTCCACCGACGGCACCGCGGCCGAGGTGGAGCGGATCGCCGCTGACCTCGGCGGGATCCGCCTTGTGCGCCACCCGCAAAATCGCGGCAAAGGCGCGGCGATCAGGACCGCGCTCGAGCATGCGACCGGCGACTACGTGCTCATCCAGGACGCCGACCTCGAGTACGAGGTCACCGACTACCCGGCGATGCTCGAGGCGGTGCGCGCCGGTGCCGAGGTGGTCTATGGCAGCCGCTTCCTGCTGCGGCGCCGACCGACCGGCATGGCGCTGCCCAACCTCGCGGCGAACCGCATCCTCACGCTGGCGGCGAACGTGCTCTATGGTCACCGCATCACCGACGAGGCGACCTGCTTCAAGGTGCTGCGCACGGAGCTCATCCGCTCGCTCGGGCTCACCTGTGAGCGCTTCGAGTTCTGTCCTGAGGTCACCGCCAAGCTCGGGCTCAGGAAGGTGAAGATCGTCGAGGTGCCGATCGAGTACCGCGCGCGCGACGCGTCCGCCGGGAAGAAGGTCCGCTGGACCGACGGCTTCGAGGCGCTCTGGGTGCTGGTCAGGCACCGCGTCGGTTCGCGATGAACGCCGGGCTGCGCGAGCGGCTGCGGGGGGATTTTCGTCGCGCGGCCGGAGCAGCGTTCATCGGCTGCGGTGTCGCCTCGGTGATCGAAGGTGGGCTCGCGCTCGCGCTCGCGCCGTATCCGGTTCGCGCCGTCGCTGCGGTTGAGTTCCTCGCGCTCGACGTGACGCTGTTCGCGCTCGCCGCGCTGTTCGTCGTACCGCTCGCAGGCCTCGGCGCTGTCTGCATCCGGCTGCTCTGGTCGGCGTTCGAGCCGGCGGAGGCTGCGGGCTGGTCGGGCCTCGCTACACCGCGCGCCGCTGAACCTGCTGGCGTCGAGGATCCCCCGCGCGTCGAACGCGCGCTGCCGTGGCTCTGGGCGGTGCCCGTGATCGCGCTCGTCGCGGGTGGCGCGTCGTGGCTCGCGAACTACCGCCTGCTCACCTTCAAGGAGCCGCGCTTCGTCGCCGCCGCGATCGCCGCGACGCACCTCCTGCTCGTCCCGCTCGCGCTCGCCGGTTTCGTGGTCCTCGGCGTGCTCTTTCGCCGCGCAGCCCACGCCCTCGCGCGCCGGCTCGGCAGCTGGAATCCGCTCGGCCGCACCGACGCCGCGCTGGTGCTCGGCGCGCTGCTCACGCTGCTCGCGGGCCTTGGCCTCGTGCTGCTCGTACGCAAGGTGCCGCCGCTCGCGCAGGTCTTCCCCGGGCGACTGCTGCTCACCGGCGTCGCGCTGATCGCCGGCACGCTCGTCGGTGCTCGGCTCGTCGCGCGGCGCGGGCGGCTCTTTGCGGCCGAGCGGCAGCGGGGGCGGCGGCAGATGGTCGCGGTCGTCGGCTCACTCCTCGCGCTCGCCGCGCCGTCGCTGGTGGTCTTCGGCGCGGATCAGGAAGCGAAGATTCTCGCGACCACGTCGGGCACCGCGCTCGAGAAGCTCGCCGGGCTGGTGCGCACGCTCCACGATCTCGATGGCGACGGCTACGGCAACCTGCTCGGCGAGAACGACTGTGCGCCGCTCGACGCGAAGATCCACCCCGGCGCGCGCGACCTGCCGGACAACGGTGTCGACGAGAACTGCAACGGCCGCGATCTCGGGCGCGGCCCAGCGAGCTGGAAGACCGGCGAGCAGATCCCGATCCCGGCGCCGTTCGCGCGCAGCGACTGGAACATCCTGCTGGTCACGATCGACACGGTTCGCTACGACCACACCAGCCTCGCCGGCTACGCGCGCGACACCACGCCGAACCTCAAGAAGCTCGCTGACCGCTCCACCACCTTCACGTTCGCCAACGCGCCGTCGGCCGGCACGATGGCCTCGGTCCCCGCGATCCTCATCTCGCGTTTCTTTCACTCGGGCATCGCGCTCGGGCCTGAGCGCCGCCCGAACCCGCCCGAGGTGCTGCCGGAGAACACCACGCTCGCCGAGCTGCTCAAGACGCGCGGCTACAAGACCGGCGCGATCGTCTCGCACGAGTATTTCGAGAAGTGGGGCCTCGAGCAGGGCTTCGACGAGTTCGACAACGAGCTCGGCAAGAAACCGAACCCGTTCGGCGTCACGTCGCAAGACATCACCGATCGCGCCGAGGCGTTCATCGCGCGGCAGCGGGGCGCGCGCTGGTTCCTCTGGGCCCACTACATCGACCCGCACGGTCGCTACGTCCCGCACCCCGGCGATCGACAGTTCGGCCCCACTGAGGAGGATCTCTACGACGGCGAACTCGCCTACACCGACAAGCACCTCGGTCGGCTGCTCGACTACCTCGATCGCTCGGGCGTCGCGGGACGCACGATCGTCATCGTCACCAGCGATCACGGCGACGGCTTCAACGAGCACGGCTTCATCAACCACGGGCAGAAGCTCTACTTCGAGCTGCTGCATGTGCCGCTCGTGATCCACATCCCCGAGGTCGAACCGCAGGTGGTTGATGGCCCGGTCTCGCCGATGGACATCTTCCCCACCGTCGCTGCGCTCGCGGGTGTCACCGCGACGCCGGCGGTGGAGGGCGAGAGCCTCGTGCCGCAGATCTTCTATGAGCGGGACGCACGCGCGCGCGTGGTCTTCGCCGAGACCAACTACCCCGAGCCACTGCGTGCCGTGATCACGGCCGACTACAAGGCGATCGTGAACCTCAAGCAGAACACCTGGGAGCTCTTCCACCACCCGAAGGATCCGCGCGAGCAGAACAACGTCTGGACCCATGCCGGCCACGCGACCGGGCGCGCGCGTATGAAGGGGCTGCTCGACGAGTGGCTCGACCGCGTCTACTACAGCCGCGACGACGCCAGCCAAGCGCAGCGCGTGCGTCGCGAGTACCTGCTGCTCGAGCCGCCGACGCCAAAGTTCACCGCCGACGCGCTCTTTGCTGGCAGCGTGCGGCTGCTCGGCTGGGAGCCGACGCGCGAGCGGTTTGAGCCGGGGCAGCCGGTGGAGGTGGTGGCCTACTTTCGCTGTGACGCGGCGGCGACGGCGAGCTATCGGATCGAGACTGAGGCGATCGGGATCCCGAGCGCAGGCGCAGGGCCCGCACGGCTCTCGGTCAAACAGGATCGCGTTCCTGGCGATGGGACGTTCCCGACTGACCGCTGGCGCGTGGGCGAGATCGTGAAGCAGACGTTTACGCTGCGGGTACCGCCGAGCTGGCGCGCGTCGCGGATCGAACTGGGAATCCGGCTGCTCGACGAGAAGCGACAGCCGGTGCCGGTGGTGGGCAAGAGCGCCGCGGCCGACGGTAAGCAGGCGCTCGTCGGCGAGCTGCCGGTAATGCGTGCCGCGCCCGGAGCGCTCCCCACGC
>SHYZ01000149.1 GCA_009692535.1 Myxococcales bacterium
GGGGAGGCCTCGCCTGCTCGAGTCGCTGACGTCGTCGTCGCGCCGGTGGTCGTGGAGGCAAACGCGGCCGACGAGCGCGACGCAGTGTCGGCCGCGCACTCGGAAGACGCTGCACGCGCGCGCCGCGAGCCGGCGTTCGTCACGGTGGTGCGGCTCGATGAGCGGCAGGCGGAGACCCAGTCACTCGCCGAGGCGCTCGCGGAGTCGGTCGGCGTCCATGTGCGGTCGTTTGGCGGGCTCGGGGCCCACACGTCGCTCTCGATTCGCGGCGCGCCAGCGGGACAGACCGAGATTCTCGTCGATGGCGTGCCGCTGACCCGAATCGCGTTCTCGGCAGCCGATCTCGGCACGCTTGATTCAGCGACGTTCGAGCGCGTCGAGGTGTATCGAGGCGGGGTGCCAGTGGCGCTCGGTGGGGCCGCGCTCGGCGGCGCGGTGAATCTGATCACCGCAGTAGGGCCCGGACCTGGCGGGCGACGCTTGGTGGCCTCGCTCGGTGGTGGCTCGTTCGGCGCGCGCCGCGCACGAGTCATCAGCCGGGATCGGTTTCGGGCGGGCCGCTTGGCGACGTCGCTGGCGATCGGCTACGCGGGGGCGACCGGTGACTTCGAGTTCTTCGACGACAACGGGACGCCACTCGAGCCGCGTGACGACGCGATGCCGACGCGCAGCAACAGCGACTTCGACCAACTCGACGGGGCAGGGCGGATGCGCTGGCGCGCGCGCGGAACGACAGTCGAAGCCGGCCAGCGCGCTTCGTGGAAGACCCAGGGGCTTCCCGGACCGGCCACCGTCATGTCGCGCTCGGCCACGCTCGCCACACTGCGCGCGATCACCGACCTGCGCGCGACGAAGACCCGCGCGTTCGGCCGCGACGAGCTCGATCTCGGTGGCAGCGCGTACTTCGTCGCGGAGCGCCAGCACTTTGCAGATCCCCTCGGTGAGATCGGCCTCGGCGTGGACGACCGCACGTACACCACTCTCGCCGGCGGGGTCGGCGGGACCGCAGCGCTCGCGCTCGGGGAGCGACAGCTCGCGCAGGCGTTGCTCGAGGGCCGTGCCGAAACGCTGGTGGAAGAGGACCATCTCGCCGAGCGAGTTCCTGCCTCAGGGCGCCGTCTCGCCGCCGCCGCCGCACTCGCGGATGAGATCCTCCTCGGCTCCGACGGACGGGTCGCGCTCCACCCTGCACTGCGGCTGGATCTGCTGCGCACGACGCCACCCCAGGTGCGCGGCATGGTCGCGACCGGTGCGCCGCGCAGCGATCTGCAGCTCTCCCCACGCATCGGCGCACGGTGGGCGATCTCCTCCGCACTCTCGCTCAAGGGCAACGTCGGTCGCTACTTTCGCGCGCCGACCGTGGTCGAACTCTTCGGTGATCGCGGCTGGGTGGTCGGGAACCCCGGGCTCGAGCCCGAGACCGGCACCACGCTCGACCTCGGCCTGGTGCTTGCGCCGACCGGCCTCGGCACGATCGACCGCCTGTTCGTCGAGGTGGTCACCTTTGCGAATCGGTCGCAGTCCCTTATCGCCTTCGTGCCGACCTCCGGACTTGCGTCGGTCGCGCGCAACCTCGGTGACGCGCGGCTCGCCGGTCATGAGCTGACCGTCGCGTTCCGCTGCTTCCGGCTGCTCACGTTCACGGGGAACTACACCTTCCTCGACACGCTCAACCGCTCATCGCTGGTCTCGTTCGACGGCAAGCGCCTGCCCGGTCGGCCCCGGCACGAGGCCAGCCTCCGCGTCGAGGCCACGCGCCGCAGCCGCGGCCTTGAGCTGGGACTCTTCGCCGACGCGCTGGTCGATGACGGCAACTTCCTCGACGGGGGCAACCTCAACCGCGTGCCGGCTCGGCGCCTGTTTGGTGCGGGCGTTCGCGGCCGCCGTGGCTCGTTCACCGCGACCCTGGCCGTCAAGAACCTCACCGACGAAATCGTCGAGGAGATCCCGCTGTCGCCGTCACCGCGGCCCGGTCTCGATTCCGTTCCGCGCGCGGTCTCCGACGTGCTCGGGCACCCGCTGCCCGGGCGTGCGCTCTACGCCACGCTGGAGCTCGCCCTCTAACAAACCTCACGCACGCCACGAAGCTCGCCCACGCCACCAACCTCACGCTCATCAGAAGGACTCTCCATGCGCACGCCCTCGCCGCTCCTGCTCTCCGTTCTCCTCGTCGCCTGCACCGGCGACGATGCCAGCTTGCCCGACGCTGCGCCCGCACTCGACGCCCCGGTCGTACTCGACTCAGGCCACACCGTCGACGCTGGCGTCGATGCGACTCCCGCTGCGCCCTGCACCTGCCTCGCGCTCGGCGTCGACTACGCCACGGGGGTCGGCACTGCGTCGACCGTCAGCCTGCCATCGCTCACCGTTACCCAGGGCGTGCTCTCCATGGCCGCAGTCTCCGGCGACCCCGTGGTTCGTCTGCTCGACGGCAAGCTCTTCATCGTGAACCGCTTCGGCGCCGACAACGTCACCATCGTCGACCCCGTGAACTTCACGGTCACCGCACAGGTCTCCACGGGCGGCGGCACCAACCCGCAGGATGTCGCCGTCCTCGGGGACGAGCTCTTCGTTGTCGCGCTCAGCCTGCCGCACCTGCTGGTCTACGATCTCACCGACCTCACGGCGCCGCCGACGACGATCGGCCTTCCCGTGGCGATGCCGTTCGATGCCGACGGCACCCCCGAGGCGGCCTCCATCGCGATCGTCGGCGGCCGTGCCTACGTGACGATGCAGCACCTCGAGAGCTTCGTGCCGGCCGGTCTCGGTTCGGTGACCGTGATCGACCTCGCCACGCACACGCTGGAGCGCACCTTCTCGCTGGCCAATGCCAACCCGACCTCGTTGCTCCGTGGCCGCGCCGCTGAGTTGCTCGTCGCCACCGTGCCGGACTATTCGCCGACCGCCGGCTGCGTCGAGCGCGTGCGCCTCGGCGGCATGGCCGGCTCCGGCGGTTGTCTGGTCGACGCAGCGGAGCTCGGCGGCTACGTCTCGGCGATCGCGCCTAGCGATGACGGCCACGTCTATGTCGCGGCGTCTGCGAGTTTTTCCGAAGGACAGATCGTGAAGGTGAGCGACACGGGCGAGATCGTGACCGCGCGGCTCTCGGGCGCGGGCCAGAATCCGACCGACCTCGCGTACTGCGCATCGCAGCACATGTTGGTGTCGAACGACGGCAACGGCGGTGGTCTTCGCGTGTTCGATCTCGACGATGGCGTTGAGCTCACCGCGGCCCCGCTCAACATCGGACTGCCGCCGACGTTCGCCAGCGGCATCGTCTGCTACTAGCCGCCCCCGGCATCGCCGTCCCCGTCGGCGGATCGTTTCCAGTCTCCCGGGCGATCCGCCGGCGATTTTCTTGCCCCCACTCCCGGGCGGGCGTAACCAGAAGTCATGATTGCGCTGGAGCATGTATCCAGGCGCTACGGCCGCGCAGGAGAGATCGTCGCCCTCGACGACGTTTCACTCGAGATCGACGAGGGCGAGTTCGTACTCCTGTCGGGACCGTCAGGCGCTGGAAAGTCGACTCTCCTCAAACTCATCTTCGCGGCCGAACGCCCCGAGTCGGGGACGATTCGCGTGCTCGGGCACGACCTCGCCCGGCTGCGCGGCTCGTCGGTGCCGTTTCTCCGACGGAACATCGGCGTGGTCTTCCAGAACTTTCGGTTGCTCCCCGGCCTCTCCGCACTCGACAACGTCGCCATCGCGCTCGAGGTTCGCGGCCTGCCTCGTCGGGTGATCCGCGAGCGTGCCGCATCCGCGCTCGGGCTCGTTGGGCTCGCGCGTCGGCTCGAGGCTCGTGCCGGCTGGCTCTCCGCCGGTGAACAGCAACGCGTCGCCATCGCGCGCGCGATCGCCGGCGAGCCGGCAATCCTGCTCGCCGACGAGCCGACCGGAAACCTCGATCCCCGCCTCACGCTCGACCTGCTCCAGATCCTCTTCGAGGTGAACCGGCGCGGCACGACCATCATCGTCGCCACCCACGACCTGCAGGTCATGGCCGCTGGTGCGCGTCACGGGTGGCGCCATCTGGGTCTCGAGACCGGCCGCATCGTTGCGCCGACCCGACATCAGTGGCTCGACGACGCCGAGATGGTCGCCGCAGCGGTGGCTCCGCACGACCTCGGATCCGTACCGCCGATCGCGCACGACCCGTCGCACTCGGCCGACCACGCAATCTTCGCCGATCAGCCGAGCCTGCACGATCTCATGCCGGAGCAACTCGCCCTCGCCCCCTCCGGCTACGACGAGTCTGCCGCCGAGATCGTGCCGCTCCACGTCGTCCGGTCCGCGAACGGGAGACCGTCATGATTCGCACGCTGCGCGCTGGCACCTATGCCGTGCGTCGAGCAATCGGCGGCATGGCACGGCGCCCTCTAGTCCTCGCGCTCTCGGTGTCGGCGATCGGCGTCGCGTTGCTGCTCGGCGGGGTCGTCTTCCTCGGCGCCCGCGCCGTGGCCAACGTTTCGTCGAGCTGGGGCGGCGGCGTGCACATGGTCGTCTACCTCGGCGACGACGTGAACCCCGAACGCGCCCAGGCCATCGCCGGCGCGATCGAGGAACTCGATGCCGTCGAGGAGGTGACGTACATTTCTCCTGCCGATGCGTTCGCGCGGCTCGAGCAGTCGCTCGGTGGTCGGCGCGAGCTGCTTGAAGGCGTCGAGCACGGCGCGCTCCCGTCATCGCTCGAGGTGTCGTTCGCCGGCGGTGTGCGCGACGTCGCGGGCGTGAGCCCCTTCGTCGATCGCCTGCGCAAGACGCCGGGCGTCGAGGACGTAGAGCTGGTCTCTGACTGGGTCGATCGCCTCGTCTTCCTCCTGCGCTCGCTCCGTGCTGGCGCGATCGGACTCGCCTTGCTGGTTTCGCTCGCGGCGATCTATCTCGTGAGCGTGACGGTTCGCCTCGCGCTCCACGCCCGCCGCGACGAGATCGCGATCCTCCGGCTGGTCGGTGCGACTGAGCGGTATGTGAAGGGGCACGTGCTCTTCGACGGTCTCGTGCAGGGAGCGCTCGGCGCGGGCCTCGCGGCCGGCGCGCTCCATCTGCTCCACGGTTGGATCGGCCCGGACCTCTCCGCGACGATGAGCGGCATCCTCGGCACCGGGTCGTTCGCGTTCTTCGTCCCGCGCGAGATCGTCGCGCTCGTGGCGCTCGGTGCCACGCTCGGTGTCGTTGGCAGCTGGCTCGCCATCGAGAAGCATGTCGACGCCTAGCCGCTCCATTCACCCAGGCCGCCGCTACGCCCTCGGCGCTGTGCTCGCAATCGCTGCTGCACTGGTCGTCACCGGTGCGGCCCGCGCCGTCGGTCCCGCCTCCGACGTGGCTCGCGTGGAGCTCGAGCTCGACGCGGTGGTGCGCACGCGCAAGGCTCTTGGCGTCAGGCTCACCGAGCGAGAAGCCGCGCTGACTGGACGCGTGCGCGCGCTCTACAAGCTCACCCGTGCGGGCACCGCACCGCTCTGGCTCGACGCTGCCGAGCGGGGCGCGCTCGCGAACCGCCGCGCCGCCGCACGCCGCTTCCTCGTGCGCGATCTCGAGGAACGCCAAATCCTCCGTGCCGAGATCGCCGACGCTTCCGTCGCCGAGCGACGACTCGCCGACGAGCTCTCACTGTTGGCTGGCGCGGGCGCGCCGGTCGTCGCCTACTGGAGCATGCGGCAGCCGGCGCCGGGCGCGATCGTCGGCCTGTACGGTGGTCGGGTCGACGCTGCGACGCAGGCACGACTGGTTCGGCGTGGGGTCGAGTTCGGCGCCGCACCCGGTTCTCCGGCGGTCGCGCCGTTCCGTGGTCGCGTAGTTCACGCCGGTCCGCTGCGTGGACTCGGCGAGGTCGTGGTGATCGATCGCGGTGATGGCGTCATGGCCGTCGTGGGCGGGCTCGCCTCGCTCTCGGTGTCGGTCGGTGACGAGCTCACGCGCAGCACGCCACTGGGCGCCATCGCCGGCACCCGCGTCTACTTCGAGTTGCGCCGTCACGGGCGTCCAGTCGATCCCACGCTTTTCTTCGAGTAGCGTGCGAGTAGCGGTCGAATCGCATCCACGGCTCGACTTCACCTCGCAACGTGCGGTCTTGAGCCGGCTCGCTATACTCGCTGCCATGGTGCACGCAGGCACGAGTCCCCGACGCGGCGAGGAAGAGTCCTGATGTCGTCCCAGCGCAAGGCGCTCGTCATCGGGTTCGTCGCCGGCGCGGTGGGCGTGACCTGTGCACTCTCGCTCGCAGCGCCGCGCGGCAGTTTTCGTCGCCTCGATCTGTTCGCGCGGGTGCTCTCGCTGGTCGAGCAGAACTACGTTGAGGAGGTGAACGAGGAGACGCTGATTCAGGGCGCGGTGCGCGGCATGATGCGCACACTCGATCCCCACTCGAGCTACCTCACACCGTCGGAGTTCGCCGAGGTGCGCGCCGACACCGACGGCGAGTTCGGCGGCGTCGGCGTCGAGGTGGACGACACCCGCGGGGGCAGGCTCATCGTGCGCCGCACGCTGCCCGACACCCCCGCAGCACGTGCGGGGATTTCAGTCGGCGACCTGATCGTGAGCGTGGATGGCAAGCCGCTCGTCGGCGGCGCGGACGACGATCCGACCACGCGCCTCCGTGGCCGCCCAGGGACCCGAGTGGTTGTTGAGCTGGTTCGGAGCGGCACCGATGCCGCCGGTCAGAAGGAAGTGCGCGAGTCGATCGCGATGGTGCGCGAGATCATCCGCGTGCGTGCTGCCGAGTGGAGCCTGCTCGAGCCGGGGATCGGCCATATTCGGATCCGTCAATTTCAGGAGCGCACCGACGCTGAGGTCGAGGAGGCGCTGGCCGCGCTGACCCGCGAGTCGAAGAAGCCGCTCGCCGGTCTGGTGCTTGACCTTCGGGACAACCCGGGCGGGCTGTTCGATCAGGCGGTGCGGGTCGCCGACCTGTTCCTCGAGTCGGGCGTCATCGTCGCGACGCGAGGGCGTGGCGGCAGGCACCTTGAACAGGAGACCGCGCGACAGGCGGGCACCCACGCGGCGATCCCGATCGTCTGTCTGGTGAACGGCGACTCGGCCTCGGCCGCTGAGATTCTCGCCGGCGCGCTGCAGGATCACGACCGTGCGCTGGTGCTCGGCACCCGAACCTTCGGCAAGGGATCGGTGCAGTCGCTGATTCCGCTCGAGGATGGCAGCGGCCTCAAGCTCACGGTCGCACGCTACTTCACGCCGAAGGGACGCGTGATCCAGGAGCACGGAATCGATCCCGACCTGGTGGTCGAGCAAATTCCGGCAGCCGACCTCGAGGCCGCGCGGCGCAGCGCTGCCACCGAGCGGGAAGAGGATCTCGAGCGGCACCTCTCCGGTGACAAGCCGTCCTCAGTTGCGGCCACGCCCCCGTCGACGACCCGCACGGACTACCAGCTCGAGATGGCGCGCCAGACGCTCCGCGCGTGGCACCGCTTCGGCCAGCCGCCGTTGCGACCGGCTGCGCAGGCGCAGCGCGAGCCCGCGCCTTGACGCATCCCAGACGAGAAAGGTAATCTTTTACGTGCGGTTACGTTGCTGACATGTACAAGCTGATCATCCAGGACGACGAGGGGAAGACGACCATCGTTCCCCTGATTCGTGACGAGATCACGATCGGGCGTCGTGAGGGAAATACCATCCGCCTGACTGAGCGGAACGTGTCGCGGCGTCACGCTCGCATCCTCCGCGCCAGCGGGGCGCTTATCGTCGAGGATCTCGACAGCTACAACGGCGTGCGCGTGAACGGCTCGCGAGTGCAGGGGCGCTCGCAGGTGGGCGAGGCGGATCGGATTCAGATTGGGGACTATCTCCTCGAGTTGAAGCTCGAGCGTGCGGCGCAGGCCATCGCGACCGCGACGACGCTTCGTCCCCAGACAGTGCCGCCGGCCAGCGGGAACGGGGAACGCGTCGCGTCGGGCATCTCTTCGCCTGTGCCGTTCGCGCCGGAGCCGACGGCGATCATGCGGTTGCCGCTCGACGATCAACCGACGCGGCCGTATTCGGCGCCGGCAACAACGGCTGGTCCTGTCGTGGTGTCGCCGGAGTACGCGCCGCCGGGCGCGGTGCCGACGGCCGGGACGCCGTACGCGCGGATGGTGGTGACGTCGACGAACCTTGCGGGGCGCGAGTTCTCGCTCCAAAAGACGGAGACGGTTCTCGGGCGGACCAACGAGAACGACATCGCGCTCGACCATCGCTCGATCTCTCGCCACCACGCCAAGGTGATCCTCGAGCAGGGACGCTACGTCATCATCGATATGCAGTCGGCCAACGGGCTGCGGGTCAACGGTGAGGAGTACGGCCGAGTCGAGCTGCGGGCCGGCGACGAGGTCGACCTCGGCCACGTCAGGCTGAGGTTCATCGGGCCGGGTGAGGATTTCGTGTTTGCCCGCGACGCGACGGTGATCGACATCGCGCGGGTCGCCCCTCGGCGATTGCTGCGCGCGTGGTGGCCGGTGTTTACGCTTGGCGCCGTGGGAACCGTCCTGGGCGCCGCGCTCCTGCTCCGGGGCGGAGCGCCTTCCGACAAGAGCAAGCCTGTGGTGCCTTCAGTGGGCGTCGGCGTTGTCGCCACTGGTGGCGGCCCCGATGCGGCGGGCGCGTTGGTGGTGCATCCGGGGATCGTGACGCCAGATGCTGGGAAGTCTGGCGTGACCGACGAACCGGTGGTTTTGCCAGGCGTCGAGACTATCGACACGATGCTGGTTGCTGCGCGCCGCGCTGCCGTCGATCAACGGTGGTCGGAGGTCACGGAGGTCACGCACCGCGCGCTCGCGATTGCATCCGACAACGCCGAGGCGCAGCGGCTGAGCGACTTGGCCGAGCGCGAAGCGAAGAACTACACCACCTGGCAGAACTTCCAGAAGGCGGCTCGTGGCCAGCGGGTGGCGGACGCGAAGCGCCTAGCGTCGCAAATCCCCGACGACAGCGTCTACCGCGAGCGCGCCATGAAGGCGAGCGAGGACCTCGAGTCAAAGGTAGCGGGCGAGATGGTCGACGAGGCGCGCCAGTACGCTCGCGCCGGGCAGTGCGCAAAGCTCGCGGCTGTCCAGCGGCGCGTCCAGGCGATGGCACCTGAGCTGAGCGGCGAGGTCGACGATCTTGCGCGTACCTGCAAGGCACCCGTCATCGACGGCGGCGGCGAAGCTCCGAGCGGCGAGTATTCGGTGCTGTTCGCAGACCTGAAGAAGACCTACCAGGACGGTCACTTCGTCAAGGCCCTCGCCCGCGCCGAAGAGTTGCTCAAGATCCGCCCAGGCGACCCAGGGACGCTGTCGTTCGCAGTGTTTGCGGCCTGCAAGGCGGGGAAGGCTGAGCGGGCACGGATCTTTGCGGCGTCGATCAAGGACCCAAGTCGGCTCCACGCCGTCAAGAGCGTCTGCTACCCGCTGGGCATCAAGTTCTAGGCGAGCGGCCCCGCGCCTGACACGCCGAGCCTAAGCCGCAAGAAGCGCGACGGCGAGTTCGGCATCGGTCGTGTCCGCGCGCGTGTGGATGACGCGGAGCGCGTGCTCGGGCAGCGCGGCGAGGAGCGCGGCGTGGTTCACTTCGCCGCTGCCCCAGGGCAACTCGCCTTCGAGGCCAGCTGCGTCGGAGAGCCAGGCACCGGCGGC
>SHYZ01000150.1 GCA_009692535.1 Myxococcales bacterium
ACCCGTGCGCTAGCGGAGCGTCAACGCCGGCAACCCACGCGCAGCCCTGCCCGCAGCCACGCGGAAGCCGCGCGACTCCGGTAGGCCACAGGCGGAAGCCTCTCGTCCGATCAAACCATCGGCGACCCGATGATGACCGATCCCGTCCCGCCAGCGTCCACGCAGTCGGCTGAGTCGCCGACGGAGACCGACGCCATGCTCAGGCGTCAAGCCGCGCTGCTCGCGCTCGCCAAGCTCGACAAAAATGACGAGGGCGGCGCGCTGGCCGCGATTCTCGAAGCGATCCTCGCACCAGCGAGTTTCGCGACGGCTACCTCGTCCCGCAAGGCATCACCTCGATGCTCGACGTGCCGATCTGGCTCGGCGGCGAGCCGGTCGGTATCCTCTGCCACGAGCACATCGGCCCGGCGGGTGTGCCGAGCGGCGCCGCGGCGCTCGCGCAGCTCGCCGCCAACCGGCCTGCCTGCATCCTGCTCGACTTGCGAATGCCGGGCATGGATGGCTGGGAGTTCCTCGACGAAGCCCGCGCCCGCTTCGGCACGCTGCCGCCGGTGGTGCTGATGACCGCCTCGCTTCCCGCCGACCTCGACCTGGTCGCGCGGGGCATCGCGGTCTAGCTCGCCAAGCCGTTCGACATGCACGAAATCATCGACGCGGCCCGCCTGTGCGTGGGCGCTCCGGTCGCGCACCCTTCGGCGCACTGAACGCCGGCGACGCTCCCCGCTCCCCGCGCTCCCCCCGCGCCGGCGACACTCCCCGCTCCCCGCGCTCCCCCCGCGCCGGCGACGCTCCCCGCCCCCCGCGCTCCCCCCGCCCCCCGCGCTCCCCCCGCGCCGGCGACGCTCCCCGCTCCCCCCGCGCCGGCGCATCCCGCTCCTCGCGCAGTTCGCGCTCGAGCCGCGCCACCCGCTCGCCCGGCTTCCCCCGCGTCGCGACCCGCTTGGCCGGATGGGCACCGAGATCGTCGCCGGGCCCGAGGCCCACCTTTTCGCGCAGGTCGTGAACCTCGCGAATCGACAGCGGTCGACTCTCCCCGATCTTGAGGCCGTAGTAGTTGAGCCCCGCAAACGCCACGCGTGCGAGCTTGAGCACCACATAGCCGAGTGCCTCGGCCATGCGGTGAATCTGGCGCGAACGCCCCTCATGCAGCGAGATCACCAGCCAGGTGTGCTTGCCGGTGCGACGCAGCACGTCGACCTGCGCCGGTAGCGTGCGCACCTGCCGGTCGTCGGCGAGCGTGATCGTGATGCCCTCGCGCAGCCGCTCTACGTCGCGCATCGGCACCTCGCCGTGCAGCTTCACGTGGTAGGTCTTCTCGACCCCGCTCTTCGGCGCGAGCAGCGCATGGTGCAGCTCGCCGTCGTTGGTGAGCAGCAGCACGCCCTCGGTGTAGAAGTCGAGCCGCCCGACCGGACGCACCGGCACTTCGGGCAGGAGCGACATGACGGTCGGCCGCCCCTCGGGATCGGTGACCGTCGACACGTACCCCTTTGGCTTGTTGAGCAGGTAGTAGAAACGCGCCCGCGCCGCTACCCGCTTGCCGTCGACCGAAACGCTGTCGCGATCCGGGTTCACGCGCGAACCGAGCTCGCTGACCACGCGGCCGTTCACCGACACGCGCCCGGCGACGATCAGCAACTCCCCCTTGCGCCGAGCCGCCACGCCCGCATCCGCGAGAAATCGCTGCAGCCGGATGCCCTCCTTTGGCGTCCCCGCTGGCTCCGTCCCCGACGGCTCCGTCCCCTTGGCAGCCTTGGTGCCACCCGGTTTCGCCGGCCCGGTCGCGCGACTCACGCCTGCACGCTCGTGCTCGAGTCGCCACCAGTGCCGTCGCCCGCCGGGCCCGCAGGCTCCGCCGGCTCAGTCGCGAGCCGCGACTCCGCTTCGAGCTGCTGCACCTTCGCGAGGCTCTCGGGCGACAGCTCCTGAAACTCGCGCAGCGTTGGCAGATCGCGCAGATCGCGCAGGTTGAAGAACGCGAGAAACTCTTTGGTGGTCCCGAACAACATCGGCCGCCCCGGCTCGTCCTTCTTGCCGATCACCCGCACCAGCCCGCGATCGAGCAGCACCTTGACCGTGCCGCCCGAGTCGACGCCGCGAATCTCGTCGATCTCGGGCCGCGTGATCGGCTGCCGGTAGCCGACGATCGCCAGCGTCTCGAGCTGCGCGCGCGTGAGCCGCACCGGCCGCCCGGCGACCAACTGCTGCACCCAGTGTGCGTTGAGCGGGTTGGTGCGGAACTGAAAGCCGCCCGCGACCTCGTGCAGCACGACGCCACGATCGGCATAGTCGGCGCGCAGCCACTCGAGCATCGCCGCGACCTTCTCCGCATCAGGCTCGCCGATCAACTCCTGCAGCCGCCGCGCATCGACCGGTTTCTCCGACGCGAAGAGCAGGCTCTCGATCACCGACTTCATGCGCTCGGGCGCCTCGCGCTCGGCCTCCTCGCCGGCAGCACTGCCGCCGTCTGAGTCCCCGTTGTCATCAGTTGCCGCCGCATCGCCTTCGACTGCGTCGAGCGCCGCATTGGCCGCCTCATCGCTGGTCTCAACCTCGGCCACCACGTGGGCCACCACGTGAGCGACAACCTGCGTCTCATGCTGCACGGGACGCATGTCGCGCTCCGTGGGGTCGTCTACGGAATCCATGTCGGCTCCACTCACCGGTAGTCATTTCCGATCGCGGCACTTGCGCGATCGCGTACGCTGGGCACCGCGGTCATCACCTGAATGTCGCTCGTCGCATCGGGCTGCACCACGCGCACGAGGTTGAGCCGCGCCATCTCGAGGATCGCGAGCAGCGTCACCACCACCCGCTGCCTGAGCTCGAGCGCGGTGTGCTCGCCGTCGAGCACGAAGGAAAAGCAGGAGAGGAACGAGAACGCGCCCTCCGCATCAAGCCGGTCGGCGAGCTGGCTGATCTGATCGGCGATCGTGACTCGCTCGACCTCGACGTCATGCGAGACCTTGATCCGCGCGCGCGCCAGCACCTCGGCGAGCGCCTCGACCAGCTTGAACACCGGGACCTCGAGCAGCGGCGCGTCGGCGCGCGCGTTGACGGTGCCGTCGAGCACCTCCGCCTGCGAAGCGCCGCGCCGCCAGACGTTGCGCCCGATCACCGGCCGCCCGCCGAGCTCAGTCCCCGCTGCCTTGTACTTCTGATACTCGAGCAGCCGGCGGATCAGCTCCTGCCGCGGATCCCCTTCGTCGTCGGGATCGCCCGAGTCGTCGGCCTGCGTCGGATCGGGCGCGGGGAGCAGCTCGCGCGATTTTATGTGCGCGAGCGTCGCCGCCATCAGCAGGTACTCACCAGCCACCTCGAGGTTCAGGTGCTGCATCAGCTCGAGGTAGGCGAGGTACTTCTCGGTGACGAACGCGACCGGGATGTCGAAGATGTTGAGCTCGTGCTTCTTCACCAGGTGAAGCAGCAGGTCGAGCGGCCCCTCGAATACCTCGAGGTCGATGCGGTAGTCGGCGCCGAGCGTCATGACCCCACCGTCGGGAAACCGAACAGGGCACCGATCACCAGCCCGTGGAGCATGCGCGCCGGCGCGGTGAACACGATCGAGAGCTTGGGCAGCATGATCAGCGCGATGATGATGTACGTGCCGTACTGCGCGACCCGCTGGTAGCTCGCCAGCGCGCTGCGCGGCAGGAGGCCTTCGATCACCGCGCCACCGTCGAGCGGCGGGAACGGGATCAGGTTGAAGAACGCGAGCACGAAGTTCGTCAGTACCGCGCCATTGAGCGCGTGCAGCAGCTCGACCTGAGCCTCAGTCGCCCCCGTCAGCACGCCGGACTTGATGAGGACGAAGATGAGCACCGCGATCGCCGTGCCGAAGAGGATGTTCATCGCGGGCCCCGCCGCGGCGACCATCATGTGGCCGGTCCGCATGGTGAAGCGGCGCGAGAACGAGAGCGGGTTCACCTGCACCGGGCGACCCCAGCCGAAGCCCATGCTGGCGCCGCCGGACATCAGGAGGAACATCGCCGGCAGCGCAAGTGTGCCGATCGGGTCGGCGTGCGCGATCGGGTTGAGCGTCACGCGCCCCTGGCTGCGCGGCAGTCGGTCGCCGAGACGGTCGGCGACAAAGGCGTGCCCGAATTCATGCACCGCGATCGACAAGATGAGGACGATCAGCTGCTGGATGATCGCCCGCATGGTGTTGGAATCGAGCTGCACCTGGGTCTCTGGGGCGGCAGTATGGCAAAAGGCCCCCGGCGGAACCACACCGTTTTACCCGTGTATGTTCTGCGGCTTACGCTGACTACGAGCGCGGGTGGTGGCGGCGATGGAGCTCGAGCAGGCGCCCCCGCGAGAGGTGCGTGTAGACCTGCGTGGTCGCGATGTCGGCGTGGCCGAGCATCGCTTGAACCGCCCGCAGGTCGGCGCCGCGCTCGAGCAGATGGGAGGCGAACGAGTGGCGCAGCTTGTGCGGCGAGATCGCGCCGCGGATGCCGGCCACGCGCGCATAGCGGCCGAGTGCCTTCCAAAATCCCTGCCGGGTCATCGGGCGGCCACGGTGCGTGAGGAAGAGCGCGCGATCGCCGAGCGTGTCAAAGCCAGGGCGCGCCTCGGCAAGGTACTGCTCGAGCAGCGCCTTGGCCTGCTCGCCGAACGGCACGACGCGCTCCTTGCGCCCCTTGCCGGTCGGGCGCACGAAGGCGGCGACGAGGTCGACCGCGTCGCACGGGAGCTTGACCAACTCGGAGACGCGCAGGCCGGTGGCGTAGAGCAGCTCGAGCATGGCGGCGTCGCGCAGACCGCGCGGATGGCGACGGTCGGGAGCCGCGAGCAGCGCCTCGACGTCGGCGAGCGAGAGCACGCGCGGCAGCGGGGGAGTGAGGCGTGGACCATCGAGCGTGGCGGTGGGATCAGCGGGCAGCCAACGCTCCGCGCGGAGAAAGCGGAACAGCGATCGCAGCGCCGAGAGCGAACGTGCACGGCTGCGTGGGCCGATGCTCGCCTCGGCGCGCGCGAGCAGAAAGGCCACGAGGTCGTCCGGCGTGACCGCGTCGGCGTCGAGCGTGCCGCGGGCACGGAGGAAGGCGCCGAGCTGTGCGGCGTCGCGGGCGTAGGCCTCGAGGGAGCGCGGCGAGAGGTTACGCTCGACCTTGAGGTGATCGAGCCAGCGATCGACCGCATCGTCCATCGTCAGCGACACGGGGCGATCGTCGCTCGAGCGGCCGAGCGGCGCAAAAACGCACCGACTGGCGGTGGCCGGGCAAGGCGGTGCGCTAGCCGCGCGCTTGGCGGAGGACCTCGGACATTTCGCGCTGCCCGCCCGCCGAGTCGAGGACCGTGACGTCGTTCTGGTAGCGATCCTGTGCGGCGGCCTCGAGCCACATCTCGAGCGCGCGCCGTGCGGCCACGATGCCGGTCGAGCGCCCCGGAAGCTGCACAAAGTAGCGGCGGAGTTGCGCCCGCTCGAGCACCTCACGCATGCGGCGCACCTCGAAGCGATAGTGCGTCTCCTCGAACTCGTCGGAGGCGCCGAGACCAAACATCACCACCCGCTCGAACGGCAGACGACGACGGGCCGGCGGCAGCAGCAGCGACTCGCCGCGCGCACCGGTGAAGCGCCCGGAGCGCACGAGTCGCGAGAGGCGACCGCAGAGGCGCCAGTCGGCGAGACCGGCCGCACCACGGAGTGGACGTTCGTCGGAGAAGAGCGTCACCACGAGTGCGTCTGCCACGAGGGTGCCCGCCACAAGGGCGTCCGCTGAGACGGCATCCCAGCGCGCAAGCTCGACTGGGAGGAACTGCAGGCCCACTACGTCCTCGCCAGCTCTTGCGCCACGCGGTCGAGAATGCCGTTTACGAAGGCGGGGGACTCGGCTGCGCCGAAGCGGCGTGCGATCTCGATCGCCTCGTTCAGCACGACGCTCACCGGCACGTCGGCCGCGTGGACCAACTCGTAGGTCGCGAGCCGCAGCACGTTGCGGTCGACGCGCGCCATCCGCTCGAGGCGCCAGTTGCGCGAGACACGCTGCACGAGCTCGTCGATGGCGGCGAGGTGCGACCGCGTCCCTTTGGCCAGCGTGCCGGCGAACTCGGCAATCTCAGCCGCACGCACGGGGTCGATTGCGCGCGCGCCCTCGTCGTCACCGGCCGAGTCCGCGTCGGGTTCGGCCGGCCCACTCTCGCCACCGTGGCCACCTTGGAAAAACGCAGTGACCGCGCCGTCCGGTGTGGCGTCGGGATAGACGTCGAGCGCGTAGAGGATCTGCAGCGCGCACTCGCGCCCACGGCGACGCGCGCCCGCGCTGCCGCCGGTGCCTGCGGGTGCGGTCATGGCGTCACGCTGCCGTCCTGAGGCTGCGGCCGCGACCGCGCGGTGATCGCACGCCGAAGCGTGACCATCTCTACTGCTGCCAGTGCCGCCTCGGCGCCTTTGTTGGCCGGACCGTCGCTGCTCCGCGCGGCCGCCTGCTCGACGGTATCGGTCGTGAGCACACCGAACGACACCGCGACCGCTGTGTGCAGCGCGAGCTCGCCCACGCCGCGTGTCACGGCCGACGAGACATACTCAAAGTGCGGCGTCCCACCGCGAATCACCGCGCCGAGGCAGATCACCGCGTCGACCCTGCCGAACTCCTGCTCGAGCACCCACTCCAGCGCCTGCGGGATCTCGAACGCACCGGGTACCCGATAGACCGTGACCGCGTCGGGCAGCACGCCCACGCGACCGAGGGCGGCAACCGCGCCGTCGATCAGCCCGTCGACGATCTCCTCATTAAAACGCGCCGCGACGATCGCGACCCTGAGCCCGGTGCCGTCAGGCGTGCCCGCCACTTCGCGGGTCGTCGTCATTTTCGCACCTCGGTCATCGGCTCCACCGTCGTCGCAGCACTCGCGCGGACGAGGTAGCCCTCACGCTCGCGGCGGTCGTCGAGCCAGCCCGCGCTCGCAGCGGGCGCCACGTGGATCGCCACACGCTCCGCGATCTCGATGCCGAAGCCCTCGACGCCGACGATCTTCTTTGGGTTGTTCGTGAGCAGCCGGATACGACGGAGGCCGAGGTCAGCGAGCACCTGCGCGCCGAGGCCGAACTCGCGCAGCGCCCCGGGGCCCGGCGTGGCCGTCTCGCCGCCCTGGTGGAGCACGTGCTGCCGAAACGACGCGACGAGCGAGGTGCGCTCACGCGGGTGGACGTAGAGCAGCACGCCGCGCCCCTCGCGCGCGATCGCGTCGAGCGAGGCCCCGAGCTGCGCGCTGCAGTCGCAGGTCGGCACGCCGAAGACGTCGCCCACCGGACACATCGCCTGCACGCGCACGAGCACCGGGGCGCCGCTCGCAGCGACGTCGCCGCGCACCAGCGCGAGGTACTCGCTCGGATCGACATCGCTCGCGTAGGTGAACCCACGCAACTCGCCCGCTGGCGCAGCGCCGACGCCCGCGAACCGCTCGGCGACGAACGGCCCTTCAGCGATGCGGCGCACCAACCGCTCCGACTGCAGGCGGTACTCGATGAGATCGGCGATGGAGAGGATCATCAACCCGTGCCGCGCCGCGAAGACCTCGAGGTCGGGCATGCGCGCCATCGTGCCGTCGTCGCGCATGATCTCGCAGATCACACCAGCCGGCTCGAGGCCAGCGAGCCGCGCCATGTCGACCGAACCCTCGGTCTGCCCGGTGCGCACCAGCACGCCGCCGCGCCGCGCCTTCAACGGAAAGACGTGTCCCGGCGAGACCAAGTCATCGGGGCGCGCCCCAGGCGCCACCGCGGTCCGCACCGTCACCGCGCGGTCGGCGGCGGAGATTCCCGTCGTAACGCCAACGCGCGCCTCGATCGAGACGGTGAACGCGGTTCCCATCGGTGCGCGGTTGTCGGGCACCATCATCGGCAGCTGCAGCTTGGCGATCCGCTCCTCGGTGAGCGTGAGGCAGATGAGGCCCCGGCCATGCGTCGCCATGAAGTTGATCGCCTCGGGCGTAACCAGCTCCGCGGCCATGCAGAGGTCGCCCTCGTTCTCGCGGTCCTCGTCGTCGACGAGGATCACCATGCGACCGGCGCGAATCTCCTCGAGTCCGCGACGCGCGCGCTCCACGCGAGGGCTGGTCACGGGCGCGCGCCCCACGCGGGCCCGACGAGCTTCGCTACGTACTTCGCCAGCAGGTCGGTCTCGAGGTTCACGCGCGCGCCCAAGCCCTTGTCGCCCAGGGTGGTGTGCGCGAGCGTGTGCGGGATCGCCATGACGGCGAAGGAGATATCGTCCACGCGCGTCACGGTCAAGCTCACGCCGTCCACCGCGATCGAGCCCTGCTCCACGACGTGGCGCAGCACCGACGTCGGCGCGTGAAAGGTGAACTCCACGGTGCCGCCGGTCGCGTGCCGGTCGAGCCGGGCGATCGTCCCGACCGCATCGACATGACCGGCCACAAGGTGGCCACCCATGCGCGTCGTCGGCAGCAGCGCGCGCTCCAAGTTGACGACAGTGCCCGGCTCGGCCGCGCCGAGCGTGGTGCGGGCCAGCGTCTCGGGACCGAGCAGCGCGAAGAAGCTCTCGTCGGTCGTCCGCGTCACCGTGAGGCAGGCGCCATCGACCGCGATCGACTCGCCGAGCACAAGGCCCGCGACGCCCGCACAGCGGATCGTCCGCGGCGCAAGCTCGAGCACGAGGTCACCGCCGTCCCGATCAGCGCGCACGACACGCGCCGTATCTTCGATGAGCCCGGTGAACACGCGCGCATTCTATCGCCCTTCCAGCCCCCCGCGCCGCCTGCTACCCTCTGCGCCCCAACGGAGGCAACACCATGGGTCTTCTCGACGGCAAGGTCGCAATCATCACCGGCGCAGGCGGCGGCATCGGTCGCGCGCACGCACTCCTCTTTGCCCGCGAAGGCGCCAAGGTCGTCGTCAACGACCTCGGCGGCGCGCGCGACGGCAGCGGCACCGGCAGCACGATGGCCGAAAAGGTCGTCGCCGAGATCGTCGCCGCGGGCGGCCAGGCGACCCCGAATTTCGACGACGTGAGCGAGCGCGAGGGCGCCGAGCGGATCGTCAAGACCGCGCTCGACAGCTACGGCCAGCTCGACATCCTCGTGAACAACGCGGGCATCCTCCGCGACAAGACGCTGCTCAAGATGGACGACGCGATGTTCGACCTCGTCATCAAGGTGCACCTGCGCGGCACCTACCTCTGCACGCAGGTGGCGGCGCGGCACATGGCCGAGCGCGGCAAGGGCGGCCGGATCATCAACACCTCCAGCGTGTCGGGGATGATGGGGAACTTCGGCCAGGCGAACTACTCCTCCGCCAAGGCCGGCATCTACGGCCTCACCCGCACCGCGTCGATGGAGCTCGCCAAGTTCTCGATCACCGTGAACGCGCTCGCGCCGGTCGCGCTGACGCGGCTCACCGAGGACCTCATGATGTTCAAGGCGCTGCCGAACGCGACCGAGCTGCTCGCCCCCGAGCATGTCGCACCCGCCGCGCTGTTCCTCGCAAGCGAGCTCGGCGCCGGCGTCACCGGCACGGTGCTCGCGGTCGAAGGCCCGCGCGTCTACCTCTACAAGATGACGCAGACCGAAGGCGTGATGCCGCGCGACGGCCAAGCTTGGTCGGCGCAGGAGATCAAGGACCGCTGGTCCGAGATC
>SHYZ01000151.1 GCA_009692535.1 Myxococcales bacterium
GGGGGCCGAGGACGCATCGGGGAGCGGAGCGCCGACGGCCGCAATCGTCGCCGGCTGCGCCAACGTACCGCCCGGGCCGGTCTGCGGTGTCGAGCGGCGCGCACGCCTCGCGCTCTCGCTTGCGCGCCGCGGCTACCTCGTGCTCGACACGCCGGCGGCGGCGCAGCGCGTGCTCGCCGATTGTCGCGTGCTTGTCGGCGAGGACGAGCTTCATCTCTGCGAGGTCGGACACGCTGCCGTCGAGCAGCGCTTGCTCGACGAGCTGGGCAAGCCGGTCGACGGCCTGGTCTCGCGCCACCTGAATCGCCGGCTCTCGCTCGCGCTGACCCGCCGGCTGATGTCGACCCGCGTGCGGCCCAACCACGTCACGCTCCTCACCCTCACGCTCGGACTGGCGTCGGGCGTCGCGGTCGCGCTCGGCAGCTTCTGGTTCGGCGTGCTTGGCGCCGCCCTGCTGCAACTGCAGTCGGTCCTCGACGGTGTCGACGGCGAGCTGGCGCGGCTCCGGTTTCAGCACTCCCGACTCGGCCAGTGGCTCGACACCGTGAGCGACGATCTCGCCAAGCTCTCGTTCCTCGTCGGGATGACGATCGCCGCCGATGCGCCATGGTTGCGCGCCGTCGGTCTCGCCGGCCTCGCCGCATTTGTGGTGAGCCAGGGATTGCTCTACCGCGCGCTCGCCACGGTCTACGGCACCGGCGATCTACTCGCGTTCCGCTGGGAGGTCGACGCTGCGGCGGGGCCTACGGCGCGACTCCGCGTGCTCTTCAAGCACGACTTCTTCTGCTTCGCGAGCCTCGTGCTCGCCTGCATCGATCGGCTCGACATCGCGCTGGTGGCCGGCGCCGTCGGGATGATCGTGGTGCTCGCGACGCTGCTCCGCCAGGTGGCGCGGCACGGCCTCGGGCCGCCGGTTACGCCAGCGGCGCCGCGCCGCCTCTGACCGCGCGCACCACGCTCGCCGGCGTGATCTGCTCGAACCGCGCGAGCAGCAGACCGAGCGCGACGAGCATGGTCAGCGCGACCGCAGCCAAGCGCAGGCCGGGCGTGACGTCGAGCGTGAGCCAACGCATGCCTGCGCCCGCGGCCATCGCGAGCGCCGACCAGAGCGGAATCCCGAGCACGCGCCGGAGATACGCCGGCCACGAATAGTCGATCTGCGCGAGCGCGAGCGCAGCGAGGACGGCGAAGGCGAGTGGATAGCCGACCACCCACGCCACCGCCACTGAGAGATAGCCGAGGCTGTCACCAAGGAGGGCTGCGCAGCCGATGTACGACGCGGGGAGCAGCACCGCCGCCGTCACCATGTACTTGAGCGTGACGCCCGGCTTGCCGATGCCGTCGAGCAGCGGCGGGAGCACGAAGCTCACCGCGCGGAACGCGCCGACGATGCAGAGCAGTCGCGCCGTGTTCGCGGCCGCGGTCCAACCGGGGCCGAAGAAGAGGCCGAGCAGCGTTTCGGCTTCGAGCAGCACGAGGCCGAGGAACGGCATCACCACGACGAGGTTTTGCCGGGTGAAGGTGACCAGTTGGTCGACGAGCAGATCGCGCCGGTCGCGCAGGCGCGTAAAAGCCGGGAAGGCGACCTCGACAACGACGTTCGAGATCAGCCGGACCGGCTCGAGGATCAGCTCGTAGGCCGCGCGGTAGAGCCCGAGCGCGGCGGTGCCGAAGAACCAGCCGACGATCTGGTAGTCGACGTTGGTATAGAAGTGAAAGAGCATCTGGCTCGCCGAGGACTTGAGGCCGAACGAGAGGTAGTCGCGGGCGTCGCGCAGCCGGAGCAGCAGCCGAGGCCGATACGGCGCCAGCCACTGGCAGGCGATGCCGGTCACCAGCGATCGCGCCATCGGCCCGAGCACGAAGCACCAGATCCCAAAGCCCGCCACCGCGAAGCCGAGCTTGGCGGCGAACTCGGCGAGGTTCGCGCCGATGCGCACGAGCGAGAGCTCGCGGTAGCGCAGCTCCTTCTTCATGCGCATCGCGCTGATCGTGTAGCTGCTCTGCCAGACCAGCTTGCCGCCGTAGGCCATGAGCATCCAGCCGATGATCGGCTGCCCGTGTACGCGCCCGAGCATCGGCCCGAGCAGCGCGAGCACGCCGGCGAGGCCGAGCGCCATCGCGAGGTTTAGCCAAAACACCGTCGAGAGTCGCTCCGGCGTGTGATCGTCGCGATGCACCAGCGCCGCGCCGAGGCCGAGGTCGGTGGCGAGATCGAGCAGCGGGAAGATCGAGATCGCCAGCGTCGCCACGCCAAGCTGCTCGGGGGAGACCCAGTAGCGGAGCAGCAGCACCAGCGCGACCACGTCGAGCAGGTGGACCACGGTACTCGCGAGCCCCATCCACGCGATGCTGCGGTTGATGCGGGTGAGGATGTTGCTCTCGTCGCGCACGCGGCGAGTGACCTTAGCGCGAAAGCCCCCGGCGAGCCGTACGCGTGGTTCGGCTCGGCTTGCTACACTCGGCTGTGTCCGACGTGCTGGTGACGATCGACGCCCTCGACGATGAGGGGAGCGGCGTCGGCCACGCGGACGGGCGCGAGCTCCATCTGCCGAACGCGCTTCCCGGCGAGACCGTGCGCGCGCGGGTCCTCCACGCGAGCCCGCATCGCGGCGTCGACTGGGGCGTCTGCGTCGAGCAGGTCTCGCCACCGTCACCGCTGCGGGTGGCGCCGGCCTGCCCCGCTTTCGGTCAGTGCGGCGGCTGCGCGCTGCAGCACCTCGCTTATCCCGCGCAGCTCGACGAGAAGCGCGCGCGGGTCGCCCGAGCGCTCGAAAGCGCGGGCATCCGCGTGCCGCCGGTGCCGGTCACTATCGGCAGCGAGCGTCTCCTCGGGTATCGCAACCGGTCAAAGCTCGTGCTCGCGCCGGGACCGGCGGGCACGATCCGCTGGGGCAGCTTCGCGCCTGCGAGCCACCACCTCGTCGACATGGCGGGCTGCCGCGTGCCGGAGGCGCCGATGGACGAGCTCGCCGCCGAGGTGATCCGCGCCGCCGAGGCGGCAGGGCTCTGCGCGTACGACGAGCGCGACCGGTCGGGTGAGCTGCGCCACCTGGTGCTGCGCCGCACCGACACCGGCCGGTTGCTCATCACCATCGTCGCGAAGGACGCCGCCGCCCTGCCCGCCCTGCGCTCCATCGCCGAGTCGCTGTGCGCCGCACGCGCCGAGGTCGCCGGCGTGGTGGCTCATCTGCACGCTCGTCCCGGCGGCGCGATCTTCGGCGCCGATGGTGTCGACGTCCTGCTCGCCGGCGCGAGCGAAGTCGAGGAGCGAGTCGGCGGCGTTCGCCTCATGCTCTCGGCGCGATCTTTCTTCCAGGTGAACCGTGCGCAGGCGGCACGGCTCTACGCCGCCGCCGCAGCAGCAGCAGGCTCGAGCCGCGTGGTCGACCTCTACTCCGGCGCCGGCGGCATCGCCCTCACCTGCGCGCTCGGCGGCGCGACCGTCGTCGGTGTCGAGTCGCTCCCCGCTGCGGTGGCCGACGCCGAACGCTCGGCGCGTGCGAGCGGGCTCGCCGACACAGCGCGTTTTCTCGTCGGAGACGCCGCCGATGGTCTGCCGCGCGCTGCTGCCCTGCTCGGTGGAGTCGACGCGGTCGTGGTCGACCCGCCGCGCAAGGGACTCGCCCCGGCAGCTCGCACCGCGGTCCTCGCCCTCGCGCCGCCGCGCCTCGTCTACGCCAGCTGCGACCCGAGCTCACTCGCACGCGATCTCGTCGCGCTCACGGCGGGCGGCTACCGCCTGACGTCACTCGCTCCGTACGACCTCTTCCCCGGCACGCCGCACGTCGAGACGCTCGCGCTGCTCGAGCGCGCTTAGCAAGCCGCGCGGATGCGGGCGACGAGGCGCGGGATCGCTTCGAGCGCGCGATCGATGTCGTCCTCCACGCTGTCGCGTCCGAGCGAGAGCCTGAGTGCACACTCGGCCTGGGCACGCGAAGCGCCGAGCGCGAGCAGCACGCTCGACGGGCGCGTCGTGCCCGAGGCGCACGCGGCACCGGTCGACGCGAGGATCCCCTCGAGGTCGAGCGCAGCGACCAGCAGGTCCCCCGGCACGCCATCGAAGCCGACGTTGACCGTACCGGGCGCACGCCCCTCGCGTGCACCGTGCAGCCGCGCCCCCGCGGCGCAGAGTCCCGCTTCCAAGCGGAGCGTGAGCGCAGCAACGCGCTCACCTGCAGCGAGCCCTTCGGTGCCCACAATCGACGCGGCCACGCCGAACCCGACCGCGCCGGCGAGGTTCTCGGTGCCGCCACGCAGGCCCCGCTCCTGGTGCCCGGGGATAAGCGGCGCGAAGGCCACGCCCGCGCGGACCACGAGGGCGCCGATCCCCTTTGGGCCGTGGAGCTTGTGCGCCGACAGCGAGAGCAGGTCGACGCCGAGCGCGCGCGTGTCCACGGCGATCCTGCCGGCCGCCTGGACCGCGTCGGTATGGAACGCCGCGCCGACGGCTCGTGCGACTCGCGCGAACTCGCCGACCGGGTAGCGGTTGCCGAGCTCGTGGTTCACCACCGCGAAGCTCGCGAGCGCGGCGCCCGGCGCGAGCGCGGCCGCGACGCGCTCCACCGGCAGCGCACCGTCGGTGTCGGGGGCGACGAGGACGATCTCAAAGCCCTCGGCACGGAGCTGCTCGAGGGCCCCGAGCGCCGCGGGGTGCTCGAGCGGCGAGCTCACGACGCGAGCGGGACGACCCGCAGCGCGAGCGGCCCGGGCTCCGCCGAGGATCGCGGCCGCCACCGACTCAGAGCCGCATGACGTGAACAGGAGCTCCCGTGGCGCGGCACCCACTAGCGCGGCAACCGCGTCACGAGCGCGCTCCACCAGCTCTCGTGCGCGTCGTCCCGCGGAGTGCAGGCTCGACGGATTGCCCACTCCGTCGTCGAGCGCGTCCACCATCGCCGCGCGCGCGCGCGGGTCGAGGCGGGTCGTCGCGTTGTGATCGAGGTCGACCGGGCGCGCCACGCGCCCTCGTCACTCCGCCGGCGTTGGCGTTGGCGCGGTCGGCGCGGCAGTAGCAGGCGCATTGGTCTTGGCAAGCGCTCTGCGCGCTGCGTCGGCCACCCGCGGCTGCGTGCCCGCGTCGCCGGCGACAAACGCCACTGTCTCGCGTCCAGCCCCGCCGCCAAGCCGTAGCAACGCGTCGATCGCCGCGGTCAGCACCGAGGTGTTGCTGTCGAGGGCAGGATCGGTGCGATAGACCAGCAGGAAGGTGCGGAGCGCGGGGAGCGCGTTTTCCCCGCCGCCTGCGCCGATGTCGCCGAGCGCGGAAAGAATCTCTTTCGCCACCCCCAGCGAGGTCTCTGGGTTCGCAAGGTGCGCCAGCAGCGCAGGCACCGCCTCTGTCCGCCCGATCGCGCCGAGCGCCCGCGCCACGACATCGACGGCACGCGGCTTGGTCCCCTCGAGAAAGTCGTAGCGTGGGGCGAGCGCCGCGAGCAGCAGCGGCAGCGCCTCTGCGTCCTTGCGTGCGATCAGCACCTCGGCCGCCTTCTGCGACACCGGCTGCGCGGTGGTCTCATCGAGGATCACGCGAAGCAGCGCCTCGGTGACGCCGGCCCCGCCGAGTCGCCCCAGCGCGGTGATCGCGTAGAGCTTCACGGCGCCAAAACGCGCGTCGCGATCCCACACGATGCTGGCGAGTCCCTCGGTCGCGGTCGGCGGCGGCGTCTTGGCCACTGCGCCAAAGCCGTCCGCGTCGAACGTCGCGCCGATCAGCCGCTCGCCCACCTTCTGCTGAAATGCCAGCGCGCCGGTCTTGACGTCGAGCGCGCCGATCTCTCCCTCGAGCGAGACGTAGGCGATCACGCTGCCGACATGCTCGGCCGAGACGACATCGTGCCGTGCGTGGTTGTGCACCCAGCGAAGCGCGCCGCTGGTGGCGTCGAAGGCGAAGAAGAAGCGGTAGGTCAGCAGCACCGCGAGGTCGTCTTGGAAGCGCAGGCCGTTCTTGTCGCCGAACGCGCGCCAGAGCACGCGGTTGCGGTCGAACGCCGAGTAGCCGGCCTGAACTTCGGAGAAGGAGTCGGAGTGGTAGACCGCGCGCAGCTCATCGGGCAGCACCGCGCCCCCGTAGGTCGCGTCGCCGCGCGTCCCATGGAACGAGTGCTCGTCGAGCAGGAAGATGCCCTTGGAGCCGTAGAACACACCGTCGCTGGTGGTGCGGACAAAGTTCAGTGCCTCGTCCTTCTGCAGCAGCCGCGCGACCTGCTTGCCGGTCTTTGCGTCGAGGATGGCGAGCCACTGCGTGAGGAACGGCATGTAGACCAAGCCGCCACGCGCCGCCGGCGTGCCGAGCGTGCCCGGTGCATCGGCCGTCCAGTTCACGCTGCCACCCGGACCGAGTGCGACCAGCGACCAGCTCCTGCGCGCGCCGTCGAGGCGGCGGACATAGAACACCTGCTCGCCGTCAGCTGCGGCGCCGAGGAAGGTCGAGTTCTCGGGCAGCTGGTGGCTCCAGAGCGCTCGTCCGTCGGTGACTGAGCGCGCGACGATCGTGTTCGCCCCCTCGCGTGCGGCGACGATCTTGCTGCCGACGACGACGCGGGAGGTCACCTTAGCGGACACCTTCCAGAGCAGCTGCTTCGCGTCGAGATCCCAGGCGAGCAGCTTTCGTCCATCGACCGGCCCCGCGGTGACGAGGAAGGCGAGCGGTCGCCCGAGCGAGTTCCTCGGCGTGCCGGCGGCCGGCGAAGACTCCAGCGCGAAGGCGCGTGCGAGGTCGGTAGGATCGTTGTCGCGCGCGCTGTAAGTGAACGCGCCGCTGCCGGCGCACGCGGACAGCACGAGCGCGAGGATGGCGAGCACGGCAGCTCGGCGAATCGTCTGGTTCATGGTGTCCCCTTGTTCTCCTGCGACCGCTGTTCAAGCAGGTCCTGCGCGCGCCGCTTGGAGAGCCGCGGAATCTTTTCCTGCGCCCCCGCGTAAGTCGCGAGCTGCACCTCAGCCTCGTCGCCCGGCACCTTGCCGAGCGACTCGACGATCTGCACGTAGACCTGCTCCTTGCCGAGATCCTTGCGCGCAAGGATCCGGCCAAGCGTCTCGGCCAGCAGTGCATCGGGCGCGATCCCGACCAGCTCGGCGAGCTGCCGCGCCAGCTCGGGCGACGCGATCGCGGCGAGCGCCGGCGACGTGGCCTCATCGCCCTTGACCAGCAGCGCCATCAGCTTCGGTCCGGCCAGCTTCTCTTTGCGCCGCTCGGCATCACGACAGGCCGCGGCGCGAACCACCTTCTGTGCGTCGGCGTAGGCGCGGTCCACCGCGACGCGGGCGCGCTTGTCGTCGAACTGCCCAAGGGCCTCGACGGCGCGGACACGGACGTCGACCTGACGGTGCGTTGCGTAATAGAGGAGTACGTCGAGCGCGCGCGGCTCAGCGTGCGCGCCTGCGGCCTCGACCGCGACCGCCGCGACTCGGGGCGAGAGGCCGAGCGCCAGCGCGTCGAGCAGCGTGTCGAGTGCCGCACGAGCGCGCGAGGTGCCGAGCTTGCGCGCTGCACCGATCGCGCGATCCACGTCGGCGCCGAGGAGCAGCTTCCGTTCGCCGGGCACATCGACGGACGGGACCGCTGGGGCCGCAGCGGCGGCGGCAACAGAGGCGGCGGCAGGAGCGACGGCGCGGGCCTTTTTTTTGGCATGCGCCCCACCAATGCCAAAACCGACGTCAAAGATCAGGGCCAGGAGCCCGCTTACGAGAGGGAGCAGCGTGCGCTTCATGGACTCGGACCTCGCTCGCGCGGCGTCATAGCGCAGCCCCCGAGGGCAGTCAACGAAGCGGCCTCATCGCGAGCTGGCGCTGGCTACTCCGCGCCCTCGTGGTTCGGCGCTGCTGGCGTGGACGGCGGCGCCTTCTTGCCGCGCGCTTCCTCTTCGGTGAAGACGACCTTGCCCGAGAAGCTGCGTCCCTCGCCGGTGATCGTCGCGGTGCCCGACGCGAGCGTCTTGCCGTTCCATTTGAAGAAGATGGTGATTCGCGAATTCGGCGGGTACCCGTCGTTGTTCTCCCCCTTCTGGAGGTTGACGCTGCCGATCACGACGCGCTCGCCGCGCTTGGCGAGGTACTGCTGGTACGACTCGACCAGCACCTGTGCCGAGCCATCTTGGCGGTAGATCTCCACGGCGATCTCAAGATCGTTCACCGGCTGCTTGAAGAACGCGGCGTAGTAGATCTTCCAGCGCTTGTTCTCGGTGTCCTCGGCGAAGACGGTGACCGACTGCTTCTTCACCGCCGCGATGTACGCGGCCGGCGACTTGGCCTGGAGCGGGAACGACTTGGAGGACATCATCACCCTGCCGGCGAAGACCTGCTCCGGCTTGGCGGCGCGAGCCACCTGCGGATACGCAGCCGCGACGGCCGCCACAACGAGTCCGGTTACCAGCGCGAGCCGCATGAGCGCCTCCTGTGAGCACGACAAAGGTGAGGTTGAAGTTGGAGCTGACGACGGGTGGAACCAAGCCTGCAGCGACGAGCCAGACGAAACGCTCGTCCCGCTGATTCACGGCGACGCACCGAGCATAGGAGCGCTACTCGCGACCGGCAAGCTTCGCGGCGAGGCGCGTAAGCGTCGGCGAGTCGCCCGACCGCGCGCGCGCGAGGTCGACGGCGCGCAGCCCGAGCGCCCGGTACGCCGGCAGAATCCCGGGCGCCTGCTCGGCCAGCGCGACCAGGTGGCGGTCGACGGTCTCGGCGTCGCCACGCGCGATCGGTCCCGTAAGCGCGGCGGGGAGTCCGGCACGCGCGAGGTTGTCGAGCGTCCCGCGCGCGAGCGGCAACAGCGCGGCGAGCGCCTCTTCGCGGCCCAGCCCCGCGCCCGACAGCGCCTCGCTCGCAGCGTCCAGCAGCGCGACCACGAAGTTGGACGCCAGCGACGCAGCCGCGTGATAGAGCGCCATCGTCTCGCCGCGAAGATCGAGCGCGCGTCCCCGGAGGATCCGCACCAAGGCGAGCGCTGCACGTCGTCCCGCATCGTCCCCCTCGACGCCGAAAACCGTCCCGGCCATCGTTGCCGCCGCTTCGCGTGGATCGACGATCGAGCGCAGCGGGTGCAGCGTGCCGAGTCCACCGACACGGTCTCGGACGTGGCCCAGCGTGTCGTGCGCGCATGCCGCGCCTGAGCATTGCAGCAGCAGGTGGCGGCGCGTGACCAGCCCGGTGTCGCATAGCAGGCGCGCGACCTCGCCGATCGCCTCGTCACGCACCGCGAGCAGGATCACGTCGGCCTCGAGCAGGAGATCGGGCGGCGCGGCCGAGAAGGCCGCCACGCCAGCCACCGCACCAGCGCGACGCGCGGCCTCGGGACGACGGCCCCAGAGCCCAAGCACTGGAGCGCCTGCGTGGCGCAGCGCGCCGGCGAACGCGGTCGCGACTGGACCGGCGCCGGCCACGAACACGCTGGGGGTGCGCTCGGTCGCGGCGGTCACGGCGGTCGCGGCGGTCACGGCGGTCACGGCGGTCACGGGTAGAGGCCTCGCTCGCGAATGTACCCGGCCACGGCGCGCGGTACGAGCGTGTCCCACGGCTGTCCGGCAGCGATACGAGCGCGGACTGCCGTGGAGGAGACTTCCGGC
>SHYZ01000152.1 GCA_009692535.1 Myxococcales bacterium
TGCCGCCGAGCTTGTTGTCCGGGCGCATCTGCGCGTCACCGTCGAGGTCGAGGCCGTACATCGTGGCCTGCGATGCGTTGCTCGGCAGCAGCAGCGTGTTGCCGACATAGTGGTGATAGGTGCCGGTGACGGGCGGGTCGACCGGGTCGACGCCACTGGGGCTACTGCAGGCGGCGAGCGGCAACGAGAGCAGGGCGGCGAGCGAGCCGAGGCGAAGCGTGTACGTGAGCATGGTGAATCCTCGCAAGGGGTGTGGTGCGCGGAATCTACCCCTTCGCTGGCGTCGGGAGCAAGGATGCGGCGCACGGCGTGTGCTAGCTTGCGCTCGGCGTGCGAGTGCTCGGCGTAGTGCTGTTCCTCCTCGGCGGCGTGGGTGTGGCGTGGGCCACGCTCGGGACGTTCAGTGCGCCGCGGCCGCGCGACGTGGCGTTCGCGCTCGGCGCGTTGGTGGCGCTGGTGATCGCGCTCGCCGGGCTGCTGTTGGTGTTCGTGCCGGGGTTCTTCGGGTAGGGCGCGCGGGCGTCAAACGTCGGACGGCGTCGGACGGCGACGGACGGCGACGGACGGCGTCGGACTACGGCACGCGCTACGGCAGTGTGTAGATCGGGTTGGCGTAGATCCAGACCTGCTCGATTTCGGTGTAGCCGCGCGGGGCGAGGGTGCCGAGGAGCGGCGCGAGGTGGTGCGGGATCATGCGCACCTCGGCGCGGTAGACGCCGGGGCGATCGATCGGTGCGCGGACTTCGCCTGTGCCTTCTGCGAGCAGCACGGCGCCGGCGGCGTCGACGCGGAGCAGGCGAGTGGTGACGGTGGGGGCGAGAAAGCGGTCGTCGGGTGCCAAGAGCGCGGGCGTGACGGCGACGAGCTCGGCGCCGACTGGAGCATCGCCGCCGATCTCGACGATGGAGCCGTCGCTGGTTGCGGCGTGGAAGTCGAAGCCGACCGGGGTGCCGAGCACCTCGAACACGACGAAGGTGCGGCGGGCGGCGAGCGCGGCCTCGATGGCGACGGGATCGCCGGGCGTGGTGACGAGCGCGATGTTGCAGAACCAGCGGAGCATGCGGCGGTAGGAGTCGCCGCGCTCGCCGTCGCGGAGAATGATCGGCAGCGCGTTCTGGTGGGCGTCGGTGCCGGCGGTGCCGAGCACGCGCTGACCGGCGAGGAGAAGTTCCTCCCAGCGCGCGATCGATGGGGCGTTCTCGGCGAGGAAGGCGAGAAATGCGAGATCGGGCTCGGGGGGATCGGCGAGCGACGAGTCGGCGAAGTCGATCACCCGCCGGAACGCCTCGGGGCCGTCGAGGCCGAGATCGTCGCGTCGGATGTCGGGATCGATCGCGGCGTGCAGGTTGAAGATCTCGACGCCGTCGGGGGCGAGCGGGATGAGCTCGCCGGGCGCGCGGCCCTCGGTGTGCGCGACGAAGGTGAGCCCGCCCTGCTCGCGGAAGTGGAGTACGGCGGCAGCGTCGTTGGCGTTGTAGGCGTCGTGGCGAGCGGCGACGTCGCCGGGCGGATGGTGATCGAGCAGCACCGGCATGAGGTCGTTCTCGCCGCCGACGAAGATGAGCGTTTCGTGATCGCCCGCGTCGTCGGGGCAGCGCAAGCGTGAGGCGATCGGTGTGCCGTCGGCGGCGGGCACGAGCTCGTCGCCGGAGCGGAAGAGGAAGAGCTCGGGGCCCCACGGCTCGTCGGCCATGGAGTCGTCGTGATCGGTGAGCGCGGCGAAGTCGATGCGGGTGCGACAGAGCGCGGCGCGTAGATCGAGGAGGCACTGCTCGTCGACGGTGCCGTCGAGCGCGCGGGGTCGGCCGTCGCAGGCGTCGTGCGAGTACGGGCTGTGGAGGTGAATGATGCCGCGCGCGGGGTGCAGGCCGCGGCGCTCGCCGAGCGTGGCGGACGGAGGGAGCGCGGGATCCCACGTCGGGCGTGCGGGGGTAGCGTCGGGAACGGCGGCGGCGGGGGTGCTACAGGCGACAGCGGCGAGGAGGAATGCGGCGGCGGGGGGGCTGCAGGCGACGGCGGCGAGGAGGAATGCGGCGGCGGGGCAGCGCAGCGGCACGGCAGGGCAGGGCTGCTGCGCGGTGGGGCAGGGCTGCTGCGCGGCGGGGAGCGGATGGCGGATCATGCGGCCCTCACATGGGGGTTCTGCTGCGCCTCGTCGGCGATGGTGGTCTCGGGGCCGTGACCGGGGATCACGGTCGAGTTGGGCGCGAGGGTGTAGAGCCGCTCGCGGATCGAGCGGACGATCGCGCGTGCATCGCCGCCCCACAGATCGGTGCGGCCGATGCCGCGGCGGAACAGCGTGTCGCCCGAGAAGAGCAGCGGGGCGGCGTTGGTGTTGTCGCTGTCGGGCGCGTCGACGGCGAAGCAGATCGAGCCGGGGGTGTGGCCCGGCGTGTGGAGCACGCGCACGCGGGCGCCGCCGAAGACGAGCTCGTCGCCGTCGACGAGCAGACGGTCGACCGGCAGCGGGGTGTGCGGTTGCCAGCCGAAGAGCGCGGCCTGCATGGCGAAGCCGTCGTAGAGCGGCAGGTCGTCGGCGTGCAGGCCGATCTCGCCGCCGTGCTGCTGCTTCACCTCGCGCGTGGCGTAGATGTGGTCGAGGTGCGCGTGCGTGTGGACGATCGCGCGGACGGTGAGGCGGTGGCGTTGGAGGATTGCGGCGATGCGGTCGGCGTCGCCGCCGGGATCGATGACGAGCGCGTCGCGCGTGTCGAGATCGGCGAGCACGGTGCAGTTGCACTGGAAGGCGCCCGCCGGGAAGGTCTCGCGCAGCAGCATCGGGGCGAGGGTACGACGATTGCTGCGGGTCGGGTGATCGCCGATGTGGTCTGGTGGCCGACGACTCGCCGACGACTCGCGGACGACTCGCCGACTACTCGCCGAGCGAGCGCCCCTTCTCGCGTGCGAGCAGCGCGAGGAAGAACGGCGCGCCGATGAGCGCGGTGATGATCCCGACGGGGAGCTGTGCGGGCGCGAGGACGAGCCGCGCGAGGGTGTCGCACACGACGACGAACGCGCCGCCGAACGCGATCGCGGCGGGGAGCAGCACGCGGTGATCGGCGCCGGCGATGGCGCGCACGGCGTGCGGCGCGATCAGCCCGACGAAGCCGATCGGGCCGGCGACTGAGATCACCGCAGCGACGACCAGTGACGCCGCGAAGAAGACGATGCGGGTGACGCGGTCGGGATCGACACCGATCGACGCGGCCGATTCGCGGCCGGTGGCGAGAGCGTTGAGCTCGCGCGCGTGGCAGAGCAGCACGCCGATGCCGAGCGCGACAGCGACGGCGGAGCGCGCGAGATCGGGGTAGAGGATCCAGTCGAGCCCGCCCATCATCCAGCGCACGATGCGGTACGCCTCGGTGAACGAGGCGGTGTATTGGACGAGGGCGCTGGCGGCAGAGCAGAGCAGCGCGAGGGTCACGCCGGCGAGCAGCAGCGTCGCGGCGGGGAGTGCGCGGCCGACGCGAGCGAGGCGGCCAATGAGCGTCGCGGCGAGGAGCGCGCCGGCAAATGCGGCGAGCGCGATGCCGGACGAACCGAGCCAGGTGGCGGCGCCGAGACGGATCGCGATCACGGCGCCGAGTGATGCACCAGACGAGACGCCGAGGGTGTACGGCTCGGCGAGCGGGTTGCGCAGCAGCGCTTGGTAGGCGACGCCGGCAGCAGCGAGACCGGCGCCCGCGAGTGCGCCCGCGAGTGCGCGGGGCAGGCGCGCGAGGAGGAAGATCTCGGTGTCGGCGTTGCCGCGGCCGCCGGCGAGTGCGTGGCCAAGATCGAGCAACACGAGGCGCTGCCCGCCGGCACCGTCGGGCGCGAGGCCGATGAGGGGTGCGAGCGCGACGACGATGAGCAGGAGGGCGAACGCACCGCCGACGGTGAGCGCGAGACGGGCGGCGGTGAGGCGGCCGCGTGCGCGGGGCGCGCGGGCGGGAGGCGTGTTGGCGGGAGGCGTGCCGGCGCTGCTCATGTGCGCGGCACCACGAAGCGGCCACCGTCGGGGAGCGTGCCGACGTGGAACGGCACGCCGAACGCACGCTCGGCGGCGGGTGAGCGGAGCACGTCGTCGGGCGGGCCGTCGGCGACGAGCGCGCCGTCGGCGAGCAGCAGCAGGCGATCGGCGTGGCGTGCCGCGAGGTGGAGATCGTGCGTGGCGACCAGCGCGGCGGTGCCGCGAGTGCGAGTCTCGTCGCGCAGCGTCGCGAAAATGCGGCTCGCGTGGAGCGGATCGAGCGACGCGGTCGGCTCGTCGAGCAGCACGAGCTCGGTCTGCTGCGCGAACGCTTGCGCTAACAATGTGCGGCGGCGCTCCCCGCCGGAGAGCTCGGAGAAGCGTCGCTCGGCGAGCGCGAGCACGTCGCAGCGCGCCATCGCGGCGCGCGCAGCGTCGACATCCGAGTCGTCCTCGAGCGCGAAGCGAGCGGCGTAGGCGTAGCGGCCCATCAGTACGATCTCATGCACGGTAAAGGGGAAGACCTGCGCGTGCTCCTGCGGCACGTAGGCGAGGCGGCGTGCGAGGCGTGCGCGTGGTGCGCGGGCAGGGTCGAGATCGGCGACGCGCGCGGTGCCGGCAGTCGGTTGGAGCAAGCCGGCGGCGACGCGGAGGAGAGTGGTCTTGCCGGCACCGTTGCCGCCCGCGACACACACGAGCTCGCCATTGCCGAGCGCGAAGGTCACCTCGGCGAGGACCGAGCGCGCGCCGTAGGCGAAGGAGACGCGCTCGAGCGCCAGCGGCACGGGGCGGGTATATCACCCCGGCGCGGGCGGACCCCAGAGTAGGTCGACGAGGCGCGCGAGCACCGCGCCGAGCCGGGGACCCGGGGTGACGGCGGCAGCGTCGTCGAGCAGGTAGACGCGGCCGGTCGCGACCGCTGGCACCGACGCGAGGACCGACCAGTCGTCGCGGGCGCGGGCGGGGTCCTCAACATGGGACGCGTCGAGCAGCACCTCGGGGGCGCGCGCGACAATTACTTCGGCCGTGATTGGAACGTAGCGCATCGGCGCGTCGGCCAGCACGTTGTCGCCACCGGCGAGGGTGAGGAGCTCGTCGAGGTACGAGCCGGGGCCGGCCGCGACCACGCTCGCGAGGCCGCCAGCCTGCCGGTCGACGACAAAGAGCACGCGGGGACGCCGGCCGGTGCGCGCGACCCCGGCCGAGGCGCGCCCGGCAGCGTCGGAGAGAGCCCGGTCGAGGAGCAGGATGGCGGCCTCGGCGGCGGGCTTCCGGGCGAGCGCGCGGCCTACCTCGAGGAGAGCTGCGCGAACGTCGCCGATTGTCTGCATGTCGACAAATAACGTGGTGATTTTCGCCTGTTGTAGCCGCGGGGCGATCTGTTTTTGGGCCGAGTCGGCCACCACGATGTCAGGGTGAAGTGCGAGGATGGCCTCCAAGTTTGGGGCGACAAAGTCCCCGACCTTCGGCAATCCATGAACCTCGCGCGGATAGCGGCTGTACTCATCCACTCCCACGACGAGCGCAACGGCTCCGAGTGCGGCCACGAGCTCGGTCGACGACGGGGTGAGGCAGACGACGCGCTGAGGTGCGGAGGCACCGGGCACCGGGGCGGGCGACGGCGGCGGGCTGCTGCAGCCGAGGGCCAGTACGAGCAGTGCGGTGGCGAGGCTGGCCACGTCAAAGCGCGCTGCGGGTGGCAGTACTTTGTGGGGGGAGCCGAAAAGAGTCGCAAAAATCATCAGGTGCGCCATTTCAGCGGTCGCAGCCTAGCATCCAGGGGATCAAATTCGTTCCGGAAATTTGCGCCGCGCACGGTCTCTGCGTTAGCGTCGAACCACAACAGGTAGTGGCCGATTCTGGAGGTAGTGGCCATATCTGGTGGTTCGTTGTCTTTTTGCTTGACTGGCTCGCCGCGATCCGTATTGTGGCCAACTTCGCTCAGCGGGTAGTCGTCAGCCGCGCTTGTTAGTCTTTGTGTGTAGTTTCAGTACTTTAATGAATACGTCATGGGACGTTGTGGGATCGAAAGAAAGTAAGGAGGGGACTCCATCATGTTTGAACAGCACGAGGGTCGCGCGTCCGGGAACGCGTCGTTTGCCAGCAGCGCCAGCACCAAAGGCTCCAAGAAGGGCGCAAAGCGAGAGAGGGCGAACACAACGATTTTTGCAGGGCGCAAGCTCGACCTCAAGGGGATCGGGATCGCCCGCTACTTCACCACGGCGGGTCGGCACCCGTATGACGAGGTGGAGTGGGAGATCCGCACCGCCGCCATCACCGGGGAGGGCGGCAAGGTCTACTTCGAGCAGCGGGACGTGGAGATCCCGCGCGGCTGGTCGCAGACGGCCACCAACGTTGTGGTGCAGAAGTACTTCCGTGGTCTCGTCGGGACGCCGCAGCGCGAGCGCTCGGTGCGGCAGCTCATTTCCCGCGTGGCCGACACGATCTCGGCGTGGGGGCAGAAGCTCCGCTACTTCGCGACCGAAGCCGACGCGACGATTTTCCGCGACGAGCTGACGCACCTGCTCGTGCAGCAGAAGATGAGCTTCAACAGCCCCGTCTGGTTCAATGTCGGCGTCGAGGCGGAGCCACAGTGCTCGGCGTGCTTCATCAACAGCGTCGACGATTCAATGGATTCAATCCTCACGCTCGCTCGCACCGAGGGCATGCTGTTCAAGTGGGGCTCGGGGACGGGGTCGAACCTGTCGTCGCTGCGGTCGTCGCGCGAGCACCTCAACGGCGGCGGTACGGCGTCCGGGCCGGTCTCGTTCATGCGCGGCTTCGATTCCTTCGCCGGTGCGATCAAGTCGGGCGGCAAGACGCGGCGTGCGGCCAAGATGGTCATCCTCAATGTGGATCACCCCGACGTGATCGACTTCGTTGAGTGCAAGTCCCGCGAGGAGCGCAAGGCTTGGGCGCTCATTGACGCCGGCTACGACGGGGGCTTCAACGTTCCCGGCGGCGCCTACGACTCGATCGGCTACCAGAACGCCAACCACTCGGTGCGCGTGACCGACGAGTTCATGGAGTCCGTGCTGCGCGACGGCGAGTGGAACACGCGGTCGGTCACCGACGGCACCGTGGTCGAGTCACACCGGGCGCGTGACCTGTTCCGCAAGATCTCCGAGGCGGCGCATCAGTGCGGCGATCCCGGCATGCAGTTCGACACCACGATCAACGCCTACCACACGAGTCCGGCGTCGGGGCGCATCAACGCCTCGAACCCCTGCTCCGAGTACATGTACCTCGACGACTCGGCGTGCAATCTGGCGTCGCTCAACCTCCGCAAGTTCCAGGACTCGAGCGGTGACCTCGATGTGGAGTCTTTCCGGCGCGCGGTCGAGTTCACCATCCTCGCGCAGGAGATCATCGTCGACAGCGCGAAGTACCCGACGCCCAAGATCGGCGAGAACTCGCAGGCATATCGCCCGCTGGGTCTCGGCTTCGCCAACCTCGGCGCGCTCCTCATGTCCCGCGGCGTCGCGTACGACAGCGCCGAGGGGCGGTCGTATGCGGCGGCGATCACCGCGCTCATGTGCGGTCACGCCTACGCGACCAGCGCGGCGATTTCGGGCGCCGCGACCGGCCCCTTCCCGGGCTACGCACCGAACCGCGAGTCGATGCTCAGCGTGATGGAGAAGCACCGTCGGCATGTGGATCAGATCGACTCCAAGGGGGTCCCGGCGGAGCTCCTCGCGGGTGCACGCGATGCGTGGGACGAGGCACTGCGGCTCGGCCAGGAGCACGGCTACCGGAACGGTCAGGCCACGGTCCTCGCGCCGACCGGCACGATCGGCTTCATGATGGACTGCGACACGACGGGCATCGAGCCCGACATCGCGCTCGTGAAGTACAAGCGGCTCGTCGGTGGCGGGATGTTCAAGATCGTGAACCAGACGGTGCCCGAGGCGCTCGCGCGGCTCGGCTACTCGACGGCAGAGGTCGCGACGATCCAGGCGCACATCGACACGCACGAGACGATCGAAGGGGCGCCGGGGCTCAAGCCGGAGCACCTGCCGGTGTTCGACTGCGCCTTCCGCGCGCGGAACGGCAGCCGCTCCATCCACTACATGGGCCACGTGCGGATGATGGCCGCGGCCCAGCCGTTCCTCTCGGGCGCGATCTCAAAGACGGTCAACCTTCCGAGCGACTGCTCGGTTGCCGACATCGAGAGCGCGTACATCGAGGCGTGGAAGATGGGCCTCAAGGCGATCGCGGTCTATCGCGACGGCTGCAAGCGTACGCAGCCGCTCTCGACCGGCGCGATGAACGAGGACGTCAAGTCCGCTACGACGGTGCCCGTATCGCCCGAAGTGCAGGCGGAACTCGCGCGCGCTCAGCTCAATGCCGAGCGTCCACTGGGACCGCCGTCGGCCGTGCGACGCAAGCTCGCCGACGAGCGGCGCTCGATCACGCACAAGTTCTCCATCGCCAGCCACGAAGGGTACATCACCTGCGGGCTCTACGACGACGGGAAGCCGGGCGAGATCTTCGTGCGCATGGCCAAAGAGGGCTCGACGATCGCGGGCCTCATGGACTCGTTCGCGACCGCCATCAGCCTCGCGCTGCAGCACGGTGTGCCGCTGCGCCTGCTTTGCGACAAGTATCGTTCGACGCGTTTCGAGCCGAGCGGGTTCACGGGCAACCAAGAGATTCCGCGCGCCACGTCGATCATGGACTACATCTTCCGCTGGCTCGACCTGAAGTTCAGCCAGCCGCAGGACCAGCGCCATCCGGCCCAGCTCGTCGCGCAACTCGATCTGCCGCGCGTTCCAGTCCTCGTCGGTGAGGCTCAGACGTCGGCGCGCACCGCAGGCCGCGCGCCGGTCGAGGTGGTCGAGGTGGTCGGCTCGCGCAGTGGCTGGGTGCAGGAGATCGACGCGCCGCTCTGCCACATGTGCGGCTCGATGATGGTTCGCTCAGGGGCGTGCCACAAGTGCACGAACTGCGGCGAGACCAGCGGCTGCAGCTAGTCGTACCGGCTGCGAGTTGCGGCCAGACGGCTTGTCTCGACGAGCTTGATAGTGAATAGCGCGAGCGCCCCTTGGCATTTCACCGGGGGGGGCGCTCGAGTGTTTTGGGAACTTCAGTTGTCGCCGGGACACAGAGATTGACAGGGTCTTCCTCGGGCAGCTAAGAAGCGGTCCTTCGACGTTGCCTTACCGTCACACCGACCGCCTTACCGACCGCCTTACCGTCACACCCACCAGCGAGCCACCACACAGAAAGCAAAGACCGCACAACGCGCATGGGTGCTCGGGAAGTCGGTGAAAGACCGACGCAGCCCCCGCTACTGTGACCGGATACGAAAACGGTGAAGCCACTGGGACCTCGCGGAAGAGCGCGAACCTGGGAAGGACCGTGAGTAGGACAACCCGGGAGCCAGGAGACCGGCCCTCGCGCGAAGCATGTCCTCCGGGGTGGAGGGCCGCAATTATGCGGCGACCTACCCTTGAGCGGACAGCTCGGCCCGGGGTCGCCGATGCACGATTCGATACCTACGTTTGGCAAGGCCAACACGCGGCTGCGCATGGTCGCAATCGTCGCGTTGACGGTTGTGGGCGCTGCGCACGTTGCGC
>SHYZ01000153.1 GCA_009692535.1 Myxococcales bacterium
AGATCGACGTGGCGGCGGCTGCCGACGAGGCGGTCGTGCGGAGCGCGGCTGAGGCAGCCGAAAAGGTCGCGCCCCACCTCGCAGGGAAGACGGTGCGAAAGTTCGTGTTCGTAAAGGGGCGCCTCGTGAACTTCGTCGTCGGCTAGCGGGGCGCCGGCGCGGTCACTCGTGACAGCCGCGGCATGACGCAGGGCCGGTGGCGAAGAAAGTTGGATCGTTCATCGGGTCGCCGTCGGTGAAGCGGGCGAGGCGCTCGTCGAGTTCGTCGACCGCGGCCTGCGCCTCCGCCCGGTACGGCCAGCTGTCGGCGCCCTCAGCGACCAGGGCTTGCGAGTAGTAGCCAAGGGCGCGGTCGCGCTCTCCGACGCGGGCGTAGACGTCGCCGAAGAGCATCAGCGAGCCGGAGAGATTGTGTGGCGCGGCGGGGTTGTTGCGGCAGCGCGCGTCGATGAGGCCGCAGTCGCCAATCGCTTCGAGCCGGTCGATCGCCATGCGCGGGTAGGGCGTGTCGAGGCCGAACGAGGGCGAGAACGCGATCGCGAGCGAGACGTTGTTGAACTCGGGGTAGAGATCGGCGGCGGCGATCATGGCGGCGATCGCCTCGTCGAGACCCGCGCCGGTGATGCGCGCGGTGGCGACCTTGACGGTGCCGATCCAGCCGGCGATGCGGTGGTCGTCGGGCGCGAGCTCGTAGGCGCGCGCGAGCGACGGCTCGACGTCGGCGAAGGCCGCAAATGTGCCGTCCTCGACGAGCGCGGAGAGCGAGCACATGCCGAAGAAGAGGAACGCGCGCGCGTGGTCGGGGTGCTCCAGGGTTGCCTGCTTGAGCGTGTCGAGCGCCTGCTGGCGCACGGTGACGTCGCCATGGAGGGCCTGGTAGCAGAGCGCGATGCCCTCGGCGACGAGGGGGGGATCGGCGGGCAGCAGCGCCGCGTCGGCCTGCGCGCCGTCGGGGAGCGCGGTGTCGGCTGCAGGCGCAGCGTCGTGCACAGCGTCGTGCGAGTCGCAGGCCGGTCCGACGAGCGCGGCGCAAAGGACTGCAAGCGTGGCCGGGAGGAAGTGTGCCGAGGACAGCGGGTGTGCCATGCGGCGACTCTATCCGAGGCGTCCCGGCGCGATGCGAGTATCATCCCGCCCCCGTGACGACCATCGTGCTCAAGAAGGGGCGTGCCAAGCCCGCGTGGTATGGCCACCCTTGGATCTTCTCCGAGGCGATCGCCCGTGTAGACGGACCGCTCGAGCCTGGCGATGAGGTGCGGGTCGTCGACGACGCCGGGCGTTGCCTCGGGCGCGGCTTTGCCAACCCGCGCTCGCAGATCCGCGTTCGCCTCGCCACGCGGCGCGACGAGCCGCTCGACGGCGCGTGGCTCGCTCGCCGCCTCGTCGCCGCGCGCGAGCTGCGTGTGCGCATCGGACTGCCGTCGGATGCGACGAGCGCCTATCGCCTCGTGAACTCGGAGGGGGATCACCTCCCCGGACTCATCGTGGACGTCTACGGCGACGCGCTCGTGGTGCAGACGACCACCTACGCGATGAAGCGGCGCGAGGCGGAGATCGTCGCTGCGCTCGACACGCTCATGAAGCCGCGTTCGATTTACGAGGCCGCTGCCGGTGGCGTCGCGAAGCTCGAGGGGTTCGAGTCGGAGGCGCACCAGCTCGCAGGCGAGGCGCGCACGCGCGTGGCCTGCCGCGAGCGTGGCTTCCAGCTCGAGGTCGAGCCGCTCGCCGGGCAGAAGACCGGCGCGTACCTCGACCAGCGCGAGAACCGCGCGTTCGTGGAAGGGATCGCCAGCGGCGCGCGGGTGCTCGACCTCTACAGCTATGCGGGCGGCTTCGCGATGTCGGCGATCCGTGGCGGTGCGCGCTCGGTGACTGCGGTCGATGTCTCGCCACGTGCGCTCGAGCGGGCGGCCGCGCACTTCGCGATGAACGGACTCGCCGCGCCGGAGCTCGTCGAGAGCGACGTCTTTCATTGGCTCGAGAGTGCGCCGGCTGGAGCGTTCGACCTCGTGATCTGCGATCCGCCCAAGTTTGCGCGGGCGCGCAAGGATCTCGAGCCGGCACTCAAAGGCTATCGGCGGCTAAACGCGCTCGCGATGGCGACGCTCGCGCCCGGCGGCATCCTCTGCACCTCGTCCTGCTCGCAGCTCGTCGGCGCCGAGGAGTTCGAGCGTGCGATCGCCGGCGGCGCCCACGACGCGCATCGCCGCGCACAGCTCGTCCACCTCTCGGGGCAGCCGTCGGATCACGTCGTGCCGGTCGCGTTCCCCGAGGGGCGGTATCTGAAGTTCGCGGTCTGTCGCGTCGAGTAGTTCGCGCCGTACGCCATACGCCGCGCGTCAGCGCTCGGTGGCGTGGCGCGCGACGGGCTCCAGCAGCGCGGTCGGCTCCTGCTTGAAGTCGATCCGGTAGACGCTGTTCTCCGTCTCGACGTAGAGCGTGCGCCCCTCGTGCTCGCTGAGTACGCGCCGAACCGGCGTCGTGATCATGCGGTGGCCGTGTGGGTCGCGGAAGAGGACGAGGCCACGCCCGACCACCGGGTAGCTGATCAGGAACCCCGAATAGACCCGTCCGACGCTCGCTGCGCGCGAGCGGTCACGACCTTGGTCCCTTATCTTCCGGGCAGTGACGCCGACCATGCTTCGGTGCGCCTCGCTCTTTCCGTTCCGTTCATTGTAGTTCCGCCTCCGACCACCGTCACCTAATATGTCTGAGCGTGGCCTCGGCACTCGTCTCAGCGTCGGTGGTAGTCCTACATCGTGGCCGCGGCGCGCACTTCGAGGTCTACTGGGTGCGTCGCTCGCACGGGCTGGCCTTCCTCGGTGGCTTCTGGGCCTTCGTCGGGGGGCGGGTCGAAGCGCAAGACGGTGGTTTTGCCGGGGCTGCGGTGCGCGAACTCGCGGAAGAGACCGGCTTGACGCTGGCGCCGGAGTGCTTGGTCGAGCTGGGGCGCGCGGTGAGTCCCGACTGGGCACCGATTCGCTTCGATGCCGTCTACTTCCTCGCGGAGCTGCCGGAAGGCGTGGAGCCGGACGTTGAGCACGCGGACGGCGAACTCTCGGCGGGTGAGTGGCTACGCCCCGAGGCTGCACTGGCGGCATGGTTTGCCGACGAGCGGATGACCTCGCCGGTGGTGCTGTCGGCGCTGCGTGCGCTGCGTGATGGGACCGATGGCGCGCCCGCCCGCTTCGCCGCGGGGCTCGCCGCCGACGAGCAGAGCGGGCGCATCTGGGAACTCGCTGCCGGGATCGGCCTCGCGATGGTGCGCACGCCAACGCTGCCACCGGCGACGCACACCAACTGCTACATCATCGGCGCGCGCGAGCTGATCGTGATCGATCCCGCGAGTCCCTATGCCGATGAGCAGTCCGCGCTCGACCAGGCGCTCGATCGGTTGGCGGCCGAGGGGCGGCGCGTGCGCGAGATCTTCCTCACGCATCACCATGGCGATCATGTCGGCGGGGCCGCGCACCTCGCGGCACGGCTCGGCGTACCGGTCGCGGCGCACGCACGCACGGCGGAGCTCGTCGCCGGGCGGGTGCCGGTCGCGCGGCTGCTCAGCGACGGTGAGGTGACCGTGCTCCTCGGTGCGGGAGCCGTTCCCGAGCGTCGGCTGCGCGCGGTCTTTACGCCTGGCCACGCCCAAGGGCACCTCTGCTTCCTCGAGGAGCGGAGCGGCTACGTCGTCGCCGGGGACATGGTCGCCGGGATCGGCACGATCCTCATCGACCCCGACGAAGGGAACATGACGCAGTACCTCGCCTCGCTGGCGCGGCTGCGATCCCTCGCACCGCGCGCGCTCCTGCCGTCACACGGGCCGACGCTCACCGATCCCGACGCGACGCTCACACTCTATGTGCGCCATCGCCTCTGGCGCGAGGAGCGCGTGTTCCGTGCGCTCGCCGCGTGCGAGACGGCCAACGTCGCGGAGCTCGTCGCCGATGCGTACCAAGACGTCTCGCCTGCGCTCCACGCGCTCGCCGGGCGCTCGTTGCTCGCGCACCTTGGAAAGCTCGTCGAGGATGGGCGCGCGCACCGGCTCCCCGACGGGCGATTCGCGCGGACGGGCTAGGCCACCGTGACGTCGGGATTCAGGTAGACGTCCTGGATCGCGCCGAGCAAGGCGACGCCCTCGGCGAACGGGCGCTGGAACGCCTTCCGTCCGCTGATGAGTCCCATGCCGCCGGCGCGCTTGTTGATGACCGCCGTTCTCACCGCATCGGCGAGGTCGCTCTCGCCCGAAGACGCGCCGCCTGAGTTGATCAGCCCTGCACGCCCCATGAAGCAGTTGGCGACCTGGTAGCGCGTGAGGTCGATCGGGTGGTCGCTCGAGAGCTGGTCGTAGACGCGCTTATGCGTCTTGCCGAAGCCCTTGAGCTTGGGATCGAGGTAACCGCCGTTTCCGTCGGCCAGCTTCTGCTTGATGATGTCGGCCTGCACCGTGACGCCGAGGTGGTTCGCTTGCCCGGTGAAGTCGGCGGAGAGGCTGTGGTCGCGCGTTTCGGTCTTGAACGCGGAGCTCCGCACATAGCACCAGAGCACGGTGACCAGCCCGAGCTCGTGCGCCTGCGCGAACGCTGCGGCGATCTCGTTGAGCTGCCGGCGCGACTCGGGCGAGCCCCAGTAGATCGTCGCGCCGACGGCGATCGCACCCATGTCGGCGGCCTGCTTCACCGTGCCGAACATGGTCTGGTCGTAGGTGTTGGGGTACGAGAAGAACTCGTTGTGGTTGAGCTTCACCATGAACGGGATCTTGTGCGCGTAGCGGCGCGCGACCATGCCGAGCACGCCGAACGTCGACGCCACGGCGTTGCAGCCGCCCTCGATCGCGAGGCGCACGATCCACTCGGGATCGAACATCTGCGGGTTCGGTGCGAACGACGCGCCAGCGGAGTGCTCGATGCCCTGGTCGACCGGCAGGATCGAGAGGTAGCCGGTGCCGGCGAGGCGGCCGGTCGAAAACATGCGCTGAAGGTTGCCGAGCACCGCGGGCTTTCGGTCCGACGCGATGAAGATGCGATCGACGAAATCGGGGCCCGGGAGGTGGAGCGACTCGCGCGGGACCGTGGTGCACCGGTGCTCGAGGAGGCTCTTTGCGTCGGCGCCGAGGAGCTCTGTGATGCGCTGCGTGTCCATGGCCGCAAAGCTTAGGCGGGCTGGGCCGAAGGGGTCAACGGTCTGCACGCGGTCGGTCGGTGCTCAGTTCATGCGGCTGCGGCGGTTGTCGTCGCGGTCGTCATCGCGCTTGTCGGTGCGCGCGCCGCCGCCGTCGAGCACCCGGTAGCGACGACGCAGACGCGCGCGGCGCCACTTGAGCCACCAGACGTTCGGCGTGAATGCGCCGCTCGTCATCAGCCATGACAGGCCCATCGCGCTGAAGGAGCCCGCACCGCTGACCCATGACCGCTCGAGCAGTACGAACAGCGCGAGGAAGCCGGCGACCCCGATCGCAAGCGTGCGGCCCTTGATCGGCACGACGCCGAACAGTTGGACCGGTTGGTTCGCATAGAGCACGCCGAACGCGACGATCGACGCGTAGATGAACGGCGTGAGGCCCGAGATGACCGTGACCGGCGCGAGCCACGCGCCGACAAGGCAGCTCGCGAGCGTGCCGGTGATCGAGGTCGCGACGAGGAACTTGATGAACCGCCGCGGGCCCCACCAACGCTCGAGCGTCGGCACGAACATCCAGAGCATGAGCGCGTTGAAGAAGAACGAGAGCCCCTCGAGGTGCAGGAGCGGCGCGGTCACGAGTTGCCAGAGGTGGAGCTGGTCGAGCGTGCGCGCGGGTGAAGCGGTGAGCGCTCCGACGAGCGTGGCCTGTGTGGCCTTGCCGCCGAAGAGGTAGAGGAGGAAGCAGCCGACTTCGAGCGCGAGCACCCACGCAACGACGGTGCTCGGTCCGCGCGACCCGAGCCGCATCTGTTGGCCGTAGTTCTCGCGCATGCGAAGAAGATAGGCGCGCGCGAGCGTGGTCGCCAGCGCGCGCCGAGGTGGGTGATTGCTGCGGGGTGGGTTCGGTTACGGCGTGCGCGCCTTGCGCTTCACGGCGCCCGGGACCGGCTGCGGGGCAGGGCCGGTCTCCTCAGGGGTCTTCACACCCGCGGGCGGGCGGTCGACCGGTCCGACCGAGGGCTGCTTGGGGTTGCGCGGCGCGACGACGCTGGGCGGCTGATGGGAGCCGGGCGCGACCGGCGTGCCCGTGGCGCCACCAGGGTCGCGCGGGTTCGCGGGGCGCACGTCGCGCACCGGCACCATCGGGCGAATCGGCGGCGCGGGGGGCGGCGTGGGGCGGATGCCGCCCACAGGCGGACGGACGTTGGGGCGCGCGGGCTCAACCGGGCGCACGGTGGGGGGCGTGTTGATCACGGGCGGACGGACGTTGGGGGGCGCGGGCTCAACCGGGCGCACGGTGGGGGGCGTGTTGATCACGGGCGGACGGAGGTCGGGGCGCGCGGGCTCAACCGGGCGCACGGTGGGGGGCGTGTTGATCACGGGCGGACGGAGGTCGGGGCGCGCGGGCTCAACCGGGCGCACGTGGGGCGGAGCGATGACGACCGGGGGCGGCAGGGCGACATGCGGTGGCCGAACCGGGACCGGCGGCGGCAGGGCGACCTGCGGCGGCGCCGTGTGCTGGCCCGTCGGCGGGCGCCAGCTGTCGCGGTGATCACGCACGACCACCGTCCCCGGCACACGATCGCGATGCTCCCAGTAGCCGGCCGCATAGACGTAGCGGTTGTAGGTGACATCGAAGTGGTAGTACGGCTCGATGTAGACGTGACCGTGCCGCGGCGCCTCCCAATGGCCGGCGACCCAGGTCCACTCGTAGCCGCTCCAGTGCCAGTTGCCCGCAAGCCAGACGTAGCCGTGGTACGGCGTGGCCGGAATGCTCTCGTAGAGTAGCGCCGGCGGCTGACTGTCGACGTAAAGCTGGGGCTGCGGACCCACGGCGACCATGGTCGAGGCGTAGGCCCCGTGCGTGCCGTAGTGGTCGTGGTGCCCACTCCGCACGACACACCCGGTGAGACCGGCCGTTGACAGTGCTGCGAACACCACGATGAGCCTGATTGATTGATTGAGTCGCATTGCAGCTCTCCCTTTCGTGAGATTTCCGATCTGACCGACGGGAACCGACGAAGATTCAAAGTCTAGTTGACGCTACCGCACCTCACAAGTACAAGCACCGAGCCATGCAGACGGTGTTCAGCGGCATCCAGCCCTCGGGGGAACTGCACCTTGGGAACTATCTCGGAGCCGTTCGAAACTGGGTCGCTTTGCAGGACTTGCAAGAGCAGGACCGCACGCAGTGCGTGTTCTGCATCGTCGACTACCACGCGATCACGCAGGGGCTCGAGCCGGGCGAGCTCTCGCGGCGCACGGTCGAAATGGCGACCGACCTTCTCGCCTGCGGCATCGACCCGGCGCGGAGCATCCTCTTTGTGCAGTCGCATGTGCCGGAGCACACCGAGCTCGCGTGGGTGTTGAGCGCGGTCACGCCGATGGGCGACCTCGGGCGCATGACGCAGTTCAAGGACAAGTCGGACAAGCAGCCGGAGAACATCAACGTCGGGCTCTTTAGCTACCCGGTGCTGCAGGCGGCGGACATCATCCTGTATCGCGCGCAGGTGGTGCCGGTGGGACAGGATCAGCTCCAGCACCTCGAGCTGGCGCGCGAGATCGTGCGGCGCTTCCACGCGCGGTGGGGCGAGATTTTCCCCGAGCCGCAAGCGCGCCTCACGAGCACGCCGAAGATCCTCGGGCTCGACGGCAACGCAAAGATGTCCAAGTCGCTCGGCAACACGATCACGCTCGGTGAGCCCGACGAGGTGATCCGACGGAAGCTGGCGACGGCGGCGACCGATCCTGCGCGCGTGCGGCGCAAGGATCCGGGCAACCCGGAGCTGTGCAACGTCAACACGCTGCACACGTTTTTCTCCGACGTCGACCGGGTGCAATGGGTGCGCGAGGGCTGCACCACGGCGGGCATCGGGTGCCTTGAGTGCAAGGGTGCGCTCGCCGACAATCTGATCGCGCACCTTGCGCCGATCCGCGCGCGCAAGGCGGAGCTCGAGGCTCGACCTGCGCTCGTCGAGGAGGCGCTGCGCGAAGGGGCGCGTCGGGCGCGTGAGCTTGCACGGGCGACCATGCTGGAAGTGCGGGCGCGCGTCGGGCTCTGGAGCTGACGCCGCTTTAGGCGAGGTGCGACGGTGGTGTTCGGCAGCAAGAGACGGCTCGCAGGCGCGATCGCAACGGTCGCGGCGGCAGCAGCGCTCACGGTGATGGTCTCCGGGCGTGGGTGCCACGGGCAGGGCTCGCCGGAGGGCGCCGTGCGAGCGTTCCTCGCAGCGGCGCGCGACGAGGACAAGCAGGCGGCGTGGGAGCTCCTCGGTCCCGTGACGCGCGCGCGGCTCGAGCAGGATGCGGTGCGCGCGAACCTCGTCACCGGAGATGCGCGGCGCTACGGGCCGCTCGATCTGCTCGAGTTCGACTTGCGCGGCTCGGGGCCGAAGCCGCCAGCGCCGCGCGTGGTGGAGCGCGGTCGCGATGCCGCGCTCGTGGAGGTTACTCGCCCCGACGGACAGCGTGACCGCATCGCTACGGTTCGCGTCGGCGACGGCTGGCTGCTCGAGCTATAGCCCGGCCGGCATCGGCTCGATGCTGTAGCGCGGCCGGCACCGGCTCGAGACGGTCGCGGCTAGAACTGGATGAGCGCGCCGATGCCTGCGCCCGACGGGTAGAGCTGCGGTGCGATGACCACAGTCGGCGCTGCCGGGCGCGCACGGCGGCCTACGACGTCGCGTCGCGGATCGCGACCGGGCACGACGAAGCCGGTGTAGTAGAAGTAGCCGGCCGCGGCCGCAGCGACGGCCGTTACTCCTACTAAGACGTTGGTCATTAGCGCCAGGCGCTCGCCATCGCCGCAGATCGCCGCGACGTCCATGTTGTGGTCCATGGTGCGCGCCTCTTCGCAGGCGTCGTCGGTATCGCCAGCCTGGATGGCCATGGTCGCATCGACAGAGTCGCGCGATGCCGCGACGGCGCTGCGCAGATCTTCCTCCTGGCCCCACACCTTGAGTCCGGTGACCGTGAACGCCGTGAGCCCGCCGGCCGCGACCACCGCTGTGCTCCAGAAGAGGATTCGTGCGTTTCGGCCGGGTGCCGGTGGCCCGGCGACGTCCTTGCGGCTCGGGAGCCGGAGGCTGGTCGTGGTGACGAGCTCCGCCGTTACCTTCGAGGTATCGCCCACGGCCACGACGATCTCCTGCCGCCAGCGATCGCGACCGTCGGCATCGATCGCCAGCTCGTGCGGTCCCGGGTCGACCGTCGCGAGGGTGGCTTGGCCACCCGTGAGCACGGCCACTTCGATGCCATCGAGCAGCACCACGCCGGCCTGCACGTTGGCGGTCACGGCGACCTGGCCGGA
>SHYZ01000154.1 GCA_009692535.1 Myxococcales bacterium
GACGACGCCGCCAGCACGCTCGACCTCTGCGGATTTGGCGACGAGGACTGCGACGCCTCCTCCCCCGACGGCTCGGAGCAGGCCAGCATCGGCGACGCCTGTGACGGCATCGACGACGCCGACTCCTGCCGCGACGGAGCGCGTGCGTGCATCACCGGCGTGATGACCTGCGTGGACGTCGAGGACGCGCACGTAGTCGGACTCACGCTCGGGAACCATCACACCTGCGCGCTCACCAACGTAGGCTCCGTCTACTGCTGGGGGAGAAACCAATACGGCACCTCGGCCGCAGCACCACGGACGCGACCACCACCTTCGCACCGGGTGTGGTGACGGACCTCGTCGCCGTCGCCGCCATCGACGCCTCCGACGACTACACTTGTGCGCTGCTCACCACCGGCGCGGTGAGGTGCTGGGGCGACATCGCCCAAGGTCGGTCGGTGACGGCACCACCACCGACCGAAACGCACCCGTGGCCGTTCCCTTCTTTACGGCCACGGCCCCCGGCACGAGCGCGGTCGAGATCGCGCTCGGCACTCAGCACGCCTGCGCCCGGCGCGCCGACGGCACCGTGCTCTGTTGGGGCGACAACCAGTTCGGCCAGCTCGGCCTCGGCACGACGGTCGACACTCCCCCTCACTCCCGTGACCCGTCGCTGTCACGGTGGACTTCCTTGTTGACTCCCGTTTGACGCGGGTGGTATCTGCGCACCGCCGCACGGCCAGACCGTCTGTGCGGTAAGCAAGCCCGCGGATCACAAGGGAGATTCATCAAGATGACCGGCTCGATCATGCTCGCCGCTGCTGCGGTGGCCAAAGACCCGCCACTCATCGACCTTGACTCCACGGTCCTCATTCAGCTCGCGCTCTTCCTCATCACTGCCGTGGTTCTGTCGCGGGTGCTGCTGCGTCCCTACCTCGCGATGCTCGCCGCGCGCGAGGAGGGAATCGATGGCGCGCGTGCTGAAGCGCGCCGCATGGATGACGCGGCGCAATCCCAGGGCGCCGACTACGACGCGCAGCTCGCGAAGGCGCGTGCCCGCGCGAACGAGGAGCGCGCGCAAATCCGCCGCGAGGCGAACGAGCATGAGCGCGAGGTCTCCGACCGTGCGCGTCGCGCCGCGCAGTCGGCGGTGGACGGCGCCCGCGCCAAGCTCGACGCCGACGCGAAGACCGCGCGCGCCGAGCTCGCGGCCAAGAGCAGCGAGCTCGCGCGCGCGATCGTGAAGAAGCTCCTCGGTCGAGAGGTCGCCTGATGCGTCTCGTGCCGCTCCGCCTGTCACGCCGCCTGGCCACGCTCGCTGCCGCGCCGCTCGCACTGCTCCTGCTGCTCGCGACGCCGGCCCGCGCCGACGAACCGCCCGCCGGTGCACACGGTGCCGCGCACGGTGCCGAGCACGGTGCCGCGCACGGTGCCGAGCACGCCGCCGCGCACGGTGCCGCGCACGGTGCCGAGCACGGCGTTGACCACCCGCTCACGAACCCGATCGAGAACTTCTTCAACTTCTCCTACAGCGGCAAGACCGGCGCGTCGGGCCATGCCCTGCCGCCGCCGTTCCTGCTCGCGCTGCTGAACTTCGCGGTGCTCGCCTTCCTGCTCGGCAAGTTCGTCGCGCCATCGGTGGTCCGCATGGTGCGCGACCGACACGACACGGTGTCCAAGCAGCTCGCCGAGAGCGCGCGCCTTCGCGCCGAGGCCGAGGCCAAGCTCGCCGAGTACACCAGGCTCGTCGCCGGCCTCGAAGGAGAGCTCACGCGGCTCACCGACGGCATCCGCGCCGAGGCTGCCGACGAGAAGCGCCGCGCGATCGCCGAGGCCGAGGCCCGCGCCAAGCGCATCGCCGCCGACGCCGAGCAGCAGATCGCCGCCGAGCTCGTGCGGGTCCGCGCCGAGCTCGAGCGCGAGTTGGTGCTCGCGGCGATCGCCGCCGCCGAGGCGCACCTCAAAAAGTCCACGACCGATCGCGACCAGCGCGGCCTCGCCGAGACGTTCGTCAAGCAGCTTGCCCAGAGTCCGCGCGGCACCTCCCCGAATCAACGGAGCACCCCATGATCACCGGTTCACTCGCCCGTCGTTACGCTCGCGCCATGCTCGATATCGGCGTGGCCAAGGGCACCTACGAGCAGCTCGGGCGCGAGCTCGACGACCTCGCCAAGACCTACGCGGGCTCGCGTGACCTCGGCGAGGCGCTCACGAACCCGGTCTTCCCGCGCGCGCAGCGTCGCGACGTGCTCGTCGCAACGCTCGAGAAGGTCGGCGTCTCGCCGGTGACGCGGAACTTCGCGCTGCTGCTGCTCGAGCGCGAGCGCATCCCGTTCCTGCCGGCGATCGCCCGCGAGCTCCGCCTGCTGGTCGACGAGCAGGCCGGTCGCGTGCGCGCCACGGTCACCTCGGCGCGACCGCTCGCCGCCGACCATGTGCAGGGCATCCGTCAGTCCCTCGAGCAGCAGACCGGCAAGACGGTCGTGCTCGAGACCCGCGAAGACCCATCGCTCCTCGGTGGCGTCGTCGCACAACTTGGTGACGTCGTCTACGACGGCAGCCTCAGAACTCAGCTCGAGCAGATGCGCGAGCGAGTCCTTCACGAGTAAGTGGGAGCCACGATGCAGATCAAGGCCGAAGAGATCAGCCAACTCATCCGAAAGCAGATCGAGGACTTCGACCAAAAGGTCGCGGTCATCGAGACCGGGACCGTGCTCACCGCGGGCGACGGCATCGCGCGCGTGCACGGGCTCGCAGGCGCGATGGCCGGCGAGTTGCTCGAGTTCCGCGGTCACGGCGGCGACGTCGTCACCGGGATGGTGCTGAACCTCGAAGAGGACAACGTCGGCGTCGCGCTGCTCGGCAGCTACGAGGCGATCCGCGAGGGCGACCAGGTGCGCCGCACCGGGAAGATCGTCAGCGTGCCGGTCGGCGACGGGCTCGTCGGGCGCGTGGTGAACGCGCTTGGGCAGCCGGTCGATGGACGCGGGCCGCTCGTCGGCACCGAGAGCCGCAAGGTCGAGATCAAGGCGCCTGGCATCGTGATGCGCAAGTCGGTCCACGAGCCGATGCAGACCGGCCTCAAGGCGATCGACGCGATGATCCCGATCGGCCGTGGTCAGCGCGAGCTCATCATCGGCGACCGCCAGACCGGCAAGACCGCGGTCGCGATCGACACGATCATCAACCAGAAGGGGCAGAACGTCTTCTGCTTCTACGTCGCGATCGGGCAGAAGCAGTCGACCGTCGCCTCGGTGGTCGACAAGCTCAGGCAGGCCGGCGCGATGGACTACACGACGGTGATCGTGTCGGGCGCGTCGGAGCCGGCACCGCTGCAGTTCATCGCGCCCTACACCGGCGTCACGATGGCGGAGTTCTACCGCGACAGCGGGCGCCACGCGCTCATCGTCTACGACGATCTCTCCAAGCAGGCGGTCGCGTACCGGCAGCTCTCGCTGCTGCTGCGCCGCCCGCCGGGCCGCGAGGCGTACCCGGGCGACGTCTTCTACATCCACTCGCGGCTGCTCGAGCGCGCGGCCAAGATGTCCGACGCCGCGGGCGGCGGCTCGCTCACCGCGCTGCCGATCATCGAGACCCAGGCGGGCGACGTCTCGGCGTACATCCCGACCAACGTCATCTCGATCACCGACGGGCAGATCTACCTCGAGACCGACCTCTTCTACTCGGGCGTCCGTCCCGCGGTGAACGTCGGTCTCTCGGTGTCGCGCGTCGGTGGCGCAGCGCAGACCAAGGCGATGAAGCAGGTCGCCGGCAAGCTGCGACTCGAGCTGGCGCAGTACCGCGCGATGGCGGCGTTCGCGCAGTTCGCCTCCGACCTCGACCGGTCGACGCAGCTTCAGCTCGCGCGTGGCGCCCGCATGGTCGAGCTGCTCAAGCAGCCGCAGTACCAGCCGCTCTCGGTCGAGCAGCAGGTCTGTCTGATCTTTGCCGGCACGCGCGGCTTCCTCGACGGCTTTCCGGTCGAGTCGCTGCGCCGCTTCGAGCTCGAGTTCCTCGCGACGCTCGCGTCGAAGCACCCGCAGGTCCTCGCCGACCTCGCCGCGGGCAAGCACTTCGAGAAGAAGGTGAAAATCAAGGACGAGAAGGGGCAGGAGAAGGAGCGCACGGTCGACTCTGAGACCGCCGAGGCGCTCGCTGCCGCGCTCACCGAGTTCTCCAAGACCTTCTCGCCCGCGGGCGACGGCAAGGTCTGATGCCGTCGCTCAAGGCAATCCGCAGCCGCATCGCGTCGGTCAAGAACACGCAGAAGATCACGCGTGCGATGAAGCTCGTCGCGGCGGCACGGCTGCGGCGCGCGCAGGAGCAGGTCATCGCGGCGCGGCCATACGCGCGCGCGCTCGGCGAGGTGATCGCCGAGGTCGCGGCACGAGCCGGTGACGACGCGCACCCGCTGCTGGTGACGCGCACCGAGCGCAAGGTCGAGCTGATCGTGATGACGAGTGACCGCGGCCTCGCCGGCGCGTTCAACTCGAGCGTCAACCGCGCAGCTGAGCGCTTCACCTACGAGCGCGGCGCCGACCTCGAGCATATCGGACTCGCGGTGATCGGTCGCAAGGGGCGCGACTACCTGCGCCGCCGCAAGGTCAACATCGTGCGTGAGCTCGCCGGCGTCACGTCGCCGACCGCGCTCGCACGCGCGCAGGAGGTCGCCGCGCAGGTGATCGCCGACTACGCCGCCGGGCGGACCGACGCGGTCTACCTCGTCTACAACGAGTTCAAGAGCGCGATGACCCAGAAGGTGCAGGTCGAGCGGCTGCTGCCGGTGCTGCCGGCCGAGCTCGCCGGACCGGCGCGCACCGGCGATCTCGCCTACGAGCCGACCCGCGCCGAGGTACTCGACGCCCTGCTCCCGCTCCACGTCCGCGTGCAGCTCTACCGCGCGCTGCTCGAGTCGATCGCGTCGGAGTTCGGGGCGCGAATGTCGGCGATGGACAGCGCGACCAACAACGCACGCGAAATGATCAGCAAGCTCTCGCTCGACTACAACCGCGCCCGTCAGGCAACGATCACCAAGGAGCTGCTCGAGATCATCGGCGGCGCCGAGGCACTCAAGGGCTAACCGGCCAGGAAATAGGAAAAGGATTAACCATGTCGGCCACCGTCACGCAGTCCCCCAGCCATCTCGGCAAGGTCACGCAGGTCATCGGTCCGGTCATCGACGTCTCGTTCGCGAGCGGCGAGCTGCCCGAGATCGGCACCGCGCTTCGGCTCACGAACCCAGGCATCGACGCGATCGAGGACAACCTCGTCGTCGAGGTCGCGTCTCACCTCGGTGAGCGGATGGTGCGCGCCATCGCGATGGACTCGACCGACGGGCTCGTGCGCGGCCAGCCGGTCAAGAACACCGGCAAGCCGATCATGATGCCGGTCGGGCGCGAGGTGCTCGGCCGCATCCTCAACGTCATCGGCAACCCGGTCGACGAGCGCGGACCGCTGGGGGCCAAGACCTTCCTGCCGATCCACCGCGCCGCGCCCAAGTTTGTCGATCAGGACGTGAAGGTCGAGATGTTCGAGACCGGCATCAAGGTCGTCGACCTGCTCGCGCCGTATCGCCGCGGCGGCAAGATCGGCCTGTTCGGCGGCGCCGGCGTCGGCAAGACCGTGCTGATCATGGAGCTCATCAACAACGTCGCCAAAAAGCACGGCGGCTTCTCGGTGTTCGCTGGCGTCGGCGAGCGCACGCGCGAGGGCAACGACCTCTGGCACGAGATGCAGGACTCCAAGCTCTCCGACGGCTCGACCGTGCTCTCCAAGGCGGCGCTGGTCTACGGCCAGATGAACGAGCCGCCCGGTGCGCGTGCGCGGGTCGCACTCTCGGCGCTGACCGTCGCCGAGTACTTCCGCGACGAGGAAGGGCAGGACGTGCTGCTCTTCGTGGACAACATCTTCCGATTCACGCAGGCGGGCTCCGAGGTGTCGGCGCTGCTCGGCCGAATCCCGAGCGCCGTCGGCTACCAGCCGACGCTGGCGACCGAGATGGGCGAGCTGCAGGAGCGGATCACCTCGACCACCAAGGGATCGATCACCTCGGTGCAGGCCATCTACGTGCCCGCCGACGACCTGACCGACCCGGCGCCGGCGACAGCGTTCGCCCACCTCGACGCCACCACCGTGCTCTCGCGGCAGATCGCCGAGCTCGGCATTTACCCGGCGGTCGATCCGCTCGACTCGACCTCGACCATCCTCTCGCCGCTGGTCGTGGGCGAGCGGCACTACAAGATCGCGCGTGACGTGCAGCGCGTGCTGCAGCGCTACAAGGAGCTGCAGGACATCATCGCGATCCTCGGGATGGACGAGCTCTCCGAGGAGGACAAGCAGGCGGTGGCGCGGGCGCGAAAGATCCAGCGCTTCCTGTCGCAGCCGTTCCACGTCGCCGAGACCTTCACCGGCACGCCGGGCGTCTACGTCGAGCTCGCCGACACGCTGCGCGCGTTCGAGGAGATTGTCGCCGGCAAGCACGACGACATGCCCGAGCAGGCGTTCTACATGCAGGGCACGATCGAAGACGTGAAGCGCAAGGCCGAAGACCTCGCACGGCTGGCGCGCTAGTCATGGCCGCCGACGCTGCCGGGGGCAAGGGCCGTCTCGAGGTCGCCGTACTCACGCCAATGGGACCGGTCGTGACCGCCAAGGTCGACGCGGTGATCGCGCCCGGATCGCTCGGCGAGTTCGGCGTGCTCGTTGGACACGTGCCGTTCGTGTCGGGGCTCGGCATCGGCGTGCTGGTGCTCAGGACCGGCGCTGAGCGCGAGCGGCTCGCGGTCGGACGCGGATTTCTCGAGGTGTCGCACGACGGCACCGTGCGCGTGCTGGTCGAGCAGGCGGCGCTCGCCAAGGGGATCGACGTCGTGGCGGCGCGCGCGGAGGCCGACGCGCTTGGCGCCGAGTTGGCTACGAACGTCGCGGTCGGCGCAGCGCGCGCGGTGCTCGCGGATCGTGCAGCGTGGGCGCGGGCCCGCGTGGCCGCTGCCGCCGGCGCTTAGGCCGGGACCACACGGCGCAACCGCGCCGTACAGCCACGCTGCGGCGCCACTAAGGCAGGCAGGCTCCGCCGTTGTCGACGGCGGGACCGGCCGAGCCGGCCATCGGCGTGATCGTGTCGAAGCGGATCGCGAGCGGGACGCCGAGCGTGTGCGAGGTGAGGCTGTGCTGTGCAAAGCCCGAGCGGTTGAGCAGCGTGCGCGTCTCGTCCGCGTCGAGCATCAGGTCGGTCGTGCTGAACGAGTTGTTCATGTCGAGGGTGACGTCCGGCGGCATCGGGCAGGTCTCAAACCGCGGGTTTATGACGTGCAGCCCGCCGGGGCCCGCGACGAGCTGCAGGCTCGAGAGCAACAGTCCGCCCGCCGTGCTCGCGAGCGTGAAGCGGAGCTTTGCACCTTCGAGTCCGACGCCGACTGGGGAGAGATCGAGCTCGTTGCTGCCAAGGTTCTCGAGCACGACCGGCGCGGTCGCCGGCTCCTCCTCCAACATCCCGGCGCAGGCGGGGCTGGTCATCGCCCAGAGCGCGAGCCAGGTGGAGACGAGGGGCGACTCGGTGATGGCGTCGAACGGCGGCCCGGCGTGCATCCCCTTGGTAAAGAAGAGGCTGCTGTCGGGACGCGAGCAGTGGAGGAACGCCGGATCGGGCGGCGTGGTCATGTGCGCGGTGACCGAGTCGTAGGTCGACTCGAAAAGTGGCGCCAGGAGTTGTGCTGTCTTGTGGCAGGAGTCGCACTTCATCGCCATGATCGGCGCGACGGTGGCGACGAAGAGCTCGCGCGCCATCTGGTCGGGACCGGCGTCGGCGAGGATGCGCGGGCCGTCATAGAAGAAGCGCCCTTCGCAGCCCGCGCCGAACGCAACGCCGAGCACGACGCCGAGTGCGCCGACGAACGGAACGACCCGCCGAGCGGGCGACAGGGTGACCGGTGACCTCACGGCGTGATTCTTTCGCACGTAGCGTGCCGCTGTCAAAACCGTGCAAGTGCGCGAGGGGATGAGCGCCGACTGGGAGCGCAGTCCCAGTCAGTGAGGACGACCGAACGCAGCGGCGACGATTGCAGCGAGCTCGGCGCGCGCGCCACCGACGAGCTGGGCGAGCCGGAGCTGGCCCGCGGCGCGGACACGGTTGTGCTCGCGCCGACTCGGAAAGTGCGTGGGGTCCCAACCGAAGTAGCGGTCCTCGTAGGCGTCGGCGCAAAAACGCGCGGCGAGCTCGAGCGCGACGGTCTCGAAGCCGGGCACGATGCCGGCGACCTCTGCTGCCTCGAGGAGCCCGCCGCTCGCGCCTGCGTAGCCAGAGATCGCCGCACGGAAAACGTCGAGGTCGAGTCGCGTCGTGGGCGTGTCCTCGCCCGCGGGGTTGCACCACGAGCGCAGCGCGTCGCCGAGTTCGTACGCGATGGTGAGCCGACCCATCGTGTCGAGATCGAGGAGGGCCACGCCGAGATCGCGCTCGTCGTCAGAGAAAAGCAGGTTGGAGATTTTGAGATCGCCGTGGGCGATGCGAGTGGGCGCGTCGGGCAGCGTCGGCAAGCGAGCGGCCTCGGCGAGGATTGCGTGCGCGACGTCGTCGACGACCGGATCGCCCGGGACCATCGCTCGCTCAAGCTTCGCGAGGTGCGCGGCGGTGTCGTGTACGCCCGCGCGCACGAAGGCGAACCGGTGCTCGAATGTGGCGACCGCGCGGTGGAAGCGCGCGACCAGGGCGGCGCCCTCGGCGGCGAGCATCGGTCGGAGCACGCGATCGTAGGTCCGCCCGTCGAGAAATGTGAGGAGGCGCCAGAGCCGACCGTCGCTGGCGTGCACGCCAAGCTCGCCGCCGGGCGTGCGCACCAGCCGCGGCGTTGCGAGCCCGACGCTGGCGAGGTGCGAGGTCACCGCCTCGATGTCGTCGAGCACGGCGGGACCAAACATCGGGTGCATTCGCTGCAGGACGAAGCGGCGCCCGTCGGCGAGGCGCACGAGCTGCGTCTCCTGGATCAGCCCTGATGGTGCGCGCTGCGCGGCGGCGCCGGCAGGCGGCAGTCCATACGCGGCGAGCAGCTCGTCGAGCACGCGCAGCGAGCATATCGGCCGGCCCGTGGGGGCGCCAGCAACGCCGCACACGCCGGTGGCACACCCCGGAAACGCCGCGCCCCGGTCCTTTGCGCGACTCTCTGTTCGCGGCGCGGGATCGCTGCTATAGGACACGCCTCTTCTGCATCAGGAGCCTCTCGCATGTTCAAGACGCTGACCGAGTTCCCCGGCAGCGTGCTCCGCCTCGCGGCGGCGGCGCGCAAGGAGGTGCTGCGCTCGCTGCCAGCACCCGCACCGATCGAGGCCGCACCGGCTGCCGCTGAAGCGGCCGACGCCGATGCTGGCGACGCTGGCGACGC
>SHYZ01000155.1 GCA_009692535.1 Myxococcales bacterium
GACGGGCGTCGGGTCGCTGAGGTGCGGCGGCGCGGCGAGGCGGGCGAAGGGGACGATGCGCTCTATGTGGACGGCAAGCTGCGCTGGTCGCTCGCGCCTTTCCGGCGCGCGCGTGTCGAGGCGCTGCCGGTCTGGTCGAAGAGTGGCGATGCGGTCGCGTTCGTCGCGCGCGATGCCGCAGGGGTCGGCACGCTGGTGGTCACGCTCGTCACCGGCGCAGCCGCGCCGACCACGCTCACCTGGCGGCTGCCGGCCGGCACGATCGGTCGGTCGGTCAGCTGGCTCGGGCCGACGCGCGTCGCGGCGGGCCCGAGCCAGCTCGAGCCGCGCGTGATCGCGAGCTTTAGCGCCACCGCGGAGTGACGGTGCGGCTGTTATGCTGCGCGCGCCATGCGCGCCAAAGTAGCCGTGCTCCGCGTCTCGCCGGAGCGAGTCCTCGACGACATCGATCGCCTTCACGAGCTCGCGGGGGTGGAGCGGGCGCTCGCGCCGGGATGCCCGACGATCCTCAAGGACAACATCTCGTGGCACTTCCCGTTCCCCGGCGCGAACACCACGCCGTGGCAGCTCGAGGGGACGATCCGTGCGCTGCGCCGACGGGGATTTTCCGAACAGGTCTGCGTGCAGAACAAGACGGTCGTCACCGACGCGTTCAAGGGGGAGGACCTCAACCGCTACGTGCCGATCTTCAAGGGTCACGACATCCCGGTGCTCTACAACTTCAAGCCGGAGGACATGACCTGGTCGGCGTATCGACCGCGCGCAAAGATGCGCGTGCTCGACCGGATTTTCCCCGAGGGGATTTTTATCCCCGACTATTTCGTCGGCAAGAACATCGTCCACCTGCCGACGGTGAAGTGTCACATCTACACCACCACCACCGGCGCGATGAAGAACGCGTTCGGCGGGCTGCTCAACACGCGGCGGCACTACACGCACAGCTGGATCCACGAGACGCTGGTCGACCTGCTCGCGATCCAGCAGGAGATCCACTCGGGGATCTTCGCGGTGATGGACGGCACCACCGCCGGTGACGGGCCGGGGCCGCGCACGATGCGACCCAAGACCAAGAACGTGATGCTCGCGTCGTCGGATCAGGTCGCGATCGACGCCGTCGCGGCGCGCATGATGGGCTTTGATCCGATGTCGCTGCCGTACATCGCGCTCGCGCACGAGCAGGGGCTCGGCGTCGGGCGGCCGGACGAGATCGAGATCGTCGGCGACGTCGACGCGGCGAGCGAGCGGTGGGGGTTCTCCGTCGGGGACAACGGCGCGTCGCGGGTGGGGGACCTGATGTGGTTCGGGCCGCTCAAGCGGTTTCAGAAGCTGTTCTTCCACACGCCGCTGGTGAACCTCTTCGTGTTCGGGTCGGAGGCCTACCACGACTATTACCGCTGGCCGCTGCGCGACCGCCGCGTCTACGAGAACTGGACGAAGACGAGCGCGTGGGGACAGCTCTTCGAGCGGTATGGCGCGGAGGGCATGCTCGCGCCGCCCACGCAGCCGCGCCCTGACGCGCCCTGACGGCGACGCGCCCGAACGGCAGGCCGCCTCAGAGCGTGGGTTGCGCCGTGGGCGACGCTGCGGCGCGCGCGCGGTGGAACTTCTCGAGCTCGAGGTTGGCGCGCACGATGACGGCGAGCTGGTCCTCGATGGCGCGCAGTTGTGCGCCGGGAATGGCGAAGTACGCATCGGTGTCGGCGGCGCCGGTGTAGACGCGGTTGCCGACGCAGCCGAAGCTGGCGCTGGTGCGGGCGGAGTTGATCGCCTCCGGTAGCACCGCACAGGTGGGGCGCCCCATCGTGGCTCCGGTGCCGGCCACGCCCGCGGCTTGCGCCGCCTCGGCCAGCAGCATCAACTGGCGCGCGTTGCCACGCACCAGCACGACATCGGGCGGCACCGGCGCTGCGTCGAGCGGCGCGTAGACGGCGACCTCGAGCGGCGTCTTGCGAGTGGGGATCTGCGCCACCTCCTCCATCTTGAGGTACGACAGTCCAACCATCGTCCCGACGAGGCCCATGAGCTCGTCCTGCTCCGACGGCGAGAGCGGCACGTTGTGCGTGTGCGCACCGACCGGGCAGCGCTTGTGGTCGTTGGCGACGGTGTAGAAGACCTCGCCCGCGGCAGCGCGGCGCCAGTAGCCGCAGCCGGCTGGCTCCACGGTCGCTGCATGCGCCACGCCCGCGGGCGCAGCGTCGACAAACGCGATGGCGACAGGCGACGAGGTGAGGCCAAGCAACGAGGCGAGCGCAGTCTGCGGCATGGGGTTCTCCAAGGGCGCGAGCATATCGTGCGGCAGGATCGGCGGCTACTACTGGGCGCGGCGGGTGACGACGATCTTGCCCGAGCAGAGATCGGGCAACCGGCGCGTGAGACGACCGCGCGAGAGCACGAGATCGCAGCCTGCCTCCTCGGCGGCGGTCATGAGTTCCTCCTGCACGTCGTGCAGGTAGCCGACGAGGGCGAGCCCGGCGGTCGCGGGATCGGCGCGGAGCCTGCGCACGGCGGCCTCGGCGTCACCCGAGCGGAGGTTCATGTCGATGAACGAGAGTGCGGGCGCGAGCAGCGTCGCGCGCTCATGGAAGGAGGCAGCGTCAGCGACGACCTCACAGGAGAGGCCGAGCTGGCGCGCGGTCTCGCGGAAGCGCGCCGAGAAGAAGAGGTCGGCACAGAGGACGAGGATTGGGTTCACGAGGAGCTCCCTGCCGGCACGGTGAAGTGGTGAAAGCCGCGAGTATGCGCGACCGCGAGAAATGTCCGCACGGCGTCGGCGGTGGCGCGCCGCTCGTAGCCCCAGTTCGAGCCCGTGCCGCTGTCGTGTAGGTCGAGCACCGCGCCCAGCCCTTGCGCGACCTTCGCCTCGACGTGGGCGAGCATGCGCGCCGCCAGCTCGGCGCCGGCGTCGGGCGCAAGAGTCCAGTCAGCGAAGTCGCCGGTCCAATGGACATGCGTGCGCCCGAGGCTGGCGAGGGCCGCGAGGCGCGGGTCGAGCGTGACGCCGCGTGCTGCCAGCGCGTCCTCAACGAGGCGCACGCCGTACGGGAGACGCACGGGGAGCGTCGCGTCGCTCGCGAGCCCTGCCTCACGCCGGCAGTCGGCAAGCAGCGCGTCGCAGCGGAGCAGATCGGCGACGAAGCTGGCGCCAGAGGAAACGTCGCCGCCATGGTCATCGTCAGTCGCGTCGGGGCGCTGGTGCGAAAAGGTGTGGTTGCCGACGACGTGCCCTTCACGCATCGCACGCACGACGAGGGCGCGCGCTCGGGCAGCGTCACCGTCGGCCCACTCAGCGGTGACCACGTTGCGCCCGAGCACGAAGAAGGTCGCGCGCACGCCAGCGTCGCGTAGGATGTCGAGCAGCTCGCCGGTCACCGGGCCCGGTCCGTCGTCGAACGTCAGCGCGAACCTCGTCACGCATGCAGTCTAGCCGCTCGTCGCCAGCCACGGTGCGCAAGCTCGCGCTCCACCTCGAGGAGCTCGCGGGCTGCCGGCGCTGTCCCGACATGGTCGGGCCGGTGGTCACGCCGCGCCCAATCGCGGCCAAGGTGTTTCTCGTCGGGCAGGCGCCCGGTCCGCACGAGGGCGCGCTTGGGCGGCCGTTCGCGTGGACCGCAGGGAAGACGCTCTTTCGCTGGCTCGGCTCGATCGGCGTGGACGAGGAGCGCTTCCGCTCGCGCGCGTACATCTCGGCGGTCTGCCGCTGCTTCCCCGGCAAAACTGCAGCGGGCGGTGATCGCGTGCCGTCGCCCATCGAGGTCGCTGCTTGCGAGCCGTGGATGGCGCGCGAGGTGCAACTGCTCGCACCGGAGTTGGTGATCCCGGTCGGCCGTGTCGCGATCGATCGCTTCTTACCGGGCCGTCCGCTGGTCGACGTCATTGGCCAGCGGTTTCGGCAGGAGGTGCTCGGGCACGCGTGTGACCTTGTGCCGCTGCCGCATCCGTCGGGCGCGTCGACCTGGTTCAAGAAGGAGCCGGGCGTGTCGCTGCTCGCCGAGGCGCTCCGCGTGCTCTCTCGCCATCCTGCGTGGCAGGCGTTGCTTCCGCCTACGCCTTCCCGCTGATCGCGTCGAGCAGCGCGCGATCGCCCGAGAGCGCGGTGCGCTGCTGGTAGAACGCGAGGCCGCGCGCGCCACCGAGCTCTTCGCCGCCACCGGCGCGTCCGGGGCCACCATGCACGAGGTGCGGCAGCACTGTGCCGGGACCTGCGGTCTGGCCAACGACCTTCGCGCTGCCGAGGTAGACGCGCCCGAGCGTCGCTGACATTTCCGAAATCGCGGCGGTGAGCCACACGCGGTCGTCACCGTAGACCGAGCCGACCAGGCCGCCCTCGCCGCGCCGCACCAACGCTGCAGCGTCGGCGGCCTCGCCGGAGTAGGGGATGAGCGTTGTGACCGGGCCGAACACCTCGTGCTCGTGCGTCGCGCGCGCGCTCGCCGGATCGCGGTTCTCGAGCAGCACCGGGCCGAAGAAGTAGCCCTTGCCGTCCGGCGCGCCGATCGGCGTGGCCACGGCGCCGTCGCCGCCGAAGATGACGTCTGACTCCGCGCGCAGCCGCGCCAGTCCGGCGCGCACGTCGGTGAGCTGCCTCGCCGTCGCGAGCGGGCCCATCGTGACCGCCTCGTCGACGGGGTTGCCGACGCGCGCCGCCGCGAAGCGCTCGCCAAGTGCCTCGCGTACCGGCTCGAGCAGGCTGCGCGGCACGAGGATTCGGCGCGTGGCGGTGCACTTTTGCCCGGTCTTCTGCAGCACGTCCTTGGCGATCTCGGCGACGAACAGCTCCCACGTCGGCGAGCCCGGCTCCACGTCGGGCGCGAGCGTCGCCGAGTTCAGGCTGTCGGCCTCGACGTTCACGCGCACGTTCGCGGCGACGACCTGCTTGCCGCCGCGGAGGATCGCGCCGGTCTGCCCCGAGCCGGTGAACGCGAGCACGTCCTGGCCGCCGAGTCGGTCGAGCAGATCGTCGGTCGGCCCGAGCAGGAGCTGGAACGCGCCGTCGGGGAGCGCGCCGGTGGCCGCGAGGATCTCGGTGATCCGGTGGGCGACGAGCGCCGTCGCCGTGGCGGGCTTGGAGAACACCGGCATGCCGGCGAGCAGCGCGCAGGCCGCCTTCTCGGCGGTGCCCCACGCGGGGAAGTTGAACGCGTTCACATGCACCGCGACGCCGCGGCGCGGCGCGAGCACGTGTTGGCCGAAGAGGCGCGGTGAGCGGCCGAGTTGGACGCCGTCGCCGTCGCAGAGCGTGCGTACGTCGCCGAGCGTCTCGCCGAGCTCGGCGTAGTAGCCGAGCGTGCCCGACGCGCCGTCGACGTCGAACTTGCCGTCGGAGCGGGTGTTGCCGCCGTTCTGCATGCCAAGCGCGATCAACTCGTCGCGGTGCGCGTGGATCGCGCGCGAGAGCTGGCGCAGGATCGCGCCGCGTTCGCGAAATGTCAGCGCGCGCAGCGCCGGGCCGCCGACGGTCCGCGCGTAGTCGAGCGCGCCAGCGAGGTCATGGCCACCGCCGCGTACTTCAGCGACCGGTTGCTCGGTCGACGGATCGAGGAGGAGCGTGGTCGCGCCGGTGCCGTGGACCCAGCGACCGCCGAGGTAGCTAGCGAGTGGTTTCATGGCGGCGGAGCATAGCCCAAGCGCCACGCGGCTCGGCGCGAGTCCGCTCGCTTACGGGCCGCCGAGTTGGTCGAGGATCAGCGCGCAAATCGGATCCGGCCCGGGGCAGCAGATGTCGAGCCCGCCGGCGAACTGGTCGGTGTGGAGGCAGACCTTGTGCCCCTGCGACGGGTAGTAATAGGACCAGAAGAAGCACATCTCATCTTCGGCCGACTCGCCGAAGCCGACGCTGCGCGCGGTGGTGTTGCTCCAGCTGCAGCTGAAGCGGAAGCCAGCACCGGCCGGCATCGCGAGCGGTGGCGTGAACGTTGCCATCGGCGGCTCTTCCCAGTCCCAGCGGTCGTAGGCGTAGACCGGCGTGCCGGCGCCCTCGCGCGCGGGCGCGTGCTCGATCCGCACGTCGGTGCCGAGGTGGTGCGTGTGCCCGGTCATCGCGAACACCTTCACGTCGGTGAGCTCGGGCGGCAGCGGGAACCAGGTGGGCCCGAGCGTGAACGCCTGCCCGGGCGGCAGCTCGATGTCGGGGTTGCCAATGAAAAGGAAGCCGGCCTCAGCCTGGAACTGCGCGTCGGGCAGCACCTCGAAGATCGCGCTTGCCGAGACGCTGTCGTCGAAGTCGCCGGGGTTGACGAAGTGCATCTCGAGGCGCACGAGCTGGTCGGCCTCGATGCCGAGCGCGACGCCGAACGGCATGTCGAGCGACTCCGCGCGGATCTGCGACACCATGAGCGGCGTGCCCTTGCGGGGATCGAGCGTGTCGATGAACGGCGCGCACTCGAACGGCTCGGGGCGCTCCTCGCCCTCGGCGAGCCGGTAGACGATGAGGTGGTGCGAGACGCCCTCGAGGCGCGTGTGGAGCTTGCCGATCCACTTGTGGTCGAGGTTGCCGAGGCGCTTCTGCACGCACTGCGTGTTCTCGCCGCCGGCGGGCACGGCGACCGGACCGAACGTGACCTCGAAGGTCTCGCCGGTGGTGTCGGGTCCGGGATCAGCGTCGGGCCCTTGCGGTGCAGACGAGCCGGTGCAGGCGGTGAGGCCGACCGCGGGGACGGTGGTAACGCCCGACAGGGCGATGGCGAGAGCGGCGATACGCATCGTGAGGACCTCCAGTGCGCGGCGAGGATAACCCGGCGCGCGTCGATTCGGATACGGTCAGGGCGTGGCGCGCGCGGTGATCTTTGATCTCGACGGCACGTTGGCCGACACGCTCGCCGACATCGCGGCGTCGATGAACCACGCGCTCGCCGCACTCGGGCTGCCGGTGCATGACGAGTGCGCGTATCGCGAGTTCGTCGGCGCGGGCGTCGAGCAACTCGGCCGCAATGTGCTGCCGCGCGGCGCGGCGGCGAGCCAGGTCGCGGTGGTCGCGGAGTTTCGCCGACACTACGCGGAGCATCTGCTCGATCGGAGCGTGCCGTTTGCCGGCATCGTCGCGCTCCTCGACGCGCTCGACACGCGCGGGGTGCGGCGCGCGGTGCTCTCGAACAAGCCGGAGTGGGCGACGCTGCGCATGGTGACCGCGCTCTTCGCCGAACCGCCGTTCGCCGTCGTCGCCGGGGACCGCGAGGGTTTCCCGCGCAAGCCCGATCCGACCCGCGCGCTCGCTGTTGCAGCGGAGCTGAGCGTCGTGCCGGCCGCGTGTCTCTTCGTCGGCGACACGCCGATCGACATGGCGACCGCGCGCGCTGCCGGCATGGTCGCGGTCGGCGTGTCCTGGGGATTTCGCCCGCCGGCGGAGCTCCTCGCTGCCGGCGCGGCGCACCTCATCGACCACCCCGGCGAGCTGCTCGCGCTGCTCTGACTCCGCGTGCCGTGCGATGCTCGTGGCATGGTGCGCCAGCTCAGCGTCGGCGAACTCGCGCGGCTGCTCGAGAATGGAGCGTCCTGTCTCCTCGTCGACGTGCGGCAGGAGTGGGAGCACGCGGTCGCCGCGCTGCCGCAGAGCCTGCTGATTCCGCTCGGTGAGCTCGCGGAGCGCGCGGACGAGGTCGTCGCGCCGGGCGGCACGTTGGTCGTCGCCTACTGTCACCACGGCGTGCGCAGCCTCTCGGCGGCGGCCATGCTCGAAGCCGCAGGGCATCGCGACGTGGTCTCGCTCGCCGGCGGGATCGATGCGTGGTCGCGCGAGATCGATCCACGCATGCCGCGCTACTGATGCCCGCCACCTCGCCGACGAACCGCATGCGCCCGGCGGACACCGTGTCGACCGTGGAGCTGCTCTACTTTCCCGACTGCCCGAACCTGCCTGCAGCGCGTGAGCAGCTGCGGCGCGCGCTCGAGGAGGTCGGTCGTCGCGCCGAGTGGCTCGAACATGACGTGATGGCACCGCATGCGCCGGCGCATGTCCGCGGTTTTGGCTCGCCCACCATCCTCGTCGATGGCAAGGACGTCGCCGGCGCCGACCCGACAAGTGGAGGGAGTTGCCGCGTCTATCCCGGCAGTGACGTGCGCGGCGTCCCTGCGCTGGCGGCGATAAGGGCCGCGCTCCGCGTGCGTCCACCGCGTGGCGGCAGCTTGGCAAGCAGTCTCGCGGTGGTCCCAGGCGTGCTGCTCTCGGCGCTGCCGGTCCTGAGCTGTCCGTCGTGCTGGCCAGCCTACGCGGGCGTGCTGTCGTCGCTCGGCGTGCCGTTTCTCATGGACTCGGCGTGGCTGCTGCCCGTGACGGTCGCGGCGCTCGGCCTCGCGCTCGGAGGTCTCGGCTATCGGGCGCGGCGCCGGCGCGGCTTCGGCCCCTTGGTCCTTGGTGCCGTCGCGTCGGCTGCGGTACTCGGCGGCAAGTTCGTGCTCGAGCTGGACGCGGTGCTCTACGCAGGCACGGTGCTACTGGTCGCTGCGTCGCTCTGGAACAGCTGGCCCACGCGCGCGCGCGGCTATTCGCAGACGAACCAGTCGTAGGGGTGGCTGGTGTCCCAGCAGCAGCTCCGGTTGGCGTCGGTCACGGGGTTGCAAAAGGAGCAGCCCCACTTGCGGAACGCGCCCCACGCGCCGGCGCCGCCGGGGTTGTAGCCGACACAGCTCGGGCTGTCGGTAGTGACCGCGTAGCCGCCGATGACGCCCGCAGTGGTGGCGAGGCCAAAGACCTGCACCCAGGTGTGCGTGCCGTCGAGCGAGAAGGCGTGGTTCACGAGCTGCTGCGCGTCGGCGGCGTTGCGTGGACGCCACCAGGTGAGGCCGCGGGCTGAGCAGAAGTTGGTCTGGGTCGTGAGGTTCACGCACATCGGCGTGCGCCACATGTGAACGGTGCGGCCTGCCGACACGTAGCTCGAGAAGACGCCCCCGAGGTCGGTCGACACACAGCTCCCAGCGCTGCAGGTCGGCGTGCCGCCGCCGCAGACCACGCCGCATGCGCCGCACGCGGTCGAGGCCGCAAGGTCGGTCTCGCAGCCGTCGGCGGGCGCGCCGTTGCAGTTGCCCCAGCCGATCGAGCAGACCGGCGCGCAGACGCCGCCGGTGCAGACTGACGAGGCGGCGTGGGCGAGAGCGCCGCACGCGACACCGCAGGAGCCGCAGGAGCTGCTCGTGGTGAGGTTGGTCTCGCAGCCGTCGGCGTAGGCGCCGTTGCAGTTGCCGCGGTTGGCGAGGCACGACGCGATCGAGCAGCCGGCCAGGCCGCCGCACGCGGTGGCCGCGACGTCGGGCGGCAGGGCGCAGAGGGCACCGCCGCCGTCGTCGATCACGCTGTCGCAGTCCTCGTCGCGGCC
>SHYZ01000156.1 GCA_009692535.1 Myxococcales bacterium
CCGACACGCCGCAGGTCGCGCGCAAGCTCTTCGAAGATCTCGTCTGCCTCTGCGGCGACTGCAAGCGGCTGACGCTTGCTGCCTGTGGCTGCGGCTGGGCCGACCGCGAGCGAAAGCAAATCCTCGCGGGCCTCGCGAAGCAGGATCTGTCTACCGGTGCGAAGGAGGGCGTCGCGTACCGGCTGGTGATGGCCGAGTACCGCGAACGCTTCGGGCCGGAGGTGTTCACGGTGCCGGAGGACTCGCCGTTCAACCGGCTGGCGTGGCTGGTGCCGTACATCGTGTTCGGCGGCGCGCTGCTGCTGGTCGTGCTGCTCGCGCGCAGGTGGGTGCGGCGTGGCCGCGCGGCGACGGCGGGTGCGGCCGGGGCGGCACAGAGCGCGAACGCCGCTGATGGGCCGGTCGACAAGCGGGATGGCGAGTACGACGAGCGACTCGATGACGAGCTCCGCGACACCGACTAGCCCAGGCTGGCGCCGAGCGCGCGGGCTGCTGGTGTTCGCGGCGGCCGCCGGTGTGCCGGTGCTGCTCGCGCTCTACGGCTGGCGGCCGACGCCTGCCGCGCCGCTGCTGCTGGTCGTCTGGTGGGCGCTGCTCGTCGCGTTGGCGCTGCTCGTACGCGCGGCGCTGGCGATCGGCGTCGTCGAAAACGAGAGCCCCGTGGCGGCCACAGCGGCGCGACGCCTGGAGCTGGAACTCGAGAAGCGCCACATCCTCAAGGCGATCAAGGAGGTCGAGTTCGATCAGGCGATGGGCAAGCTCGACGACACGGACGCGGCGGCGATCATCGGTCGCTACCGTGCGCGGGGGCGCGAGGTGCTGCGCGCGCTCGACGAGAGCGGGACGCAGGACGACGCCGACGGCAAGGGCGCGCCGTGAAGCTGCGCGGCACAGCCGTGCTGGTCGCGATCGCGTCGGCGGTGGGACTCGCTGCTGGGGACGGCGGCGCGCAACCGGCAGGGCACGGCGGCGCGCAACCGGCAGGGCACGGCGGCGCGCCCGGTGCGGCTGATCCACGCATGATGAGCGGGCTGCCGCGTGACGACTCCGCGCTCGCCGCCGGCGTGCTCACCGTGCGCGTGGTCCTCGGTGACCTCACTGCGAACGCGGCACCGGGCACGCCGGTGCAGCTCGTCGGCGTGCTGGCGAGCGGAGCCCCGAGCTTTGTGGTGCGCCCGCTCGGCGCCGACGGACGCGCCGAGTTCACCGGCCTCGCCACCGACGGCAGCGTGACGTACTACGCGCTCGCGCTCGTCGGCGATGATCGCTTGACGACGCGCCCGCTCGCGCCCGGTGCGAAGGCCGGTATCCGGGTGCTGCTCGCCGCGCGTCGCCGAGATGCGCAGCAGGTGCCGATCGGCCCGCCAATCGACGATGCAGCGCATGCGAGTGAGCCAGCACCTGCGGCCGGTGAGGTGCTGGTGCGTGCGCCCGGCACCGACGGTGCGCGCGTGGAGCTCGTCGACAGCAACGCCGGCGCAGCCCGTCCGCGGACGGCAAAGGTCGCCAAGGGCGTCGCACGTTTTTCCGGTGTCGCGGTTGGGGGCGAGCACGCCTATCTCGTCGCACTCGCCGCAAAGGGCGGCGTGCGTCGGCTCTCGCGCCCGTTCCAGCTCGGTGCCGCGGGCATCGTCGTCCACGTCGGCGGTGCACCGCTCCTCCAACTCAGTCTCGCCGCACAGGTCGACGCGCGCGGACTCTCGGCGCAGGGCGCCTTCACCATCGTGAATCCGGCCGCCGGTCCGTTCGATCCCGGCCCGGGCGGCTTGCGGCTGCCGTTCCCCGAGGGCGCCACGGAGGTCGTGCTCGCCGAGCCCGACCTCGCGGCGCGCGTGCGGCTCGAAGGGGGCGCCGCGATCATCGCGGGTCCGCTCGCCGCGGGTGAGACCAGCGTCGTCGTTGATTTCCGGCTGCCGCTCGCCGCCGGCCAGCTCGCGTTCGTGCTGCCACCGTCGCTTGCAGGTGAAGCCTCGATCGCCGTTGAGAAGACCACCGGCGCGACGCTGGTGCCGCCCGACGGCGTCAAGGTCGAGACGCGGCGTGCCGAGGGACGTGCGTTCTTTGTCTTTCGCGCGAGCCTTGCAGCCGACGCGCCCCTCCGCTTTGGCGCGACGGGCGTGGCCGCAGCCGCAGCCGCGCCGCACGGCGCAGGCGGTTCACCGCACGGTGGTGCCGCCGGTGCGCCCGATCCGCGCGCGATGAGCGGGATTCCGCGCCACGACGCCGAGGTCGACGTCGGCCGCCTGACGGTGCGCGTGGTCCACGGTGACCTCGGCGCGCCCGCCGCGGTCGACACGCCGGTCCATCTCGTCGCACTTCGCGTCGGTGGACGTGCCGAGCTGACGACGCGCCCGGTCGGTGCCGACGGTCGTGCGGTGTTTGATGACCTCGCCATCGACGGCAGCACCGCCTACTACGCGCTCGCGCTCGTCGGCGAAGATCGTCTCGAGTCACAGCTGGTCGCGCCGTCGGGCATGGCTGGCGCGCGGCTGATGCTCGCGGGTCGGCGCCGCGACGTGGCCGGTGCACCCGAGGGCGAGGCGATCGACGACGCGCGCGAGGAGGAACTCGAGGTGCCCGCCGGAGAGGTCTGGCTCGCGCTCGGCGGCGAGCTGCCCAAGGAAATGTCGCCCGAGCTCGTCGACCTCGCGACCGGCGTGGTCGCGAAGGCGAGGCTCGAGCCGCTCCCCGGCATGCAGGCATACATCGCGCGTTTCACCGCCGTCACGACGCCCGGCCCGCATCTGCCGCGCGTGACCGTCGGCGGGCGCGTGTATGCCGCCAAACCGCTGCTCGCGGTGCCGACTGCCGGCGTGGCGCGGCGGCTCCGCATCGACCTCGCGCCGCGCGTGCGGCTTCACCTCGTGGCGGAGCTGCAGGACGAGCAGATGGCGTTTCAGCTGCAGTGGTTCGTGACCAACAGCTCGGGCTTTCCGTGGGACACCGGCAAGAACGGCTTCTTCCTGCCAGTACCCGACGGCGCCGCGCGGGTCGGTGTCCCCGACGAGCTGCAGAGCCGCGTGCGGCTCGACTCAAAAAAGGGCGTCACCTGGCGCAACGCGCTCCCGATCGGCGCCACCGAGATCACCGTCGGGCTCGGCCTCGACGTGGTGGACGGCGAGGTCGCCTTCGACCTGCTGCTCCCGGTGCGGCTCGACCGCAGCACGCTCGCCGTCGAGCGCGCTGGCGACGCGACGATGCTCGCGCCCGGCCTCGCGCCGACGATCCGCGAGGGCGACGCGGGCGACCCGTTCTACGTGATGACCACGAAGGAGCTCGCGCCGGGGAGCCGGATTGGCTTCACGATGAGCGGCCTGCCGCGCCATGCGCCGTGGGGGCGCGTGCTGCTCGGCGCCACCGCGGTGGCGATGCTCGGTGCGATCGCGCTTGCGGTCTTCTTCGTGATGGGGCGCGGGTCGCGCACCGCGCGAGGCGCATGACCGTGGCGCCGGTCGCCGTGCGCACCGACGTGCGACCGACCCTCGAGCGGGTCCTCGTGCATGGCGTCACCAAGCTCTTTGGTCGCCAACGCGCGCTCGCCGGCGTCGACCTTGACCTCCGTGCCGGCCGGCTCTGCGCGCTGCTCGGCCCGAACGGCGCCGGCAAGTCGACGCTCCTCGGCATCCTCTCGACGCTGGTGCGACCGACGAGCGGCACCGTCGAGTACGGCGACGGCACGCTGTCGCCGCCCGACGTGCGTCGCACGATCGGCCTCCTCGCACACGAGCCGCTGGTCTACGGCGAGCTCACGGCGGTCGAGAACCTCCACTTCTGGGCCGGCCTCTATAGCGTCAATGACGCATCGACGCGAGCAGCGGCACTGCTCGACGAGGTCGGCCTCGACGCTGACGCCCGCCTCCGCCCCGCACGAACCTTCTCTCGCGGCATGCTGCAGCGCCTCGCACTTGCGCGCGCGCTGCTCCATCGTCCGCGGCTGCTCCTGCTCGACGAGCCGTTCACCGGCCTCGACCGTGACGGCGCCGCCGCACTCGCGCGCACGCTGGCCGCCGCGCGAGCGGACGGGCAGATCGTCGTCGTCGTGACCCACGACCTCGAGGCCATCGCCGGCCTCTGCGATCACATCGCCGTGCTGCGTCGGGGCAAGCTCACCCTCGACGAGGCGCGCACGACCCCGTATTCCGGCACCGAGCTCCGCGACCGCGCGGCGGGGTAGTCCGCAAGCATCGCCACGCAGCTTGGGCCGTGCGAAGGCCAACTGGTGCAACGATAAGAGTTGCTAGAGGTGGAGCGATGACCGAGAGAGTCTCGAGCGCGTGCTGGCGGGCGAACCGGCGCATCTGCTCGAGACGCTCGACCGGCACCAAGGCAGCCAGCGGTGGGCCCTTGCGCTCGTTCTCGAACGCCGGAAGGCGGGTCCTGGCGAGAAACTCTCCGACGCGGAGGCGATGGACGTAGCGTTGGCGGCACAGCGCGCGGCGCGCCGGCAGCTTCGCAAGCCGAAGCCAGGACAAAAACGCCTACGAAATGGGTAGGCCCTCGACATTCCGGCGCGGGGTACACTCGGCCGGAGCGAAAACCTTTGACCAGAATCGTGCCGGCGTTCGTGTTCATCCTCCTGTTGCTCGTCACGGCGTGCGCGGGGAGGCGGGCGCTCGATCGCAAGATGGGTCCGCGCTACGAGCCGGAGACGCAGTCGTGGCTGGCGGTGGTGCGCGCTGTCGGCGGCACCGGCATGTGGATCGTGAGCCGCGGCTACCACCCGGGGGACGACTTCGTGGCGATCGCGTCGAATGCGTCGTTCTCGCATACGAGCATCCTCGATCTCGAGCGCAGCGAGGTGATCGAGGCGGTCGCGGCCGGCGTGGTCGTGACGCCGCTCGACAAGTACCTGCGCGAGACGCACCGGTTGCGCGTGGTGCGCCCGCGCGGCTGGACGGCAGAGCGTGGCACCGAGGCGCTCGCCCGCGCGCGCAGCAAGATCGGCGCACCGTATGACTACCTCGGGGTCGTCGGCGTGCCCGATGACGACCGCTTCTACTGCTCCGAGCTCGCGGCGTGGTCGATGGGGATTGTCGTGGACCGGCCGGGGCCGCACCGGGTGCTGCACCCAAAAAAGATGCACGAGCTCGGCGAGATCTTGTTCGACAGCGGCGACCGCGACGGGGCGCCAGACGAGGTCGCCAAGGCGCGTTAGGGGGCGTCGTTCGGGGGCGCGTCCTTTTGCGCCTTCAGCGCTGCGCGTGCGGCGCGTGTGGCGCGTGTGGCTTCGCGCTCGGCGGCGCGCTTCTGGTCGAGCACCTGCTGATCGCGTGCGGCGCGGCCGCCCAGAATGAAGCCGAGCACGAACCCGACGAACAGCACGCCGGGGATGAAGATAAAGTGCGCGCTCGTCACGTGCTGCTCAGGTGCCGGAACTGGCGCGGAGGCGGGCCTCGAGCTGGTCGAGCGCGAGCTGGAGGCGGGTCTGTCGGCGGTACATCGTCATGGCGAAGCCAGCGAGGAGCATCCAGAGCACGGCGTAGGCGGCGATGACGTACTTGCGCTGGCGGACGAACTTTGCGGCCTCTTCGTCCTGCAGGTCGTAGCGCGACTTTTCCCGCACCGCGGCACCGAGTGCGGGCGAGGCGCTGTCGAGATCGGCGAGGAAGCGCGTGCCGACGTCGGCGGCGCGGTCCTTGGCCGGGTCGAAGTCGTAGCGCGCGAGGTCGAGAGCGCGTGCGGCTGCGGGCGCCTCGGCGAACGCGGGCGCGGCGACGAGTGGAAGGAGAGCGAGCGCGACTGCGAGCACGAGACTGGGCATGGTCACTCCAGGCGGCCGATCTCGACGGCCAGGTCCTCCACCTCGGCGAGCCGGCGCTCGGAGCGTCCGAGCGCGATCCGCGCGGCGAGGAGGATCAGGAAGAAGCAGAGGTACGCGCCAGCTCCGATGAGGAAGGTGGTGCGCATCTCACCCACGAGGTTCGGGACGACGCGGTTGGTCGGGTGCTGCGTCTTCCAGAAGTTCACCGCGAAGTAGACCAGCGGCACGTCGGCGGTGCCAAAGAGCGCGAGCCCCGCGGCGAGCCGCTCCGAGCCCGGCCCACCGAACCGGCGCAGCAGCGCGTAGGCGACGAAGATCATCCACAGCAGGAGTGAGGTGGTTAGCCGCGCGTCCCAGACCCAGTACTGCCCCCACGCCGCCTTGCCCCAGATGGGGCCGGAGGTGAGCACCAGCGCGCCGAACAGCACGACCAGGTCGCCCGCTGCCGCCGCCACGTCGTCCCAGCGCGGCTGGCGCGAGATCAGAAACTTTGCCGACGCGAAGCCGCAGATGAAGACCGAGAGGAACATCATGAAAGCGGCGGGGACGTGGTAGTAGAAAATCTTCTGGTTGAAGTAGAGGTCGTACGCGAGCTCCGCCCGGAAGAAGACGAAGAACGGCAGCAGGGCGAAGCCGACGGCGGCGAGCGCGCCCGCGGCGAGAAAGATCGTGCGCTTCATTCGACCACCAGCGACTCGAAGGCCCAGAGCGCGACGGCGAGGAAGATCGCGTCGAAGACGAGCAGGAACAGGAGCCAGAAGTGCGCCTGCGGCAGCGCGCGCGAGCCCTGCCAGAGCGCGGCGGTGCCTTTCACGCCGGCGATCAACGCGGGGAGCACGATCGGGTAGAGGATCACCGGGAGCAGCGTCTCGCGCGAGCGCGTGCGGAGCAGCATCGCGGCGAAGACCGAGCCGACCACCGCGAAGCCGATCGTCGCCAGGATGAGCAGCGCGGCGAGCTCGAGCGGGCGCTCGAGCACCGGCGCACCGAAGAGGATCGCGACCAGCGGCACGGCGACCGCCTCGACGATCAGCATGTAGACGCAGAGGCCCGCCGCCTTGCCGAGGAAGATCGCGCCGCGATCGGCGGGCGAGAGCAGCAGGCCGCGCATCGTGTCGCCCTCGCGCTCGCGCTCGAACGCGCGCGCGAGCCCGAGCGTGCCGGAGAACGCCACCGCGGCCCAGAGGATGCCGCCCGCCGCCTCGGGGAGCACCTGGCCACCCTGGCTGAACGCGAAGCTGAAGAGCACCATCAGCAGCGCGGCGAAGAACGTCATGGTGTAGACGACCTCGCGGGTGCGCAGCTCCACGCGTAGATCCTTTGCCGCCACCAGCGCCGCCGCCCGCACGAATCCCATCCGTCGGTGATGGTACATCGTAGAATCCCGCCCATGCCAATCGACCACTCGTTCACCGAGGAGCAGATCGCCCTCGTCCACACCGCACGCGACTTTACGCGCAAGGAGATCATCCCCGTCGCCGGCAAGCTCGACGAGGCCGGGACGTTCCCGAAGGAGATCCTCCACAAGGCGTGGCAGCTCGGCCTGATGAACCTCGAGGTGCCCGAGGCGTACGGCGGGCTCGGGCTCTCCTGCCTCGACCACTGTCTCGTGCTCGAGGAGGTGAGCTTCGGCTGCGCTGGCGTGAACACCTCGATGGCCGCCAACATGCTCGGCGCGATGCCGCTGCTCATCGCCGGCACCGAGGAACAGAAAAGGCACTATCTTGGCCGCCTCGTCGACGAGCCGATCTTTGCCGCGTACTGCTGCTCCGAGCCCGACGCTGGCTCCGATGTGGCCGGCATGTCGACCAAGGTCGTGCGTGACGGCGACGACTACGTGATCACCGGGCAGAAGCGGTGGATCACCAACGGCGGCGTGGCGAGCTGGTACACGGTCTTCGCCACCTTCGACCGCGGGCTCAAGCACCGTGGGATCACCTGCTTCGTCGTGGACGCCGATCGCCCCGGCGTGAAGGTTGGTCGCAAGGAGGACAAGATGGGGCAGCGCTGCTCCAACACCAGCGACGTGATCTTCGACGAGGTGCGCGTGCCGAAGAGCGCGCTCGTCGGCGCGGAGGGGGAGGGGTTCAAGATCGCGATGAAGACGTTCGACCGAAGCCGCCCCTGGATCGCCGGCGGTGCGCTCGGGATCATCCGGCGCTCACTCGAGGAGTCGCGCGACTACGCGCTCGTGCGCAAGACCTTCGGCGTGCCGATCGCGCAGCACCAGGCGATCCAATTCATGCTCGCGGAGATGGCCATCTCGTACGAGGCGACGCGCCTGCTCTGCCAGAAGGCGGCGTGGCTCGTCGACCAGGGGAAGCTCGACTCGGTGGTGTCGGCGTACGCCAAGGCGTACGGTGCCGACGCTGCGATGCGCGCGGCGACCGACGCGGTGCAGATCTTCGGCGGCTACGGCTACACCAAGGAGTACCCGGTCGAGAAGCTGATGCGCGACGCGAAGCTGCTGCAGATCTACGAGGGGACCTCGCAGATCCAGCGCGTGGTGATCGCAAAGAACATCCTCGCCGGCAAGTCCTAGCGCGCGTGGCTTCGGCGCCGAACGCCACCTTGGGAGCCGATACGACGGACAGCCAAGACCCATGACGATTGAACACCTGACCAACCCCGACATCTGGGTAAGCCTCCTGACGCTCACCGCGATGGAGATCGTGCTCGGCATCGACAACGTCGTCTTCATCTCCATCCTCACCGGCAAGCTGCCGCCGGCGCAGCAGCCGGCCGCACGCCGCATCGGCATCTCGCTCGCGCTCATCCTCAGACTCGGGCTGCTGTTCGCGATCTCGTGGGTGATGGGCTTGACCGAGCCGCTCTTCACGCTGCTCGGCAAGACCATCTCGTGGCGTGACCTCATCCTGCTCGGCGGCGGACTCTTCCTCGTGGCCAAGGCGACGCAGGAAATCCACGACAAGCTCGAGGTCGTCCACGAGGAGAGGAAGGGCGCCGGGGGCACCGCAGCCTTCGGCGTCATCCTCGTCCAGATCCTCGCGCTCGACATCGTGTTCTCGCTCGACTCGGTGATCACGGCGGTCGGGATGGCGCAGCATGTCTTCGTGATGGTCATCGCCATGGTGGTGGCGGTCGGCGTCATGCTCGTGTTCGCCGGCCGCATCGGTGACTTCGTGAACCGCCACCCCAGCATGAAGATCCTCGCGCTGAGCTTTCTGCTGCTCATCGGCGTCATGCTGATGGCGGAGGGCCTGGGGCAGCATGTCGGCAAGGGCTACATCTACTTCGCGATGGCGTTCTCGCTCTCCATCGAGCTGCTCAACATGCGCTTCCGCAAGAAGTCCGCGCCGGTCGCCCTCCACCACCGGTTCGAATCGGAGCCGACGGACGCACCATGAGCGGCACCGCAGCCGTCTCACCGCGCACCCCGATCGGCCGGCTGCGCGTCGTCGCATTCGCCGAGGGCTGCTCCTTCCTCCTACTCCTCGGCGTGGCCATGCCGCTCAAATACCTCGCCGGCCTGCCGTTGGCCGTGCGCCTCGTCGGCTCGCTCCACGGCGCCC
>SHYZ01000157.1 GCA_009692535.1 Myxococcales bacterium
GCTGCGGTCAGTCGCGCAGGGAGCCGGGACGGCCGACGCACCGGTGCGCGCCGCTCGGCTCGTCGTCGCGCAGGATTTCTTCGAGCAGGGCCTCCTCGGAGGCAGCGAGCTGGTCGAGCTTGCGCAGCTCCTCCTGCTCGAACTCGGCGAAAGACGCATAAATCACAGGGAATGCACCGCGCATCGTGGGCTCCTTCTGGATGTCCTACATCCAGCCACCATGTAAGACTAGGACCTACTAACGCGCAAGTTTTTGCCGAAGCGGGCGCGCCGGGCGATCCTTATGGGTGTCACACGGCCCAAGTAGATTGCCGGCATGCAAGGTGGTGTACCGATGGGACGGATCATCGCGGTCGCGAACCAGAAGGGCGGCGTCGGCAAGACCACGACGGCCGTGAACCTCGCGGCTTCGCTGGCGGCGGGTGGCGGCAGTGCTGGCGAGGGCGGTGGGCGGCGGGTGCTGCTGGTCGACTTCGACCCGCAGGGGAACGCGTCCTCGGGCGTCGGGTACTCGCGCGGCAAGGTGGAGCTGTCGGTCTACGACGCGCTGCTCGGCGATGTCGCGTTCGCCGACGTGATCCGACCGACCGAGGTGCGCGGGCTGTTCGTCGCCCCCGCAACCGCCGACCTCTACGCCGCGGAGCTCGAGCTCATCGCCGAAGCGGAGCGTGAAGGGCGGCTGGCACGGCTGCTCGCGCCGATCGTCGACCGCTTCGACTACATCGTGATCGACTGTCCGCCCTCGCTCGGGATCCTCACGCTGAACGCGCTGACGGCGGCCGACGGTGTGGTCGTGCCGATGCTCTGCGAGTACTACTCGCTCGAGGGGCTCGCCGCGCTGGTCGACACGATCGAGCGGGTGCGGCGCGTGCTCAACCCCCGGCTCGCGATCGACGGCGTGCTCTTCTGCATGTACGACCCGCGCACCAACCTCACGCACCAGGTGACCGAGGAGGTGCGTGCCCACCTCGGTGCGCGCGTGTTCGAGACGGTGATCCCGCGCAACGTGCGGCTCGCCGAGGCGCCGTCGCACGGCAAGCCGGCGCTGCTCTACGATGCGTCGTCGCGCGGCAGCATGAGCTACGTGCAGTTCGCCGATGAGGTCGTGCGGCGCGGGGCGGGCGCGGGACCGACACCGGGCACCGGCGCAGGCGAGGTCGTGTCGTGAACGCGCCGCTCAAGCGGAAGGCGCTCGGGCGCGGGCTCGACGCGCTGATCCCGGGCGGCAGCGGCGACGCAACGGTGCGGCCGGTGGCGGCACCGCGCGACTACTTCCGTGCGCCGATCGAGGAGCTCTCCGCTGATGCGGAGCAGCCGCGCCAGCTGTTCGACGAGGCTCGGCTCGAGGAGCTGGCCGCGTCGATCCGCGCGCACGGCGTGATGGAGCCGCTGGTGGTGCGGCAACGCGTGGGCGGCGGCTACACGATCATCATGGGCGAGCGCCGCTGGCGGGCGGCTCAGCGCGCGGGGCTGCGCGAGGTGCCGGTCGTCGTGCGCGAGGCGACGGCGGCGCTCGCGTTCGAGATGGCGGTGGTTGAGAACCTGCAGCGCGAGGACCTGAACGCCATCGAAGAGGCGCAGGCGTTTCGTCGGCTCATCGACGAGTTTGGCTACACGCAGGAAAAACTCGCGCTGCGCATCGGCAAGGATCGCACGACGATCGCCAACGCGCTCCGGCTGCTCAAGCTACCGCCGCCGGTGCAGCAGCTGCTGCTCGACGGCGCGCTCGACATGGGGCATGCGCGCGCGCTGCTCGGGCTGGAAGAGAGTGGCGGCGCCGCTGCCATCCTCGCGCTGGCAAAGCGCACGGTGGCCGAGGGCCTGTCGGTGCGCGCGGTCGAGGCGCTGGTGCGTGCGATGCGGACGCGAGCCAAGAGCGGCGCGGCACGCAGCGGCGAGTCGGGCGGCGCGACAGGAAAGACTGCCAACCTGCGCGACCTCGAGGAGCGGCTCACACGCACGCTTGGCGCCAAGATTTCGGTGCGCGATCGCGGCGGCGGGCGCGGCGGGAAGATTGAGATCCCGTACGCCAACCTCGACGAGCTCGACCGGCTGCTCGACCACCTGCTCAGCACGCGGCGCAACTAGCGCACGACGCGGGGCGCGAAGCTGCTCAGGGCGCGGCGTCGCCGAGGGCCAGGTGCGGGGGCGCGGCTAGCGCCGCTCCCAGCCGTCGCCTTCGTGGCCAAAGTGGAACCGGTCGGGGTGCAGCAGCTCGGCGAGGATTTCGACCGACTCGACGAGGCGCGGACCGGGGCGGTTAAAGTAGCGATTGCCGTCGAGGAGGAACACGCGCCCCGCCGCGACGGCACGGAGCTGCGACCAGCCGGGCTGCCGCTCGAGCGCGGCGAGCTCGGTGCGCGCCTTGGCGACGCCCCAGCCGCACGGGAGCACGCAGATCACGTCGGGATCGCTCGCGGCGAAGCGCTCCCACGAGAGCACCTCCGAGTGCTGCCCGACCGCGCCGAAGAGGTTCTCGCCGCCCGCGAGCGCGACCAGCTCGGGCATCCAGTTGCCGCCCGCCATGAGCGGCTCGATCCACTCGACCGTCGCCACGCGCGGGCGTGCGAGCCCGGCCGCGCGGGCGCAAATCGCCGTCAGGCGCGCTTGCAGCGCGTTCACCAGCGCCACGCCACGCGCCGGCACGTCGAGCGCGTCGGCCACGAGGCGCATGTCGCGCCAAACATCGTCGAGTCGCATCGGCTCGAGCGCGACCAGCCGCGGCCGGCCACCGGCAATCTCGACGAGCGCCTCCTCGACGTCGCGCAGGCTCACCGCACAGACCTCGCACTGCACCTGCGTGAGCACGACCTCGGGCCGCGCCGCCGCCAGCGCCACCGGATCGACGCGATAGACCGACAGCCCTTCAGCGAGGATCGCCTTCACGCGCTGGTCGATCTCGTAGCTGGTTCCGTCGGTCGGAAACTTGGGCGCGGTGACCGCGGGCAAGCCGAGCACCGACGGCGGATGGTCGCACTCGTGCGAGCGCGCGACGAGCGTGTGACCGAGGTCGAGCGCGTACACGATCTCGGTCGCCGAGGCGATCAGCGACACGACCCTCATCGTGCGCCACCGCCCGTTGGGTCGGGCGCCTTCCCTTCCTCCGACGCAGGCGCCTTCGCGTCGTCCAGCGCAGGCGTCGGTGCCGACGCGGCGGTGCCGAGCCCATGCTCGCGGTACAGCTCCCGTGCCCGCGCGTACACGCGGTCGAAGCGCTCGAGCGTGCCGCTCATTCGCGCCTGAACCCGCGCACGCTGATCACCGAGCGCCGCCCCCGGCTCGGCGAAGATCGCGCGCATCGCCTGCGCGTCCTCCTGCATCCCGACCACCGCCTCGAAATACCCCGAGTGCAGCGCGCGCACGTCGAGCGTGTCGAACCTGACCTGACGCAACTCCTCGACAAGCAGCTGGAGCGCCGGCAGCACGTTGTTGTCGAGCAGGAGGACCGCCTTCGCCGCTGTGCGCGGCGCCGTCTCGTCGACCAATCCGGCGAGCGCCGCCTGCAGGCTGCGCGTCTGATGGTGGAGCGGCGTAAAGACATGCGCATGCCACGACTCGAGCTCCTTGCGCTCCTCGGGGACGTGGTAGCTCGACACGCCGAGCCAGCAGGTGCCGACGGTCAACGCCACGGCGGCGACCAGCGCGGCGACGCTGAGCGCAGCGCGCCGCCGCTGCTGCCGGTCAGACTGTGACGCTGGCTGCGGCATCGACCGTGTTCGCGAGCAGCATCGCGATGGTCATCGGTCCGACGCCACCCGGCACCGGCGTGATCGCGCTCGCACGCTCTGCTGCCGCCGCGAATTCCACGTCGCCGATCAGCTTCCCCTCGGCGGTGCGGTTGATCCCGACGTCGATCACGATCGCCCCCGGCTTTATCCACTCCCCGCGGATCGCCTCAGCGCGGCCGAGCGCGGCCACGATCACGTCGGCGCGCAAAATCTCGCCCGCGAGGTCGCGCGTGCGCGAGTGCGCGAGCGTGACCGTCGCGTCGCGCGCGGTGAGCAGCGCCGCCATCGGCTTGCCGACGATGTTCGACCGGCCAATCACGATCGCGCGCGCACCGGCGAGCTCGGCCCCCGCTTCGGCGAGCAACGTCATGCAGCCAAGTGGCGTGCACGGCACGAAGCGCGGCGTCCCCTGCGCCAGCAGGCCTACGTTCAGCGGATGAAATCCGTCGACGTCCTTCTCCGGCGAAATCGCCTCGATCACCTTGCGCGTGCGGATGTGTGACGGCAGCGGCAGCTGCACGAGGATGCCGTGCACCGTCGGGTCGTCGTTCAAGCTGCGCACCAGCGTGAGCAGTTCCGCCTCGGAAATCTCTTTCGGCAGCGTGTAGTCGAACGCAGCGACGCCGCACTCGCGCGCCGCCTTCGCCTTGCTCCGCACGTAGACCGCCGACGCGGGATCCTCGCCGACGAGCACGACCGCGAGTCCCGGCACCAAGCCCCGCGCCGCGAGCGCGACCGTGCGCGCCAAGACCTCGCCGCGCACCCGTGCCGCGACCGCCTTGCCGTCGAGCAGGCGCGCCGTCACTTCCGCGCCTTCGAGCCGCCCTTCGAGCTGCCCTTCGAGCTGCCCTTCGCGCTGCCGCTACTGCCGCTACTGCCGCTACTGCCGCTACTGCCGCTACTGCCGCTGCGCTGCTCCGACTTCCCCTCCGACTTCCCCTCCGACTTCCCCTCCGACTTCCCTTCCGACTTCCCTTCCGACTTCCCTTCCGACTTCCCTTCCGACTTCCCTTCCGACTTCCCTTCCGACTTCCCTTCCGACTTCCCCTCCGACGAGCTCCCCGAGTCCCCGCCGTCACCGCCGCCGCTCGCCGGCCGCGTCGACGCGTAGAGGTCCTTGTACCAACCGCCCCCCTTGAGCACGAACCCGGCAGCCGACATCAGCTTCTCGAGACGCCCGCCGCACTTTTCGCACTTCTTTTTGGGCGGCTCGGCGAACGACTGTATGTATTCGACTTTCTTCTTACACTTCAGACAGCTGTATTCGTATATCGGCACGGCTGCGGATTATCACGGTCCGTTGACAGCCGTAAAGGCCCGCTCCTATAGTGCGCGCCCCGGCGTCCGACGATAATGTCCAAGCTAACGATATTGCTAGCCTTTCACAACCACCAGCCCGAGGGAAACTTCGGCCACGTATTTCATCAGGCGTACGACGACTGCTACCGCCCGCTGCTCGACGCGATCGCCGACTTCCCCGACCTACGCCTCTCGCTGCACCACACCGGCCCGCTGCTCGAGTGGCTCGACCGCGAGCGACCCGCCTACCTCGACGACCTGCGCGCACTCGCCGCGCGTGGCCAGGTGGAGATTCTCGGCGGCGGTTTCTACGAGCCGATGCTCGCGGTGCTGCCCGACGCCGACGCCGACGGCCAGCTCGCGATGATGAACGACTTTTGCGCCGAGCGACTCGGCCAGCGCCCGCGCGGCATGTGGCTCGCCGAGCGCGTCTGGGAGCCGTCGCTCGCGGCGCGCATCGCCCACGCCGGGCTCGGCTACACGCTGCTCGACGACACACACTTTCGCAACGCCGGCGTAACCGCGCGCCTCGAGGGGCACTACGTCACCGACAAGGCGGGCGTGCCGCTCGCGCTCTTCCCGATCGATCAGGACCTGCGCTACGCGATCCCGTTCCAGCCCGTCGACGAAGCGATCCGCACGCTCGAGTCGCTGCTCGACAAAGCCGGCCGCGACCTCACGCTCACCTACGGCGACGACGGCGAGAAGTTCGGCCTCTGGCCCGGCACCAAAGCGTGGGTCTGGGAGCAAGGGTGGCTGCGCAGCTTCTTCGCGCGCGTGACCTCGAGCGAGCGGCTCCGCACCACGACCTTCTCCGACGCGCTCGCCTGCGCAGCGCCGACCGGTCGCGTCTATCCGCCGACCGCGTCGTACGAGGAGATGGGCGAGTGGACGCTCCCCGCCGACGCACAGACGCGACTCCACGACGCACGCGAACGGCTCAAGCACGAGGGCCGACTCGACGAGCTGCGCCCATTCCTGCGCGGCGGCATCTGGCAGAGCTTCATGGCGAAATATCCCGAAGCGAACCTCATGCACAAGAAGATGGTCCACGTCTCGCGCAAGGTCGCCGCTGCGGCCGCCAGCGGGCAGGACGTCGCCGAGGCGCGCCGCGCGCTCTACCGCGGCCAGTGCAATTGCGCCTACTGGCACGGGCTCTTCGGTGGGCTCTATCTCAACTACCTGCGCCACGCGGTCTACGCCAACCTCATCGCCGCCGAGCTCGCGGTCGAGCCGCCGCCACTAGGCGCGCGCGCCGAGCGGCTCGACTTCGACGCCGATCTCCGCGACGAGGTCGTGCTCTCGAACAGCGAACTCTGGGTCGGCATCAAGCCCGACGCTGGCGGCGCGTTCTTCGAGCTCGACGTGCGGCCGCGGCGCTTCAACCTCGCCAACGTCGTCGGGCGCCACGCCGAGGCGTACCACGCCAAAATCCGCGCAGCGGCCCACGCCAGCACGGCGCCTGTCGTCCCTGTCGTCCCCGTCGTCCCTGTCGTCCCCGTCGTCCCCGTCGTCCCTGTCAGCGGCGGCGACAGCAGCGGCGACAAGCCGCGCTCGATCCACGACATCGTGGTGCTCAAGGACCCGGCGCTCGAGGAGCTGCTCCACTACGATCGTCACCCGCGCTTCGGCTTCATCGATCACCTGCTCGCGCCCGGCACGACGCTCGACGATTTCGCGCGCTCGACGCACGACGAGCGCGGCGATTTCGCCGGCGCGCCCTACACGCTCGGCGCGATCACCAGCGGCGACACGGCGACCGCCTCGCTCGCCCGCACCGCCACGCTGCGCGACGGACAGGGCAGCACTTGCACCATCACCATCGAGAAGCGCTACGCACTCTGCGGCAGGCGCCTCACCTGCGCTTGGCGGATCTCGCGCGCCGTCCTGGGCGGCACCGCGCACGACACCGCTGCGCCCATGACCGCACTCTTCGCGCCCGAGCTCTCCCTCACGCTGCTCGCCGGCGACGACGCCGCGCGCCGCTTCGTCGCCCCCGATCGCACGCTTACCGACGCACGCATGGCCTCGCGCGGCGTGCTCGCGAGCTGCCCGCGCCTCGAGCTCCACGACGACTGGAGCCGCTTCTCCGTCGCGCTGTCGGCGTCGAGCGCGCCCGATCTCTGGCGCTTCCCGCTCGAGACCGCATCGCAGTCGGAATCCGGCTTCGAGCGCACCTACCAAGGCTCGGTGCTCGCGCCGGTCTGGCCGATCTCGCTCGCGCCTGGAGACCTCTTTGAAGCCGAGGTCGTACTCGACGTCACTCTGGAGCCGCCCCATGCCTGAACTGCGCAAAGATCCGATCGTCGACCGGTGGGTCATCATCGCCAGCGAGCGCGCGATGCGCCCGTCGGAGTACCGCGTCGATCGCAGCCTCCCGACCGACGGCGCCGTCTGCCCGTTCTGTCCCGGCCAAGAGGACAAGACGCCCAAAGACGTCCTCGCCTACCGCGACACGCCCGGTGGGCCGTGGACGTTGCGCGTAGTACCGAACCGCTACCCCGCGCTCAAGATCGAGGGCGAGCTTGACCGCGAGGGCGTCGGGCTCTACGACCGGATGAACGGCATCGGCGCGCACGAGGTCGTGATCGAGACCCCGGCGCACGACAAGATCTTCGCCGACCTCGACGTCGCCTCCGTCGAGCGCGTGCTGCGCGCCTACCAGGACCGCATCGTCGACCTCAAGAAGGACTCGCGCTTTCGCTACGTGATGGTCTTCAAGAACCACGGCGCCGCAGCGGGCGCGACGATCGCGCACAGCCACTCGCAGATCATCGCGCTGCCAATCGTTCCGGTCGCGGTCACGCGCGAGCTCGACGGCGCAAAGCGCTACCACGAGCACAAGGAGCGCTGTGTCTACTGCGACATCGTGCGGCAGGAGACCAGCGACGGCCGCCGCGTGATCCTCGACAACGGCGACTACCTCGCGATCGCACCGTGGGCGCCGCGCTCGCCGTTCGAGACCTGGATCCTGCCGCGCCGCCACCGCGCGGCCTACGAGTCCGAGCCGAAGGACCGACTCCGCTCACTCGCCGCGGTGCTACGCGCCACGCTCGGCAAGCTCGCCATCGCGCTCGACCACCCGGCGTATAACTTCATCCTCCACTCCGCGCCGCTCGCGACCGGCCCGGAGCCGGCCCACTACCACTGGCACATCGAGATCGTCCCCACCGTCACCCACGTCGCCGGCTTCGAGTGGGGATCCGGCTGCTACATCAACCCCACGCCCCCCGAGGACGCAGCCGCGTTCCTCCGCGACATCGAGGTTCGACCATGACCGCTCCCCTTCGCGTGCTGCACGTTGCCTCCGAGGTGACGCCCTTCTCCAAGACCGGTGGCCTCGCCGAGGTCGTCGCCGCGCTGCCTCGCGCCCTGCGCGCACACGGCGTCGCGCCGTTCGTGATCACGCCGCGCTATCGCTCCATGGACGAAGCGGCGCACCCGCTGGCACGGCGCCTCGAGCCACTCGTCGTCACGCTCGGCGCGCGCACTGAGCGCGTCGTCGTGTACGAGGCGATGCTGCCCGGCGGCACCGTGCCGATCTTTCTCCTCGGGCACCCGCTGTTCGACGTCGACGATCCCTACGTCGGCCCCGACGGCGCCGGCGACCATCCCGACAACGGCCTCCGCTTTGCGTTGCTCTGCCGCGCCGCCCTCGAGCTCGCGCACACGTACGACCTCTGGCCCGATCTCGTCCACGCGCACGACTGGCAGGGCGCGCTCGCGCTCGCCTACGCCAAGCGCGAGTCGTTCCTCGACCGGCCGATCCCGCGCACGCTGCTCACGATCCACAACCTCGCCTTCCAAGGACTGTTCCCGACTACGGTCCTCGGCGAGGTCGGCCTTGGATGGGACCTCTACCACCCCGATCGCGCCGAGTTCTACGGCCAGATCTCGTTCCTCAAGGCGGGCATCGCCTACGCGGATCGCATCACGACCGTCTCGCCCCGCTACGCCCGCGAGATCCAGTCGCAGGAGCATGGCGCCGGGCTCGACGGCTTCCTCAGGCACCACGCGCCGCGCCTGACCGGCGTGCTCAACGGCGTCGACACCGAGGTCTGGAACCCCGCGCGCGATCCATACCTGGCTGCGCGTTACGACGCCGATGACCTCGCAGGCAAAGCGGCATGCAAGGCGGCGCTGCTCAAGGAGCTCGGGCTGCCCGGTCGCGTGACGCTGCCGGTGATCGCATCGATCTCACGCCTCACCGAGCAGAAGGGCTTCGACCTCATCGCCGAAGCCGGCGAGGAGCTCGC
>SHYZ01000158.1 GCA_009692535.1 Myxococcales bacterium
CCGGCGACGCTGAACCGGTCGAACACCGAGGTGACGGCATGGCCCGAGTTCTTCGCATGAAGCCCTCCCCCACACTCCTCCCCCTCGCACTCCTCTCACTCCTCCTCGCCCTCCCCGCCTGCGACGGCGCTGTGCCCCCGCCGATCGGCGACAGCTGCGTCACCGACGACGAATGTCCCGCTGGTGAAGCGTGTACCGGCGGCACCTGCTCGTCCCCCGTGGACGCCGGCACCCCGTTCGGCGCGGGCGAAATCCAAGTCGCGCCGGCCACGCTCGACTTTGGCAGCGCGCCGCTCGGCTCGCAGGTCTCACACGAGCTCATCATCACCAACGTCGGCGTCGGCCCGCTCACCATCAGCCGCCTCGAAGTCCTCGAGGCCGACGCGCTCGCCGAGTACGTCGCATCCCCCTCGGGCCTCGTCACTCTCGAGCTCGCCCCCAGCGAATCCACCCGCGTCACCGTGACGCTCACGCAGGCCGACGACGAGATCGATCGCGGCGAGCTGCGCATTTCCTCTAACGACGACGACGAGCCGATCGTCCCGATCACGCTGCTCTCCGAACTCAAGGGCACACCGCGCGTCACCACCACGCCCGACGAACTCGACTTCGGCGTCGTCGCGTGGGGCGACACGCCCGCCCGCGACGTCGACCTCACCAACACCGGCACCGGCAACACGCCGCTCACCATCAGCTTCCTCGACATCACCGACGACACCGGCCTCGCCGACGCGTACGCGCTCGAGCTCTTCCACGTCGACCCCGTCACCGCCGCCGAAACCCCCGCCGCGCTCCCCGCGCACCTCTCTCCCGGCGGCGCCACGCTCCGTGCGCGCGTGGTCCTCCTCTCCGCCGACCTCGGCGCCGGCACGCTCCCCGCCGAGTCGCTGCGCATCGTCTCGAATGACGCCGACCCGCGTGACGCCGAGCTGTTCCTGCCGATCCTCGGCTCGATCATCGGCTGCGCCGCGCCCGCGCCCGAGCTCTGCAACGGCCTCGACGACGACTGCGACGGCACCGTCGACGACGGCAGCCCCGGCGGCGGCGCGCCCTGCGTCGCAACCGACCCGGGCAGCTGCCAGTCGGGCACCATCCGTTGCACCGACGGCGCGCTCGCCTGCGTGTCGACCACCACGCCGGTCGTCGAGAGCTGCAATGGCGCCGACGACGACTGCGACGGCGAGAGCGACGAGGGCCTGCTGCGCCCCTGCACCAGCGGCTGCGGTGTCGGCGTCGAGTTCTGCGTCGTCGGCACCTGGATCGGCTGCAACGCCCCGCCGCCCAGCCCCGAAATCTGCGACGGCGTCGACAACGACTGCGACGGCTTCCCCGACGACGGCAATCCCGGCGGCGGCGTCCCCTGCCTGACCGTGGGCCTCGGCGCCTGCGCCCCCGGCACGCTCACCTGCGCGGGCGGCTCGCTCACTTGCATCGCGCTCCACGCGCCCTCTGCCGAGCTCTGCAACGGCCTCGACGACGACTGCGATGGCATCCCCGACGACGGCGATCCCGGCAGCGGCATGGCGTGCGCCACCGGTGAGCCAGGAATCTGCGCCACCGGCACGACGCACTGCGATCGCGGCTTCCCTGTGTGTCGCCGCAGCATCGATCCGTCACTCGAGCTCTGCAACGGCGTCGACGACGACTGCAACGGCGGCACGCTCGACGGCAGCGGCGACCCCACCGTCGGCGCACCGTGCGACGGCCCCGACGCCGACCTCTGCGCCGAGGGCACGCGCATCTGCGTGCTCGGCGCGCTCTCGTGCAACGACACCACGCTCTCGACGCTCGACCTCTGCAACGGCATCGACGACGACTGCAGCGCCGGCACCCCCGACGGTGCCGCGGACGCGCGCATCGGCGGCAGCTGCGACGGCGCCGACGGCGATCTCTGCGACGAGGGCATGAACCTCTGTCTCGGCGGCACGGTCTTCTGCAGCGACGCCAGCGCCACCAGCGCCGAGAGCTGCAACGGCGACGACGACGATTGCAACGCCGTCACCGACGACGGCGGCAGCGCGCTCTGCCCGCCCGGCCCGCACGTCGCGGCCACCGCGTGTGGCGGCGCGCCCGGCTGCGGCATCGCCGCGTGCGACGCCGGCTGGGCCAACTGCAACTTCGTCAACAGCGACGGCTGCGAGGCCGACCTCGGCTCGTCGCCCACCTCGTGCGGCACCTGCGGCCTGGTCTGCGGCGGTGGTCTCGCCTGCATCGGCGGCGTCTGCGGCTCGGTCCTCGTCACGTTCACGACCTGCGCCGCGACGGGAGCGACCGGCCCATCGCAGGCCGCATGCGACGGCGCCTACGCGGGCGGCTCACTCGCCGGCCGCGTCACCGTCGCTGCCGGCAGGCAGGAGTGGGTCGTGCCCGCGAGCGGCAACTACCGCATCGAGGCGATCGGCGCGCAGGGCTCGGCTGGCCAGCCCGGTTACGCCGGCGGTCGCGCAGCGCAGATGCGCGGCGTGGTCGCGCTCACCATGGGCACGCGGCTGCGGATTCTCGTCGGGCAGAGCGGCCTCGGAGCGGGCTCGAATTCGAACGGCGGTGGCGGCGGCGGCAGCTTCGTCGTCACCACGGACGGCACCACGTTGATCGTCGCGGGCGGCGGCGGCGGCACCCGCGCGGGAGCGACACGCAACGGCTTCGACGCGTCGCTCACGACCACCGGGCAGAACGGCATGGTGAGCGGGGACGGCGCGGGCGGCAGCGTCTGCGCCGGCGGCGCAGGCGGTGCGGGCGGTGCGTTCTGCTCGAGCTGGGGCGCGGGCGGCGGCGGCATGACCGGCGACGGGCAGCGCGACTCGAGCTGGGGCTTCGGCGGCACCTCGTTCGCCGGCGGCGGCGCGGGCGGCACCGCCGGCTCGGTCTGCGGCGACTCGGCGCATGGCGGGTTCGGCAGCGGCGGCTGCGGCAGCGGCTGTCACGGCGGCGGCGGCGGCGGCGGCTACTCGGGCGGTGGCGGCGGCTGGATCGCAGGCGGCGGCGGCTCCTTCAACAGCGGCTCGCTTCAGGTGAACACGATCACCACCCGCAGCGGCGCCGGCCAGGTGACAATCGAACGCGTCCCGTAACGCGCGCCGCGCCGCGTGGTTCCTTGACAGCCGCGCGACAGGCCGAATAACGTATCGTCGTCACTAGGGTTTTCCCGTAGGCCGGAGGATCGATGAGTCGCATTGGTGAGCTTCTCGTTCGCGAGAAGATGATCTCGATCCAGCAGCTCCAAAAGGCCCAGGACGAGGCGCGACGGAGCGGACGGCGTCTCGGCCAGTCGCTGGCCCAGATGGGCTTCGTCAACGACCAGGCCCTCAGTCAGTTCCTCGCCAAGCAGTACCAGCTCCCCTCGATCGATCTCGCCGAGTTCGAGATCGACGCTGACGTCATCAAGCTGATCCCGCGCGAAATCGCGCACAAGCACATGGTGATCCCGGTCTCCCGCGCCGGCGCGACGCTCATCGTCGCGATGTCCGACCCGTCGAACATCTTCGCGATCGACGAGCTCAAGTTCCTCACGCAGTACAACATCGATCCGGTCGTCGCCTCGGAGAAGGCGATCGAAGAGGCGCTGCTCCGCTTCTACACCGAGCAGGGTCCCGACTTTCGCGACGTGCTCGACGACCTCGACGACGAGATCGCGATCGAGGCGAGGGAGGAGGGCAACGTCAACACGGTCGACCTCGAGCAGCAGTCGGGCGAGGCGCCGGTGGTGAAGCTCTGCAACATGCTGCTGCTCGGCGCGATCAAGAAGAAGGCGTCGGACATCCACGTCGAGCCGTACGAGAAGGAATTCCGCATCCGCTACCGCATCGACGGGATCCTCTACGAGGAGATGCGACCGCCGATCAAGCTCAGGAATGCGATCACCTCGCGCCTCAAGATCATGGCGAGCCTCGACATCAGCGAGCGACGCCTGCCGCAGGACGGACGTATCAAGCTGAAGATCGGCAAGGACAAGGAGATGGACTTCCGCGTCTCGGTCCTGCCGACGCTGTTCGGCGAGAAGATCGTCATGCGACTGCTCGACAAGTCGAACCTCCAGCTCGACATGACCAAGCTCGGCTTCGAAGAGAAGCCGCTCGCCGACTTCAAGAAGCAGATCGCGATGCCGTACGGCATGGTGCTCGTCACCGGCCCGACCGGCTCGGGCAAGACCACCACGCTCTACTCGGCGCTCGCCGAGCTCAACAAGACCACACGCAACATCTCCACCGCCGAGGACCCGGTCGAGTTCAACCTGCCCGGCATCAACCAGTGCCAGATGCACGACGACATCGGGCTCAACTTCGCGGCGGCGCTGCGCGCCTTCCTGCGGCAGGACCCGAACATCATCATGGTCGGCGAGATCCGCGATTTCGAGACCGCCGAGATCGCGGTCAAGGCGGCGCTCACCGGTCACCTCGTGCTCTCGACGCTGCACACCAACGACGCGCCCTCGACGGTGTCGCGCCTGCTGAACATGGGCATCGAGCCGTTCCTCGTCACCGCGTCGGTGAACCTCGTCGTGGCGCAGCGGCTCGCGCGCAAGATCTGCAGCGAGTGCCGGATCGAAGCGGAGAAGAACGACAAGGCGCTCCTCGACCTCGGCGTAATGCCCGACGAAGCCGCGCGCGCGACCATCTTCCGCGGCACCGGCTGCAACGCCTGCAACAACACCGGCTACAAGGGGCGCATCGCGCTCTACGAGGTGATGCCGTTCTTCGACTCGCTCAAGGAGCTCGTGCTCCAGGGCGGCTCCGGCGCGGAGATCAAGGCGGAGATGATCCGCTCCGGCATCCGCTCGTTGCGCATGTCGGGCATCTCCAAGATGCTCGACGGCGTCACCACGCCTGAAGAGATCGCCCGCGTCACCGTCGGGGACTAGCGGTCGCGCGCCCACAACACCCACCATGAGCCTCAACCTCCACCAGCTGCTCAAGGCGATGCTCGACAACGGAGCGTCCGACCTGCACATCACGGTCGGCACCCCGCCGCAGCTGCGGGTCGACGGCCTGATGCACCCGCTGCGGACCGACCCGCTCACGGCGACCGACACCAAGCAGCTCTGCTACTCGGTGCTCAGCGACAAGCAGAAGGTGCAGTTCGAAGAGGATTCGGAGCTCGACTTCTCGTTCGGCATCAAGAACCTGGGACGCTTTCGCGCCAACGTCTTCCTGCAGGGGCGCGGCATGGTGGCCGGCGCGTTCCGGATCATCCCGTTCAAGATCGTGCCGCTCGCCGAGCTCGGCCTACCGCCAATCGTGGACGAACTCTGCTGCCGCCCGCGCGGACTCGTGCTCGTCACCGGTCCGACCGGCTCGGGCAAGTCGACCACGCTCGCGTCGATGATCGACAAGATCAACACCGACGAGCGTTGCCACATCGTCACGATCGAGGACCCGGTCGAGTTCCTTCACACGCACAAAAACTCGGTGGTGAACCAGCGCGAGATCGGCTCCGACACGATGTCGTTCAAGCGCGCCCTAAAGTCGATCCTGCGCCAGGACCCCGATGTCGTCCTGGTCGGCGAGCTGCGTGACCTCGAGACCATCGAGGCCGCGCTCACCCTCGCGGAGACCGGGCACCTCACGTTCGCCACGCTGCACACGAACGGCGCGATCCAGACCATCAACCGCATCGTCGACGTCTTCCCGCCGCACCAGCAGCCGCAGATCCGTGCGCAGCTCTCCTTCGTCCTCGAGGGCGTGCTCTCGCAGACGCTGCTGCCGCGCATCGGCGGCACCGGGCGCGTCCTGTGCGCCGAAGTGTTGGTGCCGAACGCGGCGATCCGAAACCTCATCCGCGAGGACAAGGTCCACCAGATCTACTCGCAGATGCAGATCGGCCAGAGCAAGTTCGGGATGCAGACCTTCAACCAGAGCCTCGTCACCCTCGTCATGAAGCGGCAGGTCTCGATTCAGGACGCATCGGCCCGCAGCCCCGATCCCGACGAGCTAAAGACGATGCTCAACAACGCGCAGGCGGCCGGCGATTCGGTACGCGCGGCCAAGCCGACGGCACCGAGGGGCACGTAGCGCATGGCCACGGCCACCGCGCAGCAGCGGTCCAAGGCCGGCGCGGCGCGCCGCGGCGGACAGGCTGCCAACGCCCCGGCCAAGAAGAGCTTCAAGCTCTCCTTCGGGTCCGGCGTCAGCACCAAGGACCTCGTCGTCTTCACGCGCCAGTTCTCGACGATGATCGACGCCGGGCTGCCGCTCGTGCAGTGCCTCGACATCCTCGGCAAGCAGTCGGAGAACCCATCGTTTCGCGCCGTGCTCCTCGACGTAAAAGGACACGTCGAGAGCGGCGCCAGCTTCTCCGACTCGCTCCGCCGCCACCCCAAGGTCTTCGACGATCTCTTCGTCAACCTCGTCGCGGCCGGCGAGGTCGCCGGCATTCTCGACACCATCCTCCAGCGTCTCGGCGCGTACATCGAGAAAGCCGCCAAGCTCAAGCGCCAGGTCAAGGGCGCGATGGCCTACCCGATCGGCGTGCTCGTCATCGCGTCGGTCGTGATCGCCGTGCTGCTCTCGAAGGTCATCCCGACCTTCCAGAACATGTTCAAGGAGCTCAAGGCCGGCGCGCTGCCCGGCCCGACTCAATTTGTGATCGACATCTCGCACGGCTTCCGCGACAACGTCGGCATCATCCTCGCCACGTTGATCGCCGGCTCCATCGGCTTTACGACGGCGCTCAAGTACCCCGCCGGTCGCCTCGCGTTCGACACGATCATCCTGAAGGTCCCAATCATCGGCGACGTGCTCCGCAAGGTCATCGTCGCCCGGTTCACGCGCACGCTCGGCACGCTGCTCGGCGCCGGCGTGCCGATCCTCGACGCGCTCGACATCACCGCCGCCTCGGCGGGCAACGTCGTCGTCAAGAAGGGCATCCTCTACGCCCGCACGAAGGTCAGCGAAGGAAAGGACCTCGCGGGACCACTCGCTGAGAGCCGCGTCTTCCCCACGATGGTAATCCAGATGATCAGCGTCGGTGAGCAGACCGGCGCGATGGACACCATGCTGCAGAAGATCGCCGAGTTCTACGATGAGGAAGTGGACGTCGCGGTCGGCTCCCTCACGGCGCTGATCGAGCCGTTCATGATGGTGTTTCTCGGCGTCGTCGTCGGCGGCATGATCATCGCGATGTACCTTCCCATCTTCGAGATCGCCGGAAACATCCAGTAGCACCGGAGGCGGCGTGAGCACGCTACACGGTCCCGACCTGCGCAGGCGCATCACGCAGCTGATGCTGCTGCGGCTGGTTGCGCTCACCGTGGTGCTCGGCGCGACGGTCGGCCTGCATTACGCCTCGCCGGACCAGCTCACCAAGCCGAACGCGACGTGGCTGTTTGCGCTCGTCGCCGCAAACTACGCGCTCACGCTCGGCTACGCGCTCGTGCTGCCGAGGATCAAGAACGTCCTCCGCTTCGCCGACGCCCAGATCACCCTCGACCTCGGGTTCACCACCGCGCTCATCCACCTCACCGGCGGTGCGCAGAGCGGCTTCGGCTTCTTCTTCCCACTCTCGATCATCGCGGCGGCAAGCCTCCGCTACCGCCGCGGCGCGATCTCGGTGGCCGTGGCCAGCATCCTGCTCTTCGCCGGTGTGTCGCTCCTCGGCTGGCTCCACTGGCTGCCGATTCCTGATGGCCAGCAACTCCTCCCCTGGGAGCTGAAGCCGTTCGCGCTGGTGCGAGAGATCGTGGTCAACGCCGGCGCGTTCGGCACGGTGGCCGTGCTCGCCGCCCACCTCGGCGAGCAACTCCGACTCTCCGGCGTGCGCCTCGAGTCGCAGCGGATTCGTACGGCCGACCTCGCGGCGCTCAACGAGGACATCATCCGCTCGCTGCTCTCGGGGCTGATCACAATCGACGCCGAGGGCACGGTGCTCACCTTCAACCGCACCGCGAGTGAGCTCCTCGGGCTGCAGCGCACGGAGGCACGAGGACGCCCGCTCTCCGAGGTCTTCCCCGAGCTGGCCACGCTCATCTCAGGCCTCGACCTTCCCGACGCCATCCGTCGCGCCGAGATCGAGGCTGCCCGCCCCGGCCACGCCGCTGGACCGGCCGTACTCGGCATCTCGGTGTCACCCATCACCGATCACCAAGGGATTGCGGTCGGGCGCATCGCCAACATTCACGACCTCTCCGAGCTGCGCAAGATGGAGCTCCAGGTGCGACGCGCCGAGCACCTCGCGACGGTGGGAGAGATGGCAGCCGCGCTGGCGCACGAGGTGCGCAACCCCCTCGCGTCGATCTCAGGCGCCGTCGAGCTGCTCCGCAGCAACGTCCGTGGCGACGATGACAGCGACGCGCTCACCGCGATCGTGCTGCGCGAGGTAGGGCGGCTCGATGGCCTCGTCACCGATCTGCTCGAGTACTCGCGGCCCCGCGAGCGGATCTTCGCCCCGATCGACTTGGCGCCGCTCCTCACCGAAACCGTGCGCGTGTTCGCGCAGGACGCCACGACGCCGAAGGTGCAGGTCAGCTACTCGCGCGTGACGAGCGACCCCGGCACGTCCGCCAGCATGGAGCCATCGCTCGTCATTCAGGGCGACGTGTCCCAGTTGCGTCAGGTGCTCTGGAACCTGATGCGCAACGCAGTCGAAGCGACGCCCTCGTATGGCCACGTCGTCGTGCGGCTCGCACAGGCGGCGCGCGCCGACGGCGTCAGCGTCGCGCGCATCTCCGTGACCGATGAAGGGGGCGGCATTCTCGTGGAGGACCTCGAGCGGATCTTCCAGCCCTTCTTCACCACCAAGCCCGGCGGCACCGGCCTCGGACTCCCGCTGGTGCAGCGCATCGTGACTGAGCATGGCGGCACGATCAGCGTCGAGACCACCCCCGGTTTCGGCACCGAGTTCCAGCTCCTGTTCCCGCTCGCGGAGAGCCCCGGCGACCACTCCCTGTAGCAGGCGAGCGCACCCCGGCACCGTCGCACCGGCACCACTAGCGGTGCGGCAGCCCGGGTGGTACTGCTCACCCCGGTATGTCCGACGGACTCGTGCAGCTGAGGCCCTCCGCGGCGTCCGCGTCGGCCAACGCCGCGCGTGCCACCGCCACCGCCACCGCCACCACTACCGCCGCGCCGCGTGTCTATGTCGAGACCTACGGCTGCCAGATGAACGTCGCCGACAGCAATCTCATCCTCGGCCTCTTCACCGGCGACGGCTACGCCCGCACCGATCGCCCCGAGGACGCCGACCTGATCCTGCTCAACACCTGCGC